>JAEEUR010000011.1 GCA_016290595.1 Lachnospiraceae bacterium | reverse complement strand
CCACGCTCATGATCAGGTTGCTCAGGGTCACGTCATTGCGGTAATCCTTCGGGAACAGCGGACGCATGGGGCGGTCGATCACGCGGCTGGCCAGCGTGGCGTGCTCGGAGGCCTTGCCTTCGCGCTTGTTGAAGCCGCCGGGGATCTTGCCGACCGCGTACATCTTCTCTTCGTACTCAACGGTCAGGGGGAAGAAATCGATGCCGTCGCGGGGCTTTTCGGAGGCCGCGATGGTGGAGCAGACGATCGTGTCGCCGTAGTGCATGAAGGCGGCGCCGTTGGCCTGCGCGCCGACCCGGCCGATGTCAACGGATAAGGTCCTGCCGGCCAGTTCCATAGAATAGGTTTTGTACATAAATGACTCCTTTTTATATTCATTCGGCGGCAGAAGCTCGAAACAACAAAGAAAGAGACAATAGCGGGATTATCTCCTTTTTTGATGTCCCGAGAGACATCTGCCGTCATTAACAGCATGAGTAGAGGGTGGATTCCTCCACCCTCCTGCATCCGATTACTTGCGGATACCCAGACGCTCGATCAGATTACGATACGCTTCGATATCGTTCTTCTTGACGTAGTCCAGCAGACCGCGGCGCTGACCGACTAACATGAACAGGCCCCGGCGGGAATGATGATCCTTCTGATGGACCTTTAAGTGTTCGGTGAGCTCACGGATCCGTTCCGTCAGTAATGCGATCTGGACCTCCGGCGAACCGGTGTCCTGAGGGTTCTTGCCGAATTCGGCGATGATTTCGGCCTTTCTTTCTTTGCTGGTCATAACAGCCTCCCATAAGTATTCTTACCGTCTGCTGAGCTCCGGTCGGGAACTCCGGGAGCCGGGCAGCGGCGCACGCGATATAATTTAGCACAGTTCTTTCAAAAAGTAAAGCGTTTTTGTGTGAAGTTTTTGCGCCCTTTTAATAGGAAGAATTCCTTTCTTGACAGAAGCCGGGGAAAAAGGGTATGATAGGCAGATGGAAAACGATATTCCCGGAGGGATCCTATGCCTAAGCATTTTAAGCGATACAAACTGAACAAACGCGGCAAGATCGTCGCCGGCATCTGCGCCGGCCTTATCCTTCTGCTGTTTCTGGCCGTCGTCAGCCTGCTGTGGAAGGGGACGCTGGAGATCAGCCTGAACGGGGAGGAGGAAATGCTCCTGCGCTACGGCGTCGAGCATTACGAGGAGGCCGGCGCAAAGGCCGTCTATAAAGGCTTCCTGTTTACCGCCCGCGTCAACGTCCCCGTCACGATCGAGGGGCAGCCGGATTACGGCGCCGGTCCCGGCATCTACAACATAACCTATTCCGCCTCCCGCGGCCGGCAGTCCGTACAGAAGACGCGGACCGTCACGATCCGGGATCTGACGGCGCCGCATATCTATCTGCTCACCGACCCGAATTACCAGCCGGAAGCCGGCGAGCCGTACCAGGAGGAGGGCTACATCGCTTACGACTATTACGACGGCGACGTGACCGCCGACGTCATCGTGCGGGACGGGGAGGACGGCTTCTTCTACTATACCGTAACGGACAAGGCCGGCAATACGGCGGAGGAAAAACGCGAGATCCACTACGTCGACACGATCGCGCCGAATCTCTTCCTGAACGGAAAATCCGAGATCATTCTGAACGTTGGAGACGTCTTTGAGGATCCCGGCGCGACGGCGATGGACAATGCAGACGGAGATCTGACGGACAAGATCCAGGTCAACGGCACGGTGGACACCTCACAGGAAGGGACCCGCACGATCTCCTATACCGTCAGCGACAAAGCCGGCAATACCGCGCGCATCCACCGGACGATCATCGTCCGGCCGGCGGGGACGGTCATCACGCCGACAGAGCCGGTCTCCGGCAGCGTCATCTATCTTACCTTTGACGACGGCCCCGGCCCTTATACGGAGGA
Source organism: Lachnospiraceae bacterium (assembly GCA_016290595.1). Classification (GTDB taxonomy): domain Bacteria; phylum Bacillota; class Clostridia; order Lachnospirales; family Lachnospiraceae; genus UBA6987. The sequence goes on along the minus strand of JAEEUR010000011.1, from coordinate 38,769 downwards.
GCTGCTCGCCCTGCTGGACCGCTACAATATCAAGGCCACGTTCTTCGTCACGAATCAGAAGCCGGGCTACAGCTACTGCATCGCGCTGGAAGCGGCGGCCGGTCACAGCATCGGCATCCACTCCTACTCGCACGATTACGCGATCTATGCCAACGAGGAGACCTTCTTCGCCGACATCAACGCCATGCGGGACATCATCGTCGAACAGACCGGCAAGGCGCCGGATATCCTGCGCTTCATCGGCGGCTCCTCCACGACGAAGGCCAATTACAACCCCGGCATCATCTCCCGGCTTGCCGCCATGGTGGAGCAGCAGGGATACGCGTATTTCGACTGGAACGTTTCCACCGGGGACGGCAACTTTGCCATCTCAACGCAGGATGCGTACACCAACGCCGTTAACGGCATCAGCGTACGCACCAATTCCGTCGTTCTGATGCATGACCTGAACAAGAACTCCATGGCTGCCGTGGAGGATATCATCGTCTGGGGACTGACGAACGGATATACCTTCCTGCCGCTGACGCACGACTCGCCCGTCTGCCATCACCACATCAGCAACTGATCTCTTCGCTAAAATACGCCCTGACGGCTTCCTCATCACGCTTCAGCTGTTCCCGGAGCTCTTCCGGAGAGCTGAAGCGTTTTTCTTCGCGCAGGAAGGAAAGCAGCTCCGTGCGGATCTCTTTTCCGTACAGTTCTTCCGCTTCCCCGAAGAGATGCGTCTCCAGACCGGGCCGTCTGCCGCCCTCCGCTGAAACGGTCGGTTTAATCCCCAGATTGCTCATGCCTTCGCAGACGGCTCCGTCCACGGCCGTCCGGCTGGCGTAAACCCCGAAAGGCGGCAGGAATTTGCCGGCGGGGACCGGAAGGTTCAGCGTCGGGAAGCCCAGCGAACGTCCCAGGCGGGCGCCGTACGCGACGCGCCCGCTGTAAAAGAAGGGCCGTCCCAGACAGGCCTGCGCTTCCTGCAGCTTTCCGTCCGCCAGCAGGCTTTTGATCCGGGTGCTGCTGACGATCTCCCCGTCCAGACGGACTTTTTCCACCACGGTCACGCCGTAGCCGAGTTCGTCCGCGTAAGCCTTCAGGAATTCCACGTTCCCTTCCCGCTGATAGCCGAAGCAGCAGTCCGGGCCCACGACGATCTGCCGCATGCCCAGGATCCCGATCAGGACGTTCTTCAGGAAATCGATCGCCCGCATATTGCGGATATCTTCCGTAAAGCGGACCTCTCGGATCCCGCGAACGCCAAGCTCCAGGGCGGTCCGGCGCTTCTCCGCCGGCGTAAACAGCAGCTTTTCCGCCCGGCCCCGGGTCAGCGCTTCCGGCGCCGTGGTAAACGAAAACAGGATCGGGCGGAGCTTTTCGGCTTCCCCGAGTTCCAGCATTTTCCGGATGATCGCCTGATGGCCGATATGCAGGCCGTCAAACTTGCCCAGCGAGATCACGCTGCCTCGTTTTATGCGCTTCTCCTCTTCTTCCGCCTGGTTCAGCATGACGCGCGGCGTCAGACGGCCCCGGTTGTCTGCGGCAAACAGGCCGATCAGACGGCCCGACGAAGTATAAACGGTCCGAAGATCCCCGGCGGCGCCGTCCGCCGTCCGTCCCTGATCCGGAGACAGGCGGTTTCCGTTCTCCGCCGGACGGTCGGCCTCAGGCCGGCAGACAAAAGCGGGGAAGCGGGCCAGGATCTCCTCAAGGCTTATCACCCGCTCCGGCAGCCTGCCGCTCAGATACAGGGCGTCCAGCTCATCCAGGAGCAGGGCGTCCTCCAGGCGGCAGCCGGCCGATCCCTCGCGGACGAGACTTTCCATAGCCGCGCCGCAGCCCAGCTTCTCCCCGATATCGTGGCAGAGCGTACGGATATAGGTGCCTTTGGAGCAGCGGACCCGGAGCGTAATCCTGGGCAGCGAAACGTTCAGGATCTCGATGGAATAGACCATAATGCGGGCGGGTTTTCGCTCCACCTCGATTCCTTTCCTCGCCAGATCCACCAGCTTCTTTCCGTCCACCTTCTTGGCGGAGACCATGGGCGGAAGCTGATCCTGTTCGCCTTCAAAGGACAGGACCGTCCGGCGGATAAACGCCTCGTCAACCGCCGGCGCATTGTACTGCAGCAGGCGGCCGGTCGTATCCTGCGTATCCGTCGAAACGCCCAGCAGCAGCGTCGTCCGGTATACCTTCTCGCCGCCGGACAGCAGTTCCGCCAGGCGGGTCGCTTTTCCCAGCACGACGGGCAGCACGCCCTCGGCCTCCGGATCCAGCGTCCCCAGATGGCCGATCCGCTTCTGCCCCAGGATCGTCCGCAGTTTCGCGATCACGTCAAAGGAGGTAAAGCCGCGTTCTTTATTGATGATCAATAATCCGTCCATGGCTTCACCTCCTTTTTTATCTTTTTTGACTTGTTTTATTCTTCCCCGATCAGGATCAGGCGGTCGGACGGAAGCAGATTGACCGTTTCCTTTACGTCCGAACAGTTCAGGCTCTCCTCGCCTTTCCGCAGCCCGATCAGCAGGTATCCCATAGCGTACAGTCGGCGGCGGAGCTCTCCGACGGAAAGGTTCAGATTCGCCAGTCCCATCGTGAGTGCGGACTTCAGATACACCTCATGTCCTTCCTGATTCAGCAGATCGGTAAACAGGCCGACGCGGCGGACGTCTTCCGAAGTCTGCGCCAGGATCATGGAGGACAGATCCGTCGCCACGACAAAGTCCTCGTCGTTTTCGCGGCTGAGCAGCTTGCGGTTGTTCTCGGAGATCATCTCCGCCGTAATGGAGAAGGAAAAACCGTATTCGCGCTTCATTTCCCGCAGCTTCATGATCTGAAGCATGACCTCGGCGTCGGCTTCCTCCGCGGACTTTTTGCGGTCGCACAGGAGGATCAGATGCTGCACGCCCTCCAGCATTTCCCGGATAACGGCCGGATCGGAAATGTCGCGGTAATCCGCGGTGATTTCCGGCATGAAGAGCGAATCGTCGGGCAGATAGCGCTTTTTGTTTTCCGGCGTCAGACCCGTCAGGCGGATCTTCTCGGTATTTTCCGGCAGTTCCCGGATGATGGTCGGCAGTTCGCGGTTGGCGCCGATGATCAGCAGCTCGCGGATCTCGGGAAGAGGCGGCGGATCGACCGCGCCCGGGATCCTTCTCTTTTCGGGCTCGTTCAGGCGGATGTCGCCCGGTTCTTCCTCGAAGATGATGAACTGGTCGTCCTCACGGATCTCGGTCTCCGGATCCGGATTCAGCAGCGACTTCCCGTCGCGGTACAGGCCGCAGACGATGCCGTTTGCGGAAGCCATATAGATCTGTCCGAAGCGCAGGCCGGCCGTGTTTTCAATGGCGCCGTAATAGAACTCATAGCCGTAGAAGCTGATGACTTCCATAAAGGTCTTGAAAATGTCCGGCTGCGTGGCGGCATGCGAGATGATCCGAGCCACGACGTCGTTGGAATACAGCAGGCTGACGTTGCGGTCCGCCAGGATCTTCTGCGGGAAGTCGCTGGCCAGGCCGTCCACGGAGGCAACAATCTCGGGGCACTTCTCACAGCCCTCCAGCAGGGCGAAAACGGCCAGCAGCGCCTTGATGACGCGGCCCTTGTCCTTGGACTGCAGGATGACGGAGCGGGCGTCCGGGATGGAGCAGCAGGCCAGCGTTTTCGGATTGGTCGGATCCGCGTTGATAAAGATCAGGCTGACGTTCTTGGGGATCTGCAGGTTGACGCGGACGGCGTCCTCCATGTCGGTCCGCTCGTAAGGCGCGGCGATCACGATGGTCCGCTTGTCGTCCCAGGCCGCCGTGATCAGCTGTTCGATCAGCGCGTATTCCCCGAAGCGGAAGCCGAGGACCACGATGTGCCCCTTCTCCATGATCTGGGGATTATTCTTCTGCAGCGCCAGCACCTTGCCGCGCATGGTGCTGCTGAAGATACCGATCAGCATGCCGGTGAAGATCATGCCGACCAGCGCCAGGAAGGTGTAAAGGATGATGTAGCCTATCGTGCCCGAATCCGAGGAAGGGAACGACGAGGACATGGCCGAACGTAGATTGTCCCAGAAGGAGGCCAGAAAGCCCTTTCCTTCCTTCTGCATATGGAAAAGCATGACCAGGACCGTCACGAGGAGGACGGCGCCCAGAACGACGAAAGCCAGCAGTTTGACCATGCTGATGGTCCCTTTGGACATCCGTTTGTCGAGCCAGTAGCGGAAGCGCTGTTTCAGGGAATACTTTTTCACGTTTATCTCCTATTCGTTTTCGGAACCGTCCCGCAGCAGGGCTGCGGCATTCTGCTTTTCCATGATCTCATCGATCTTATACGACATCTCCACGCCGTATTCGATGGAATCGTCCAGAACGTACGTAATTTCGGGCGTCAGGCGCAGGTTCAGACTGACGGCCAGCTCGTGCCGGATATACCCGGCGGCGCTTTTTAAAGCCGCGCGGCAGTCCGCCTTGGTCTGTTCGTCGCCCAGCACCGAGATATACGCCTTGCAGGTCTTAAGGTCCGGGGCTACGACCGCCTTCGTGACGCTGATCATGACCGGGATGCGGGGATCCTTGACGTCCTCCCGCAGGATCCGGCTCAGCGCCCGCTGGACCTCGGCATTGATTCTTTCGTTTTTGACACTGTTTCGCTTCATGCTTTCTTTTCCGCCAGTTTTCTTTCCACCTGGACCAGGGTATACGCTTCGATGGTATCGTCCACGGTGAACTCGCCCCACTTTTCAAAGACCAGGCCGCATTCATAGCCGGCCGCGACTTCCTTCACGTCATCCTTGAAACGCTTTAAGGAGGCCAGCGGGCCGTCGAACAGCAGCTCTTCGCCCCGCTTGACGCGGCACTTGCAGTTCCGGACGAGCTTGCCGTCCAGCACGTAGCTGCCGGCGATATTGCCGACGCCGGAGGCCTTGAAGACCTGCCGCACCACCGCGTGGCCGACGACCTGTTCCTCGTACACCGGCTCCAGGATGCCGAGCATCGCGTTCTGAACGTCCTCGATGGCCTTATAAATGACGTCGTACATCCGGACGTCCACCTTCTCCTGCTCGGCGATCGCCTTGACTTTGTTGTCGATCTTGACGTTGAAGCCGATCACGATGGCGTTCGAGGCCGCCGCCAGCGTCACGTCGGATTCGGTGATGTTGCCGGCGCCGCTGTGGATAACTTTCACAGCTACTTCTTCGTTGGACAGTTTGGTCAGGCTGGTCTTCACCGCTTCCACGCTGCCCTGGACGTCCGCCTTGACGATCAGGTTCAGTTCCTTCATATTGCCGCTCTGGATCTGGCTGAACAGGTCGTCCAGCGACATATGGAACTTGGTGCCCTCCACCATCTTGCGGCGTTCCTCGGAAATGAAGGTCTGCGCGTAGCTGCGGGCGTCCTTCTCATTCTCCGGAGAGACGAAAACTTCGCCGGCGGCAGGGACCGTGCTTAAGCCGAGGATCTCCACCGGCTCGCCCGGCAGAGCCTTCTGCACGCGTTCGCCCTTGTCGTTCAGCATGGCGCGGATCTTGCCGAAGCTGGCGCCGGCCGCCACGTTGTCGCCCACGTGCAGGGTGCCCTTCTGGACCAGGACGGTCGCGACGGGGCCGCGGGCGTTGTCCAGCTGCGCTTCGATGACCAGACCGCGGGCGCGGCGGTTCGGGTTCGCTTTCAGTTCGTGCATTTCGGCGACCAGCAGCAGCATCTCCAGCAGCTCCTCGATGCCGTCCCCGCGCTTGGCGGATACCGGCACGAAGATGTTGGTGCCGCCCCATTCCTCGCCGATGAGGCCGTATTCGGTCAGTTCCTGTTTAACGCGCTCGACGTTGGCGCCGGGCTTGTCGATCTTGTTGATGGCAACGACGATCTCAACACCGGCCGCCTTCGCATGGTTGATGGCTTCCACGGTCTGCGGCATAACGCCGTCGTCCGCCGCCACGACCAGGATCGCGATATCCGTCGCCTGCGCGCCGCGCATACGCATGGCGGTAAAGGCTTCGTGACCGGGCGTATCCAGGAAGGTGATCTTCTGGCCGTTGATCATGACCGTATAGGCGCCGATGTGCTGCGTGATGCCGCCGGCTTCGCCGGAGGTGACGTTCGTCTTGCGGATCGCGTCCAGCAGGGAGGTCTTGCCGTGGTCGACGTGGCCCATGACGCAGACCACCGGCGGACGCGGCACCAGATCTTCTTCCTTGTCCTCGATCGTATCCTTCAGCAGCTGTTCGATCAGGTCGATCTTCTCTTCCTGCTCGGCCACGACGTCGAATTCCAGGGCGATATCCGCCGCGGTATCATAGTCGATCTCCTGGTTGACCGTATAGACCTTGCCGGCCAGGAAAAGCTTTTTGATGATCGCGGAAGGCTGCAGCTTCATGGCCTGCGCCAGTTCCTGAATGGTCAGGGAGTCCGGGATCGTGATGACCTTGATCTGCGGCTCGCTCTTTTCGGGCTTGGCAGCCTTCGCGGCCTTTTCCAGATCCTTGATGCTTCCGCCCTTGCCGCGGGCGTTCTTCCCGCCGGGACGGCGCATCTCATCGGAATCTCCCTTGTTGTAGCGGCTGTTGTCCTTGGCCGATCCGGCCTGCCGCTGCGTCTGCTTGGTATTCTTTCCGCCCTTGCTTAAGCCAAGGCCGAAGTCCGGGGCGGGAGCGCCCGTACGGGACGCCGACGTTCTGCCGGCCGCCGGACGGCGGACGGTTCTGACGTCTTCATCTTTATTCGGAACGGCCGGGCCGCGTCCGCCGGTACCCTGACCTCTTCCGGGCGCCATACCGCCGGCGGGACGGGTCCCCGTGCCGGCAGGGCGGGGTCCGCGCGCAGCGCTTCCGGGAGCGGCCGGACGGCCTTGTCCCTGCGGTCTGCGCTCACCCTGCGCCTTGGCAGCCGCCAGTCTGGCGCTGCGGTTTTTCGCTTCCTGTTCCGCCGCGCGGACCTGGCTTAAGTCGACGAATCGGCGGGCAAAGGTCCTCGGTTCTTCTGCGGCGGGAGCCGGTGCCGCCGCTTTCTGAGCGGGAGCGGCCGGTGCCTTGGCAGCTGTTTTTGCGGCAGCCTTTTCAGGCGCTTTCACTTCCTTCGGCGCCTGTTCCTTTACGGTTTTTTCCGGAATCGCAGCCGGCTTCGCCTCAGCCGTTTCCGCTTTCACGGCAGGCTTTTCAGCCGGAGCAGGGGGCATTTCCGGCTTTGTTTCCTGCACGGTGGGGGCAGGGGCGGCAGGCTTCGTCTCGGCAGCGGGAACGATCGGCTTGACGGCCTCCGTTTCCTTTTCCGTCTTTTCCGGGGCCGGCGCCGCTGCCGGCACAGGCTTCGCGGGCGCTTTGGCCGCCGGAGCCGCCGGTCTCTGAGCCGGAGCCGCCGGTTTTGCCGCAGACGAAGAAGAGGCCGGTTTCGTCTGTCTGGGAACCGTTCCCTGCGGACGCGTCTTCAGGCTGTTCTGCTGGCTGTTGCCGGCCCTGAAAACCACGCTGTATTTTTTCTTTTTGACTTCCCCGTCACTTCCGGTACTTTTGTTTTTATCAATCTCCATCTGTTATACCCCCTGATCAACTTTCTGTTCTGTTTCCTGCCGGATCAGACTGCCGATCCGGCCCGCAAAGCCCTCATCCGTAATGACGAGTCCCGCTCTTTCGCTTTTTCCGATCGCCTGACCGAGTTCATCCTTGCCGCCCCAGACCAGAGCGGGGATCTTCCGGTAAGACGCCATATCCAGCAGATGCTTCCGGCTGGCGGCCGACGCATCCGACGCGGCTATCACAAGCCTCGCTGCGCCGGACCGGATCGCGTTTTCCGCGGCGACCTCACCGGAGGCTATCCGTCCGGCTTTCTGCGCCAGTCCCAGCATATTCAGTATTTTCTTCCTCAATCTTCTTTAATTCCTCTGTGATGATTTCCTTCAGTTCGGGCGGAACGGCTGTCCGGAAGCTTTTCGCCAGCGAGCCCTTCCGCAGGGCCAGCTCCAGGCACGCCCTTTTCGGGCACAGATACGCGCCCCGTCCGTTCATTTTTCCGCTTCTATCCAGACAGAAGACCCCTTCCGGCGTCCGGACCACGCGGATCAGTTCTTTCTTATCCTTTACCTGCCGGCAGCCGATACAGGTCCTCTGCGGATACGCTTTCTCCATGCTTATGCCTGCGCCTCTTCCGTTTCTTCGACGTACTCTTCCTCGTAGCCTTCGGTGTAGGCTTCTTCGTTCGTGTAATCGTCGATATAGCCGATCTCGTCGAAGATGCCGGACTCGCGGGCTTCCGTCTCGGACTTGATGTCGATCTTGTAGCCGGTCAGCTTGGCGGCCAGACGGGCGTTCTGTCCGGAGCGGCCGATGGCCAGGGACAGCTGGAAGTCGGGAACGATGACCAGCGCTTCCTTTTCCTCGTCGTCCGCCAGGACCACGATGACCTTGGCGGGGCTCAGGGCGTTTTCGATCAGCTCCGCGGAGTTGTCGCTCCAGTGGATCAGGTCGATCTTCTCGCCGCCCAGTTCATCCACGACCGCGTTGACGCGCGTGCCGTTCAGGCCGACGCAGGCGCCGATGGGATCCACCGCCTCGTCGTAGGAAGCGACGGCCATCTTGGTGCGGGAGCCCGCTTCACGGGCCACGGCCTTGATCTCCACGATACCCTGCTTGATCTCGGCGACCTCCGCCTCAAAGAAGCGGCGGACCAGATCCGGATGGGTCCGGCTGACCAGGATATGCGGTCCGCGCTGGGTATCCTTGACCTCCAGCACCAGGACCTTGATCCGCTCGTTCGGGCGGTAGTTTTCGGTCTTGATCTGCTCGTTTTCGGGCATGATGGCGTCGGCGGAGCCGAGATTGATGCTGATATTCTTTCCGATATGGCGCTGGATGGTCCCGGAAATGATCTGATGCTCGCGGGAATGATAGCGCTCGTAAACGGACTTGCGCTCCTCCTCGCGCAGCTTCTGCAGAATAACGTTTTTCGCGTTCTGCGCTGCCACGCGGCTGAAGCTCTTGATCTCGATCGGCTCGCGGACGACGTCGCCCAGCTGATAGGCGGAGCTGATCGCCTTGGCCTGGTCCAGCGTTATTTCGGCGCCGGGATTCTCGATCTCCTCCACGACCTGCTTTTCTCTATAGATCTTGTAATCGCCGGTCTCCCGGTCCATCTCCACGCGGATGTTCTCCGCCTTGTCAAAGTTCTTGGAGACGGCGTTCGTCAGCGAAACTTCGATCGCGTCCATGATCACGTCACGGCTGATATTCTTTTCTTTTTCCAGCAGAGTGAGCGCTTCCAGTAATTCCTTATTCATTTTCCTTTTTCCTCCTTGCGACCTTCCGGCCTTGTATTCTGACCGTTTACAGGTCTGAGAAATCTATGTATTTGCGGATCATCGAAATGTTGCTGCGGGCAAAGACGGCTTCCACTTCATCCTCAAAGAGGACCGTGACGCTGTCTTTGTCGAATGATTTCAGACAGCCGATATAGTCCTTTGCCCCTTCCTGCGCCTTGAAGAGACGAAGCTCCACCTCTTCGCCCAGGTTCCGTTCGAAGTCCCGGTCTTTTTTAAAGGGTCTGAGCAGTCCGGGCGAGCTGACTTCCAGGATATAAGCATCCTCGATAAAGTCCTCGCGGTCCAGCGCGTCGCTTAAGAAGCGGCTGACCGTCTCGCAGTCATCGATGCGGATGCCGCCCTCTTTGTCCAGCAGGACGCGCAGGATCCTGTCGCTGCCTTCCTTTACGTATTCGACGTCGACGAGCTCAAATTTCTTCTCGGCCAGAAAAGCTTCCAGCAGCTGTTCCGTCCTTTGTTCCACCGTTTCTTTCTTGATCAAAGCCTTCTTACTTCCTTTCAAAAGGAAAGAGCGGATTTATCATCCACTCTTACCTTACCATACATATTCAGCTTACTCGGCTACTTTAGCACAGCTTTTTTGCAAAGGCAAGCGTTTTTTGCAAAAAAAGCCGAAAAATGCGGAGATTTTTACGCTTTTTCCGCAGGCGCCGCCGCAGCGGGGGTTCCGGCGGAGGAAAGGCCGTAATGCTCGCGGACCTTTGCCTCGATCTCCTCCAGCACGGCCGGCTGGCTGCGCAGGAAGGCCTTGACGTTCTCCTTGCCATTGCCGATCCGGCTTCCGCCGTAGGAGTACCAGGCACCGCTCTTTTCGATGATGCCGCTTTCCACGCCCAGCTCCAGGATGTCGCTTTCCTTGGAAATGCCGCGGCCGAACATGATATCCATCTTCGCTTCCTTGAAAGGCGGCGCGACCTTGTTCTTCACGACCTTCACCTTGACGGTGTTGCCGATGACTTCGCTGCCCTGCTTGATGCTTTCCGTGCGGCGCACGTCCAGACGGACGGAGGCGTAAAATTTAAGCGCGCGGCCGCCAGTGGTCGTCTCCGGGTTGCCGTAGAAGACGCCGATCTTTTCACGCAGCTGGTTGATAAAGATCACGATGCAGCCGGAGCGGCTGATGGCGGCGGTCAGCTTCCGCAGCGCCTGGGACATCAGGCGGGCCTGCTGTCCGACGTGGGAATCTCCCATCTCGCCGTCGATCTCGGCCTTCGGCACCAGCGCCGCCACCGAGTCCACCACGACGACGTCCATGGCGCCGGAGCGGACCATGGCCTCGGCGATCTCCAGCGCCTGCTCGCCGTTGTCCGGCTGGGAGACGTACAGATTGTCGATATCGACGCCGATGTTTCTCGCATAGCCCGGATCAAGCGCGTGTTCCGCGTCTACGAAGCCGGCAAAGCCGTCCTTCTTCTGCGCTTCCGCGATCACGTGCAGCGCCAGCGTCGTCTTGCCGCTGGATTCCGGTCCGAAGATCTCTATGATGCGTCCCTTGGGCAGGCCCCCGAGACCGAGCGCCAGATCCAGATACAGGGATCCGGTGGGAATGGTTTCAATATTCATCTGCCTGTTGTCACCCAGGCGCATTATGGAGCCTTTGCCGAAATCCTTCTCGGTATTGGCCACTAAGGTTTCAATCGCTTTGATACGGTCTTCTTTGTTCATGCTTCCTCCGCTCGAACTTTTGTTCGCTTTTCTATAATAGCTTTCTTTTTCATTCCTGTCAAGCGATTTTCGCAAAAAAAGCAAAAAAATAGGAAAACGGCTTTCCGTCATCTCCCGGAAAAATAATACCGCATCCCGGCCGTTTCTGTCAAGCGCAAAAAGGCGTTTTCCGGAAAAAACCCTCTGACGCGGACGAGCCGTGCGGATTTCTCCGTACGGCTCGCCTTTTCATGATATCTCGGATCCGGACTCAGACCGTTCCCGGCAGCGGCTGCGACATCGCCCATTCGAAATAGGATTTCAGATGCCCCTGCGTATTGGTAAACACGAAGCTCTCGTTCTCCGTGGAAAAGCCGACGGAGGAAAACAGCAGTTTCTTTTTAAACCAGTAATCCTTTACCGCTTCTCTTTTCACGACCTTGATCTCTCCCCCGCCCAGCGTCGCCGCGAAAATGATCAGAATCCTCTGATCCGTCACGGCGATCATTTTCCGGTTGCCTTCGTTCACGCCGGTCAGGAGGCAGTTCAGCGTCTCACCTTCCTGCAGGAGCTGGCCCAGAGGCTTCAGTTCCTTCCGCAGATAAAAGTCGCTGTAGAGAGAAAGCTCTCGCAGTCTTTTTTCCAGATCCTTCTTGTTCATGGCTTATTTCAGGATGGAATCCTCTTTCAGAAGGCCGAGCTTCTTGGCGATACAGCAGGTGCAGGTCAGGTCGCCGGTCACGTTCAGAGCGGTGCGGCCCATATCCAGCAGAGCGTCGATGCCGAGGATCATCGCGTAGGCGCCGGCAATAGCGGAAGCTTCCTGGATCGGCATGCCGATACCGGCCATGACCATGGCCAGCATGATGGCGCCGGCACCGGGAACGCCCGCGGTACCGATGGAGGCCAGCGTGGCCAGCAGAACGATCATGCCCATCTCACCGAATGTCAGGCCGCGGCCGTAGCAGGTCATGACCAGGAAGAACGCGCAGACGCCCTGATAGATGGCCGTGCCGTCCATGTTGATGGTGGCGCCGAGCGGCAGGGAGAAGGCATAGACTTCTTTGTCAACACCCAGGTTTTCAGCCGCCTTGAAGGTGGTAGGCAGGGTGCCGTTGGAGGAACGGGTAACGAAAGCGGTGATGAACGGGGTCCGGGCTTCCTTGAAGAACGGGCCGATCTTGATCTTGAAGATCTTGAGCAGGCCGCCGTAGACCAGGACCACGTGGATGGCATAGCCCAGGAAGCAGGCGATGACGACGATCAGCAGAGAGCCGGCTACCTTCGGGCCGTTCTTCGCGAAGACTTCGCAGATCAGGACGGCAACGCCGATAGGGGCGTACTGCATGATGCCGCCGACGATCTTCATCATGATCTCGGTCAGGCAGTCGAATACGTTGTAGGTCGTCTCGGCGATCTTCTTTAAGCGTTCATCCGTGGAGGCCTTCAGATAGGACAGGCACAGGCCGAAGATCAGGCAGAAGAAAATGACCTGCAGCACGGTCTCGTTGACCAGGGCGGTCAGAACGCTCGTCGGGATGATCTCGTAGATGACCTTCCATACGTTGGTCTCGCTGGCCTTGCCGGCAGCGTCCGCAGCCAGGGAAGCCAGTTCTGCATGCGGCTGGAAGATGTTGCCCATCAGCAGGCCGATGATAACGCCGAACGCAGAAGTGATCAGATAGATGATGACGACGCGGATACCGACCTTGCCGACGGTGGCAGGGGATACGGAAGCGGCGCCGACGACCAGGGAGCCGACGATCATCGGGATGATGATCATCTTCAGCAGTCTGGTGAAGATGGTGCCGAACATGCTGATCCAGGCAGGCAGCGCTTCCACGCCGGCCGCTGCCAGAATGATACCGGCAATGGCGCCGATCACAAGACCGATCAGGATCTTGTACAGCACGTTAAAGTTGAGGTATGCCCGAAGGATACCGCCCTTTTTGGGTTCAGTTTGAGCCATAATAACCCTCCTAAAATAAATTGTTTTTCCGCCGAAGCACAAGCGGCGGTTTAACCTGGGGTCATTATAGCATAAAAGAAGAAAGATTTCACTAAAAAGTTTAAAAAACCGTAAAAATATCCGAATAAAGAAAAAAGGCCGGAAACGTCCGTTTTCCGGCCCTGCGTATTCGTTTTTTATTCCGAATCTGCCGGAGGAACTTCCGTCACGTGCACGTGCGTGTACAGATGGTCCAGGCAGTATTCCCTGTTTCCCGCACAGCGGCTGCAGAAACGGAACTCCAGCTCGGGATTGCTGATGTTCGTCCGTCCGCATACCGCACAGACGTGCCGGACCCCCATCGGGCGCAGATTCTGCACCTGCCGCTGGGATTCCCGGATCTTCCGCTGAAACTCCGCGCGGCGGATGCCCTGTCTGACCCGCAGGAAGGGGCGTCGGACAAGGAGGAAGAACAGGAAGAAATTGAAGAGCGAGGCGATGATCTGGACGCGCGTCGGCCAGCCGCCGACGACGCACTGGTATCCCAGAAATATGCCGTAGAATATCATGAGGTACTTCGCCTTGATCGGGATCAGGAAATACAGCATGAACTGCATATCCGGCACGGTCATGCCGAAGGCAAAGATCAGCGACCAGTAAAGGCTGTCCGGAAACAGCAGCAGGACTTCTCCGCTGATCAAATAGACAAGAAGCGCCGCCACGATCAGGGACAGAAAGCCGATCAGCAGATACAGGTCAAAGTAAAAGCGGCCCCAGAGCCGTTCCAGATTCCGGCCCAGCAGGAAAAGGATGTACATTTCCAGCAGGAACCACAGGATGCTCGTCGTCGGCGGATAAATGATGAACGTCACAAGGCGCCAGATCTCTCCGGCGAAGATCCGTTCCATGTCGAGGCAGAGATGCTCAAAGTAAAAATACGGATTGACGATATTCAGGATGAAGCCGCCCAGATACAGCACGAGAAGGTAGACCATTACGTTCCCCGGCGCATATCTTCCCAGCTTCTGTTCCATTTTATCCAGAAAATTCATGCTCTTCTCTCCTTATTTTCCGCCGTGGCGCAGCCGGTGCAGGCTCTGCCACAGGCCCGGACGTTTCACGGCCAGCGTTTCCTTCCGGCCGAACAGGTTTTGCCAGCCGTATTTCACAAGTCCCTGTCGGAAGCGCTCCGATATTTCGGGCCAGTGCGCGCAGTTCTTCAGGCTGCGGACGGGGATCTCGGACAGCATCAGCAGATACCAGTGCATGGCCCGCTTCAGCGTCGGCGGAACGTCTTCCTTCCGGCCGAGCTCTTCCAGAAAGTCCGCCCGGTCCAGAAAGGCGTCCACCCGGTCCAGGAAGCGCTCCGGGCTGTCCGTTCTCGTGATGCTACCGCCCCGCTGCACGTAATAATAATACGGCTGCTCCAGAAGCACGAACTCCGGGCAGGCGGCAAAGAGCCGGTGCGCCGTGAATTCGTCTTCATGATAGCGCCCTTCCGGGAAGCGCAGCGTTTTCCAGAGGCGCTTTTCCGAGAGGCGGTTGACCGCCGTGACCAGCTGGACGCTGCCATCGTGGCAGAGCAGGTGCAGGATTTCGTCCCTCGTATAGCGGCCGGCCTTCGGCATTTCCGGGGAAGGAAGCGTCTTTCCCTCCTCATCCACGTAAAGCAGGGGGAAAAGCGCGATCCCGGCGCCGGCGGCTTTCAGGCCGTCCCGCAGCGCTTCCAGAACGCCGCCGTCCCAGTAGTCGTCGCTGTCCAGGAATATAATATAACCGCCCTTCGCTTCGCCTAGTCCGCGGTTCCTTGCCGCCGCCAGCCCCCGGTTCTCCTGATGGATGACCCGGATCCGCTCATCTTCCGCCGCAAGGCGGTCGCAGACGGCACCGCTGCCGTCCTTCGAACCGTCGTCGATCAGCAGCAGCTCGAAGTCTCCGCAGCTCTGCGCGAGAACGCTGCGGACGCACTTTTCCAGATAGGCTTCGACGTTGTAAACCGGTACGATTACGCTGATAGTTTCTTCTGTCATCCGTTCAGACCCGTCCGTAAAGCTTCATCATCACTTTTTCGCTGAGAAGCGGAAATCCGATATAAAAGCGAAGGCGGCGCTTATCCCGCTCCGGGATCTCTCCGCATTCCTTCATTTTCTTCCAGTAGGCCAGCGCCTTTTTCCGGCTAGCCGCGGCCTGCTGCCGCTTTTTTCCCTTCAGCGCCAGCCGCTGCGCCTCGCAGCAGAGCTCCGTCAGACGCTTGAGCAGGACCTGCGGCGCCTTGCCGTCTTTTTCGCGGAACAATCCGTAGATGGCCTCCCAGGCCTGCAGCGTCTCCAGGCTTTTTTCCAGCGTATGCCGCCCGGCCGTATTGCCCTCTCGGCCGATCCGGTACTCATACAGCGGCAGGGCATCGTAATAAACCGTCCCGCAGCGGGCAAGAACGCCGCAGAGGAAAAGGCTGTCTTCCGAGTAGCGGAGCGTTTCGTCAAAGCGCTGCTCCCGGACCAGCCGTTTCGGCAGGATCCAGTTGGCGCAACAAAGAGGCAGGGAAAGCAGGCCCATCAGCGCCTCGTAAAGGAACTGATCCGCCGTCAGCCGCTTCTCCGACGCCGGAGAAGAACCGGGCTTAAGCGTATCCGCGCTCTTTTCGGCAAAGCCGCAGCAGGCCGCCCCGTCCGGGACCGACCGCTGCCACTCGAGCAATGAGCTCAGGAAATCCGGCCTCAGCGTATCGTCGCTGTCCACGAAGCAGAGATACTCTCCCGCCGCTTCCGACAGCCCTTTGTTCCGGGCGCTGCTGACGCCGCGGTTTTCCTGATGGAAGGCGCGGATCCGCGGATCTTCGGCCGCCAGCGCATCGCAGAGCGCGCCGCCGCCGTCCGTCGAGCCGTCGTCGATGAGCAACAGCTCCCAATCGGAAAAGCTCTGTGCCTGAACGCTCCGGACCGCTTCCTCCAGATAATCTCCGGTCTGATAGACCGGCATGATGATGCTGATCGCAGGCTCCGCCGCTTTCATTTCCGCGCACCGATCCTTTCCCAGAGCGCCGCGCCCCGGACCGGGGCCAGGCTCAGCAGAAAGAGCCGCAGGCGGTCCTTTCTGCCGATAAGCGATTCCTTCACTGCTTTCCGGCAGAGACCGCGGGCCTCCTTCAGCAGGCTCTTCTTTTCGGCCTCGTTTCCCTCGCGCGCCGCCTGGCGGACCGCCTGCAGGCTCAGATCCGTGCGGATCCTTAAGAAGGCGGCATCCAGGGCCTTGTCGCGGCCCGCAAACAGCGCCGCCATCTCCCGGCGGGCTGCAAGGCCGTCCCGGTGTTTTTTCAGGGACTGGCGGGTCACGGTGTTGCCCTCCCGCCCGATATTGTATAAATACAGAGGTTCCGGCGCATAGGCGATGCGTCCCGCCTTTTCCAGCGCCTCCGTAAAGAAGAGCGAATCCTCGCTGTAGGACAGATCCTCGCGGAAGCGAAGGCCGAACGAAGCCGGGATCAGGCAGCCCCAGACCGAAAGGCACAGGCCGTTGCTCTCCTGCAGCGCAAAGCGCATGAATTCCTCCGCCGTCAGCTCCTCTTTCGGAGCCGGCCGGCAGGGGGTCCTGGGCGGATCCGTCAGTTCGCGGTAGCCGCAGGCCGCCATCGGGCTCTGGTATTTCTCCGCCAGCCCGAACAGGAAGGACAGATAGGAGTCCTCTATCCTGTCGTCACTGTCCACGAAGGCCAGCCACTCGCCCCGCGCCGCTTCGATCCCGGCGTTCCGGGCCCGGCTCACGCCTCCGTTTTCCTGATGGATCACGCGGATGCGGGGATCCTTCGCGGCCAGCGCATCGCAGAGGACGCCGCAGTTATCGGGCGAACCGTCGTCGACCAGGATCAGTTCCCAGTCCGGAAAGCGCTGGGCGAGAATACTCTGCACGCAGGCTTCCAGATAGGCTTCCGTTTTGTATACCGGTACGATGATGCTGATCTTCACCTGCCGCTTTCTCCTTCCTTCCGACTGTGCGGATATTTTACCATATCTTGCAATACTTGACAAGGTTTAGTACAATACAGGCAGGTGTAAAAGACGAGGTGGCTTATGGAATTCAGCATACTGATGCCTGTATATAAGGCCCGGGATTATCTGGCCGCATCCGCCGGATCGGTGCTCTCGCAGGATTTTTCGGATTACGAACTCATCCTTACAGAGGACGGGTCTCCGGACGACAGCGGCGCCATCTGCGATGCGCTGGCCGAGCGCGATCCGGAGCACGTCCGGGTCCTGCACTGCCCCCACCGCGGAACGATCCCGACGCGGCGCGAAGCGATCGCGGCAGCCCGCGGGGACTTTATCCTCTGGCTCGATTCGGACGATCTGATGGAGCCGGGCACGCTCTCCGCCCTGCATGAACTGCGGCTTTCGGCCGGTGATCCGGATATCATTCTGTATGAGTTTACCGCCTTCTACGACGACGGCCGCCCGGACGATAACCGGCCCCCGCTTTTTGCGGACGGAACGGTCTTTGAAGGGGAAGACGCCAAAAAGCCTTTGTACGAGCTGTATATCCGCGGCAACCAGCTGGATGCGCTCTGGGACAAGGCCGTCCGCCGGGAGCTGTTCCAGGAGGATCCTTCCGACTACGGCCCGGTCCTGGCCAATCCCTACGGCGAGGATGCCCTGCACGGCCTGTATCCCCTGACCCGGGCGCGGAAGGTGTATTATACGGCGCGGCGCTTCACCCGCTACCGCATCCGCCGGGACAGCGTGATGCATGAATTTGACACGGCCCGGCTGGACCAGCGCTTCAATGCCGGCAAGTTCGATTTCTTCCGGCCCTTCATGGAACGCTGGGGTCTGTGGGACGAGGAGCATCTGCTGCTCTTAAAAGCTTCCTCCTACCGCGGCGTGCTGGACGGCATCCTCTACTTCATGACGGAGGACGGCTACGATCAGAAAGCGGTCCGGCGCTATGCGAAGGACTTCGTGCGAACGCATCCGGAGCTGAAAAGCATCAGCCGCTCCCGCTCGCTTTCCCCGAAGCAGAGCGCCATCTTCACGCTGTTTGCGGCCGGCTGCTTCCGGATCATGACGGCGTACATCCGCCTCCGGCGGAAAAAAGCAAAATAACGAAATTTTCCGGAAAATATCGCGAAAAGGACTTGACAGATCCGTTCCGGACGGCTAATATATCTGCGATTGTCGTTTCGTGTCTGACGGCAGTCCCGAAAGCCCCAAAGCGACTGACCCACGCGGCAGGGCAATACGATGTGGAGGTAGAACATTGGCTAACATTAAATCTGCGAAGAAGAGAGTTCTGGTTGCAGCCCGCAATGCCGAGCGCAACAAGGCGATCCGTTCCCGCGTGAAGACGTTCGTGAAGAAGGTCTACGCTGCGGTCGAAGGCGGCAACAAGGAAGAAGCTGCGGCTGCGTTAAAGGCTGCCGTCGTCGAACTTGACAAGGCCACCAGCAAGGGCGTCTATCACAAGAACACCACTTCCCGCAAAATTTCTCGTTTGACCCTTATGGTAAACAAGATGGCCTAGGAGCAACACCCTCTGTTCCCAATACATCAGTGACATTCAAAAGGACGGACCCGATCGGATCCGTCCTTGCTTTTTGTGTTCTCTACTGCTGCGGCAGCATCGAAAGAAAATCTTCCAGCACGTCGAGCGATTTAAAGCTCCTGTCGATCATCTGCCCGCGCAGGGCGGCGACGGCCTGCTGAAACGCCCGGAAGCCGTCCGGCTTCAGGCGGAACAGGAAGCACTTTTCCGGCCCGCTTTCCAGGACGTACTGCCAGGCCTTCAAAGCTGATTCCCCCGGATCCCCCGGCGGCTCGGAAAAAGCCTCGCCCTCCGTCTGCATCAGCTTCAGTTCAAAGGCATAGCGGACCGTAGCGCGGTCCAGCTGCCCGTTCTTCAGGCTGCGGACGGCAAAATACAGCAGCCGGATCAGGGCCGGATCCTCCGCGCCTTCCTGCGCGTAATACGACGCCAGTTCCCCGAAATAGGAGGCGTAGCACAGCGCTTCGGGATCCTGTCCCAGAAACTCGAAATACTCCTGGATCTCCGCGGCTTTCACGGTATAGGAGTTCCGTCCCGCGTACAGTTCGAAGCGTCCGAAGGCAAAGAGCCGGCTGGCGCTCTGCAGGGAATTCCCGCTGCGCCGTCCGCCCCTGACGAAAGCGCTGATCTTTCCGAGCTCCGCCGTCAGCAGCAGGAGCCGGCGGTCGTACTCTCCCATCGGCATGGATGAAACCACTATCCCGTTGACGCTGATCCAGTCGTTCATGTGCGTTTGCCGTATCCTATGCTCTTCAGGAAGGCCGGATCGTTGCGCCAGTCCTTCCTCACCTTGACGAACAGCTTCAGATTGACCTTCGCTTCCGTCAGCTTTTCGATCTCCTGCCGGGCTTCCGTCCCGATCTTTTTGATGGTCAGGCCGCCCTTTCCGATCACGATTCCCTTGTGCGATTCCTTCTCGCAGATGATGGCCGCCTCGATATCGGCGGAGCCGTCCGGCTTTTCATGGTAAGCCTCCACCTCCACCGCGATCCCGTGCGGCACCTCGTCGGAGAGGTTTTTCAGCGCCTTTTCGCGGATGAACTCCGCCGCCAGCGTCCGCATCGTCTGGTCCGTGAGCGTGTCCTCGTCGTAGAGCAGCGGGCCTTCCGGCAGAAGGTCGAAAAGGCGCTGCATCAGAGCCTCCGTGCCCGCGCCGGTCAGGGCGGAGACGGCCTGCACGGCCGCGAAGTCATATTCTTTTTCAAAGCGGCTGCGGCAGCCGGCCAGCGTCTTTTCGTCCGCCAGATCCATCTTGTTGATCAGCAGGACGACCGGCTTCTTCGCGCTCTTCAGAAAGCTCCTGACCAGCTCCTCTCCCTCCCCGAAGGGATCCGAGGGCTCGATCAGCCAGAGGACGATATCCACCTCCCCGATCGCGTCCTTCGCCGTTCCGACCATATAGTCGCCGAGGCGGCTTTTGGCCTTATGGATCCCGGGCGTGTCCAGGAAAATGATCTGCCCGCGCTCATCGGTATAGACCGTCTCGATGCGGTGGCGCGTCGTCTGGGCCTTATTGCTGGTGATGGCGATCCGCGCGCCGATCAGACGGTTCATCAGGGTCGATTTTCCCACATTGGGGCGTCCGATCAGGGTAACAAAACCGGATTTCATGCGTCGTCTTTCTCTCCGAAACTACAGATTTTCCGTCCTGTCAAACAGGTCCTTGTCCTTTTCGATGGCCACGGCGCTTCCGAAGGTGCAGAAATTGTTGTCCTTCAGGATCTCCCGCACGTAGGCCGCCAGCTTTTTCAGATCGGCGCTGCTGCAGCCCAGGACTTCGTCGCGCTCCTTCTGCTGCATCTCGGGCGTGATGCCGCACAGCCAGGCCCCGAAATCGCGCTTGCCCTGAACGGAAGGCGTAAACGGGAAGTCCAGCGAGCCGATGGTGGAAATAATGAAGCTGTCCAGGATCTCCTGCGGCAGGTCCAGCGCTTCCAGATAGGCCGGAATGTTCTCGTAGGCTTCCTTCGTGCTGCGGATGTTCGGATCCCGGTAGGAGGCAAAGTAGGACGGCCCCTGCATGGTGAAGCTGCTCATGGCGCCGTACGCGCCGCCCAGCACGCGCAGCTGCTGCCACAGATAATCCGTGGAAAGCACCGTATTCAGGACCTTCAGCGCGCCGGTATAGGGGCCGGCCGCCTTGAACGAGCCGCAGGAAGCGACAAAGCCGACGGCGCCGGTCGTCATGATGCCTTCGTTCTTCTTTTCCGGCTGCGGCACCGCAAAGCGGACGGCGTCATCTTCCGGCAGGGAGACGGCAAAGGCCGAAAGCGCCTTCTTCAGCTGTTCGCCGGCGCTTTCTTCGCAGGTCAGGCTGATCATCAGGCCGTTCCGCACAAAGACTTCCCGGCTGACGTCGGCAAGGCCCTGCATCAGCTCTTCTTTTCTGTTTTCAAAATCCGCCAACGCTTCCGTGCAGAAGCGGAAGAAATCCAGCCCGTCCGTCAGTTCGGCAAAGCGGCCCGACGGCAGATAGTAGGAGGACGCGCGCTGGACGGCCGCCCTGTGGCCGGCCATGATCATCATCTGGCGCTGCCCGATCACGGCGGAGGAAAGGATCTCCTGCAGACGCTTTTCGTCGCGGAAAGAGGACTCCAGGCAGATCTCGCGGATCAGGGCCAGCGTCTCCTCCCACTTGGTATAGAGCGTCTTGAAGCTGACGACGCCGTACGGCTTCCATTCTCCGGCCAGCGTAGCCGCGGATTCCAGCCCGAAGCTGATGCCGCCGCTCGTTTCCTGCATGCTGTCGAAAAGCTCGCGGTAATCCTGCTTTTCCGTGGAGACCAGGCTGAAGCAGGCCTTTAAGAGGCCCAGGTAAGGCAGATGCTCCTGCGGAACGCCCGCCAGGCTGAAATACAGGTCCGTATAGGCGATCCCGGCAGTCTTGTCGAAGCGGCTGACGAGCTTGCCGCCGCCGAACACCTCTTCGTGATTGACGGCCGCACGCGCTTCCGTTTTGATATCGGATTTCTGCAGCTTCGGCACGCAGCGCCTGGCTTCAGGCGTATCCTCTTCTTCCTGATAGGCCTTCAGCGCCTTGTTCTGCCCGATGATCGCTTCGACTTCCTCCGGACTTAACGACGCCTTGTACGCCGCCAGCTTCTGCTGCAGCGCCTCCGCGTCCTTCTTGTCCTTGCCCTTTTCGGGATCCATCTCCACCAGCGAGCAGTGCGGGTTCTCCAGCAGGTATTCCCGGATCAGAGACTCGAAATATCCGTCCTCGATGTGCGCGCGCAGGTAGTTGAAATCGTCTTCGTAGCGCAGATACAGGAAGGGATCCTTCCCGTCGTAGAGCCAGCTCTGCATGATCTGCAGGCCGTACACCAGTCCCTTTGACAGGCCGCCGAAGTCCGCCTCGCGGGCCTGGAATTCCCGGTTGCTGATGGCCGCCGCCAGCGACTTTTTATTGAGTCCGTTCTTCGCCAGACCTTCCAGCGTTTCCGTCACGACCTGCATGAAGCGTTCCTTTTCGCCTGCGGCGCCTTCCTTGGCCGTTACGTTGAACTGCGGCTGCAGCGTATAGCCCGCATAACCGCCGCCCGCGTCCCTGGCGAGGCCGGCATCCATCAACGCCTGCTTTAACGGCGCGCCGGGCGCCGTGATCAGCACGGTCTCCAGGATATTCATCGCCGTGGCCAGGCGGGAATCCAGAATGTCGCCCACGGACCACTGCAGGGAATAATAGCTTTTGCCCGCCTCGTCTTCCTCTTCGCTTAAGGGGTAGGTCACGTCCAGATCCAGACGCTTCTCAAAAGGCGCCTGCCGGCCGAGCTCCGAATCCACCTCGATGCGGTCGTAGGCGGACAGATACGCTTCGTCCAGATAAGCCAGGCGCTCCTCCATATCCATGTCGCCGTACAGGAAGATGTAGCTGTTGGCCGGATGATAGAGCTTTCTGTGGAAGGCGCAGAAGGATTCGTAGGACAGCGTGGGGATAAAGGCCGGATCGCCGCCGGATTCGAAGCGGTAGGCGGTATCCGGATAGAGGCTGTTCAGGGCAAAGCGGCTTAAGATCTCCTCCGGATCCGAGAACGCGCCCTTCATTTCGCTGTAGACCACGCCGTTCAGCTTCAGCTCGGCGTCCTTATCCTCCAGCTCGTAGCGCCAGCCTTCCTGCAGGAAGATGTTTTTCTCCCGGTGGATCTGGGGATGCAGGACGGCGTCCATATAGACGTCCATCAGGTTTTTGAAGTCCCTGTCGTTGCAGCTGGACACCGGATAGATGGTCTTGTCCGGGTAGGTCATCGCGTTCAGGAAGGTGTTCAGGGAGCTCTTGCTCAGCTCCATAAAGGGGTCCTTGATCGGGTACTTGTCGGAGCCGCAGAGCACGCTGTGCTCCAGGATATGCGGCAGGCCGGAATCGTCGATCGGCGGCGTCCGGAACGCAATAAAAAACGTCTTGTTGTCATCTGTCGAGGGCAGGCAGATCACGCGCGCGCCGGACTTGACATGCTCCAGCACGGTGCCGGTCAGGCCGACCTCCTTCAGTTCGGAACGCAGTACCAGGCGGTATGCGGCGGGTACGGCAAATTCTTTCATCTTTTTTCCTCCCTTATAACGTCAAATTCCTTTAATTCGGCTTCTGTTTTCAGATACAGTTTCTCTCCGGGATGCGGACAGCTCGTCCGGATCTCGCCGTCTTCCGTAACGAACGCTTCGACGGTAAAGTCGATATCGCTTCCGTCCGGCCGGATCGCCTGAACGGGATCGCCGGCGGAAAACTTGTTTTTCTGCCGGATAAAGCAGCCCTTTTCGTCCTTCTCCACCACGCCCAGGAAGCGGTAGTCCTGGCGGTAGGCGCTGCTTTCAAAATTCTGGGCCTCCGGTCCGGGCTTTCCGAAATAAAAGCCCGTGCAGTAATCCCGCGTCGTGACTTTGAGGACCTCCGCCTCGCAGCGGGGCAGGACCTTCCGGTAAGCCTCTTCGCTCTCGGCGAGGGCGTCCAGCGCCGTCCGGTAGGCGCGGACGACAGTAGCCACGTAGAGCTCGTTCTTCATGCGCCCCTCCACCTTCAGGGAGGCGGCACCGGCCCGGATCAGCTCCGGCAGATGCGATATCATGCAGAGATCCCTTGAGTTGTACAGATAGGTGCCCTTCCCGCTTTCTTCGACGGGGAAGTACTCCCCGGGACGGGTCTCTTCGCACAGATAGTACTTCCAGCGGCAGGGCTGGGTGCACAGGCCGCGGTTGGCATCCCTCGCGTTCAGAAAATTGCTGATCAGGCAGCGGCCGGAATAGGACATGCACATCGAGCCGTGCACGAACACTTCTATCTCCATATCCGCCGGGATATTCGCCCGGACGGCGCTCAGTTCCTCCAGCGACAGCTCCCGGGCGCAGACGACGCGGCGCACGCCCTGTTCGTACCAGAAACGGAAGGTCTCCGAATTCGTACTGTTCGTCTGCGTGCTGATATGCACCGGGACGTCCGGGCACAGGCGGCGGGCCAGCCGGAAGATCCCGAAATCCGAAACGATAAACGCGTCGGGCTTCTGCGGCCATGACGCGGCTGCGCCAAAAAGCGCACGGGCCTCCGACAGATCCGCCTCGTGCGCGAATATATTCACGGCCAGATACAGCCGTTTGCCGAACGAATGGGTATAGCGGAGCGCTTCCTTCAGCGCTTCGTCCGAAAAGTTGTCTGCTTTGGCCCGGAGGCTTAAGGCGTCGCTGCCCAGATAGACCGCGTCGGCGCCGTAGTGAAGCGCCAGAGGCAGGACCGCGGGGCTGCCCACGGGCATCAGCAGTTCGGGGATCCCTGTCATGAATCGTCTTCCTCCTCGGAAAGGATCAGCAGGATCTCCTCGATGGTCTGCGACGTGTTGAGCGTATAGGTCCCCGGCTTCAGCTCGTAGCCGTATATCATGGCCTGCACGTAAAAGACCGTGGCGTTTTTGATCACGCCCTGGTTGGCCAGCAGGCTGCCGATGCTGCGCCGGGACATGCCGGTCAGGACCGTCACCTCCACGTCGCGGCCCGGCGCCTCCTCCGCCGGTCCCATGGTAAAGACGGAGTAGCCGAATTCGTACGCCGTCCTCGTCCCGTAAAGAAGCACGAAAATAAAGACAACCAGGATCGCCAGCTTGATCAGAAAGTTGCCGACGTGATTGACGACGCCGAGGACCTGCGGATCATCCTGTGATTCAATTGTTTTCCTGCTTCTTGCCAAATCAGACCTCCATAATGATCGGAATGATCATGGGGCTGCGCCGCATGCGCTTCCAGAGGAATTCGCTTAAGTCGTCTTTCATCTCCGTCTTGATCTTGGACCAGTCGGTGATGCCGCGGCTCTGGCAGCTGGAGATGGTGGTGTACGCCACCTCACGGGCTTCAATGACCAGTTCTTCGGATTCTCTGACGTAAACGAAGCCGCGGGTCACGATATCCGGGCCGGCCACCAGCTTGCCGCTGCCGTGCTCGAAGACGGATACCAGGATAATGATGCCGTTCTGCGCCAGCAGCTGCCGGTCGCGCAGCACGATGTTCCCGACGTCGCCGACGCCCAGGCCGTCGACCAGGATGCGTCCGTTCGGGACTTTATCCACCACGTAGGCGCTCTCTTCGTCCAGTTCCAGCACGTCGCCGGCCTCCAGCAGGAAGATATTCTCCCGCGGGATCCCCAGGTCCGCCGCGATGCCGGCCTGCGCCGTACGGTGGCGGTATTCGCCGTGGAGCGGGACCGCGTACTTCGGCTTGACCAGGGAGTAGATCAGCTTGATCTCCTCCTGGCAGGCGTGCCCGGATACGTGGACGTCCTGATAAATGACCTTGGCGCCCTGGGCGGTCAGATCGTTGATGACCTTGGAAACCGCCTTCTCGTTGCCGGGGATCGGCGTGGAGCTTAAGATGATCACGTCGGTGGGATCGATGGAAACCTTCCGGTGGATGCTGGCCGCCATGCGGGGCAGGGACGCCATGGTCTCGCCCTGGCTGCCCGTCGTGATCAGCACGACCTTTTCGCGCGGATAATTGTTCAGTTCCTCCAGCGTGATCATGGTGCCTTCCGGCACGTCGATATAGCCCACTTCGGAAGCTGTCGCCAGCACGCGCACCATGCTCCGCCCGTCGATCGCAACCTTGCGGCCGCAGCGGACCGCCGCGTTGATGATCTGCTGCACGCGGTCCACGTTGGAGGCGAAGGTCGCCACGATGATCCGGCTGCCTGCGTTTTCATCGAAGATCGACTGGATGGTCTTGCCCACCGTGCGCTCCGACATGGTGAAGCCTTCCCGCAGGGCGTTCGTGGAATCGCAGAGCAGGGCCAGGACACCCTTCTGCCCCAGTTCCGCGAAGCGGGCCAGATTGATCGGATCGCCGAAGACCGGCGTATAATCCACCTTGAAGTCGCCGGTATGGACGACCGTCCCGACCGGGCAGGTGATGGCAAACGCGGCGGAATCCGCAATGCTGTGATTGGTGCGGATGTACTCCACCTTGAAGCTGCCGGCCGTCACCGTCATGCCGTAGCGGACGATCTTCCGCTTGGCCATGTTTTCCATGCCCAGTTCTTCCAGCTTTCCGTCGATCAGGGCCATGGTCAGCTTCATGCCGTAGATCGGCACGTTGATGCGGCGCAGCACGTAGGGCAGCGCGCCGATATGGTCCTCATGGCCGTGCGTGATGAAAAAGCCGCGGACCTTTTCTATATTATCCTCCAGGTAGGTGACGTCCGGTATGACCAGGTCGATGCCCGGCATGTCGTCGCCGGGGAAGGCCAGGCCGCAGTCCACTACGATGATGTCGTCTTCATATTCGAAAGCCGTTATGTTCATTCCGATCTGATCCAGGCCGCCCAGCGGAATGATCTTCAGTTTTCCCATAGGTATACTCCTTTTTTATCGCTCGTTTTACCGGCAAAGGAACCTCCGGTCAATGCATTAATAGGCAATGTCCACGTCGTCGAGCTGCTCGCCGAAAATGCCGGCCAGATAGTCCAGCAGCTCTTCATCCTCTACAGATCTGTATACGTTTACGCCGTCCTCTTCTGCAGGAATCTCTTCCAGAATAAAACAGTCGCCGTCGCCTTCCGCTACGTCGCTGACAAGAAGATATTCCTTGCCGGCCAGACGGGTCGAGTCAAGCACGTAGAGCTCCACGCTTTCCGCTTCGCCCTCAAACCTGATTTTTTCCACGGCGCTCCTCCTTTTCCAGCCAGCTCCGCAGGATCAGCGAAGCGGCCATTTTATCAAGATATTGCTTGCGCTCCCCCGGGGGCACCTTCGCCTCCCGCAGGATCTCCTCCGCTTCCGCGGTCGTGAGTCTTTCGTCCTCATACACGACGGGAAGGCCGGTCCGGAGCTTCAGCTTCTCGCCGAAGGCACGGGTCATAAGCGCCCGTTCTCCTTCGGTATCGTCCATATTGAGGGGCAGGCCCAGAACGATCCGCTCCGCCTCGTATTCACGGCAGAGCGCTTCCAGCCTGGCCAGCGTCCGGCGCAGCTTGTTCTCCTCTTTCCGGACGATCGTCTCCAAAGGCTGTGCCGTCAGTCCCAGAGGATCCGTCACAGCCACGCCTACGGTCTTTGAACCGTAGTCCAGCCCCAGTACTCTCATGCCTTCTTATCCAGGACCTCGCGGATATAGGTTTTCAGCAGGACTTCCAGGATATCGTCCCGCTCCACCTGAGAGATCAGGTAGCGGGCGTTGGCATAGCTGGTGATATAGGTGGGGTCGCCCGACATGATATACCCCACGATCTGGCTGACCGGATCGTAGCCCTTGGTCTGCAGCGCGCGGTAAACGGACTTCAGGATCTCCTCGACCTGCGTCTGTTCCTGCACCAGTTCGATACTTTTTGTGCTTTTTAATTCTGACATAATGCCTCCCGATATGCAAATGACAGAGTTTTTCCTGCGCGGCGGGGCCGCGCCGTTTTTCTTAGTTGCTGCGGTACTGCTTCCAGTACTTGTTCAGCAGTTCGTCCGCATCCTCGCCCAGATAGTGATAGACGTCGCATTTGTCCAGAAGCTCCTGCGGCGGGAAGATGTTCTCGTCCGTCAGGTACTCTTCGTCCAGCAGCTGGATGGCCGCCGTGTTGGGGATCGGATAGCCCAGCTCCTCGAAAGTCGCCAGTCCGCTCTCCGCGCGGAGCATGAAATCGATGAATTTCTCGGCAGCGCTTACGTTCTGCGCGTTGGCCGGGATCACGAAGCAGTCGAACCAGACGTTCGTGCCCTCTTCGGGGATCACGAAGGCCAGCTCGGCGTTTTTCTCCGTGCAGTACAGATACTCGCCGGAATAGATCATGCCGATGCCCGCGTTGCGTTCGATCAGCTCGTCGCGCGCCTCGTCGTTCTTCCAGCTCTGTACGATCGGCTTCTGCTCCATCAGAAGGTCAACGACCCTCTTCAGGTCCTCTTCCTTCGTGGTATTCATATCGATGCCCAGGATCATCTCCGCCACCATGAAGGTGTCGCGGACCGAGTTCTGCATCACGATGCCGTACTGCTCGTATTTCGCATCCCACAGATCCCGCCAGGACGTGATGCTGCCCTCGGGGATCATGGTCGTGTTGTAGAGGATGCCGACCGTGCCCCAGGTATAGGGGATCGCGTATTTGTTGCCGGGATCGGCCCCCGCCAGCTTCGCCATGTAATCCTTGTCCAGATTGGCGGCATTCGGAATATTGTCATAGTTTAAGGGCTGCAGCAGGTCGTTCTTGATCATCTTCTCGATGGTGTAGTCGCCGCAGATGATCAGGTCGTACTGGACCTGCTTGTTGGCCACGGGGACGTACATGTCCTCGTTGGTATCGAAGGTATCCTGCCGGACGCGGATCCCGGTCTCCTTTTCAAACTGCTTGAGCAGTTCGTCGCTCATATAATCGCCGTAATTATAGAGCTTGAGGACGTTTTCCTGCCCTTTGCCGCAGCCGGAAAGAAGGCCGCCGACGAGGCAGACGACAAGGATCAGTGAGAAAATACGAGAAGCTTTCATGTTTCAGGATCCCCCTTTATTGTTTTACTGTTTTGTCGGCCGTCCTGTTGCCGAGGAAATAACGGATCAGCAGAACGACAAGAACGATCAGAAAGATGACGGTGCTCAGGGCACACATGCTGGCCCGGATGCCGCGCTTCTGCTGCGAGTAGATCAGCGTGGAAAGCGTGTTGATGCCGGCGCCGCGGGTGAAGTAGGTGATCACGAAGTCGTCCACCGACATCGTGAAGCTCATCAGGAAGCCGGTCGCCACGCCCGGCATGATATCGGGCAGGACCACGGAGAAAAAGGCTTTCACCGGACCCGCTCCGAGGTCGCGGGCCGCCTCGTAGGTACTGGTCCCGGTCTGCCTCAGCTTCGGCAGCACGTTCAGGATCACGTACGGCAGACAGAAGCAGATGTGCGAGAACAGGATGGTCCCCATGCCCAGCGAGATGCCGAACATGGCGAAGGCCATCATCAGGCTGACGGCGGTCACGATCTCCGCGTTGACCAGCGGGATGTTCGTCAGCTGCAGCACCAGCGCCCGCTGACGGCGGCTGTAGGCCATGATGCCGACG
Source organism: Lachnospiraceae bacterium (assembly GCA_016290595.1). Taxonomy (GTDB): domain Bacteria; phylum Bacillota; class Clostridia; order Lachnospirales; family Lachnospiraceae; genus UBA6987. The sequence goes on along the minus strand of JAEEUR010000011.1, from coordinate 9,861 downwards.
CTCGCGGCCACCCCGACGACCGTCGCGATCACGGCGGAGACGATGGCGATCACCAGCGTATTGATGAGAGCTTCCAGCATATCGTGGTTCTCGAAGATCTCGCCGAACCAGCGGAGCGTGAAGCCGTACCAGATGCCGCTCGTACGTTCATTGTTGTTGAAGGACATCACGATGAGCGTGAAGATTGGCAGGTACAGGAACAGGAAGATCAGGCCGATATACAGGGCTTTGCCGACTTTTTTCATACGACCGTTCCCTCCCCGTTTTTATCGAATTTGTTGAGCAGCGCCATGCTGATCAGGATGAAGACCATCATGACCATGGAGAGCCCGGAGCCGACGTTGCGGCTGCCGCCGCGCAGGAACTCGCCCTCGATGATGTTGCCGATCAGCGAGATGTTGCCGCCGCCCAGGATCTCCGAGATCGCAAAGGTCGTCATGGACGGCACGAAAGTCATCGTGATGCCGCTGATGATGCCCGGCATACTTAAGGGCAGCAGGACGTCCTTGATGACCCGGGCCTGCGAAGCGCCCAGATCGTAAGCCGCCTCGATCAGGCTGTTGTCGATCTTGATCATTACATTGTAGATCGGCAGGATCATAAAGGGCAGGAAGTCGTAGACCATGCCCAGCACGACCGCCGTCGGCGTGTTGATGATATCCAGGCTCTTTAAGCCCAGCGCGCCGAGGATCGTGTTGATGACGCCGGTCTTTTGCAGCAGGATCTTCCAGGCGATGGTCCTTAAGAGGAAGTTCATCCACATGGGCAGGATCAGCAGGAAGATCACGAAGCCCTTTTTCCCGCCGCTCTTGCGGAGCAGCAGGCCCAGCGGAAAAGCCAGCAGCAGGCAGATCACCGTGGTCGCAAAAGCCAGGAGCAGGGACAGGCCCAGCGCTTTTAAGTGCACCGGTTCGGCGACCGAAGCCAGATTCGAAAGGGTGAAGCTGCCGTTCTTATCCACCAGCGCGAAGTACAGGATCGCCAGGAGCGGGATCACCGTACCGCAGAGGATAAAGCCCAGATACGGCGCCGACAGCCATTTGTTCTTTTTAGACATCGACGACAACGGCCTCCTCATCCTCGGATTCGGGCTTGTTCATGATCTGAATGTTGAACGGATCCACCCGAAGGCTGACTTCCTTGCCCACCGGCTGCATGACGGTGCTCTGCACCAGCCATTCGAAGCCGCCGGCCATGACTTCCATCTCGTAGTGCACGCCTTTGAAGATCAGGTGCGTCACCACGCCGTCCAGCTGTCCTTTTCCCGCTTCGTCCAGCACCACGTCCTCGGGGCGGATCACCACGTCCACGGGCTTGTTCACGCCGAAGCCGGTGTCCACGCAGGGGAAGTTGACGCCGCAGATCCGGACCAGCTCGTCCCGGACCATGACGCTGTCGATGATATTGCTGTCGCCGATGAAGGTCGCCACGAAGGCGTTCTCCGGCTCGTTGTAAATGTTCTCGGGGCTGCCCATCTGCTGAATGTAGCCCTGGTTCATGACCACGATGGTGTCCGACATGGTCAGGGCCTCTTCCTGGTCGTGCGTGACGTAGATGAAGGTGATGCCCAGCTCGTTCTTTAATCGGATCAGCTCGTACTGCATGTCCTGGCGGAGCTTTAAGTCCAGGGCGCCGAGCGGTTCGTCAAGGAGCAGGACTTTCGGCTCGTTGACGATGGCCCGCGCGATGGCGATCCGCTGCTGCTGGCCGCCGGAAAGCTGCGTTACGTCGCGCTTTTTGAACCCATCCATGTTGACCAGCTTCAGAGCATAGTCGATCTTGCTGTCGATGTAGCTCTGGGACTTGCCGCCGATCTTTAAGCCGTAGGCGATATTCTCGCCCACGTTCATATGGGGAAAGAGGGCATACTTCTGGAACACGGTGTTCAGATGTCTTTTATTCGGCGGAAGGTTCGTGATGTCACGCCCCTCGAACAGGACCCTGCCGGTATCGGGGGTCGTAAACCCGCCGATGATGCGCAGCGTCGTCGTTTTTCCGCAGCCGGAGGGACCAAGGAGCGTCATGAAGGTGTTCTCCTTGATCTCCAGATTCAGATCATCCAGGACCAACTCGCCGTCAAACGATTTGGAGATGTGTTCCAGTTCCAGAATGTTTGCCATTTCCGCCTCCCTTTCCCGATCACAGATCGTGGAACGTCTGATAGATTTCTCTTGCCGTCTCCTCGTTTTTGGTGATCAGCAGGACCGTGTCCTCACCGGCCAGCGTTCCCACGATTTCCTCCCAGTTCAGCTTGTCCATCGTCGCGCAGAACGCCTGCGCCATGCCGGGTTCCGTATGGATCACGATCATATTCGTCGCCTGATCCATCCCCACGACGATCTGCCGGTACATCGTTACCAGCGGATCCGAGGGTTTCAGTTTGGTCTTGATCGCCGGCAGCGCGTAGTATTTGGCGCCTGCCGCCCCCTGTTTGATCAGGCGGAGTGCCTGAATATCCCGGGAGACCGTAGACTGGGTCGCTTTCAGGCCCAGTTCGCGAAGGCGGGCCGCCAGATCTTCCTGCGTACCGATCTTTTCCTTCAGGATGAGATCCCTTATGATCTCCCGCCGTTTTTTCGTGTTGATACTTGGACTCATGATTCCCTCCGAATCAGTTTATGGGGTCAGTATTTCCGAAAGGCCCTTTGGCGGAGCGGCATACAGCTTCAGGTTTTCCGCGCCGGCTGTCCGGCTCATGATCCCGCGGACCGTTTCCAGTGCCAGAAGGGGGTAATTGTTTGTGCGGCTCAAGTGTCCCAGAAGAACAGCTTTCAGCCCGGGATGGCAGATCTGCTGCAGCAGGCCGGCTGCGGCTTCATTGGATAAATGTCCGGCGTCTCCGTCGATCCTCAGCTTCAGCGGATAGGGGTAGGGCCCCGTTTCCAGCATCCGGCGGTTGTGATTGGCTTCCAGAATGAGGGCGTCCAGGCCCTGCAATCCTTCGATCAGATCCCCGCTTACGCAGCCCAGATCCGTGACGACGGCAAGATGCGCGTCCTCCCCGTCCAGGCGGAAGGCTGCCGGTTCCTTCGCGTCATGCGTGACCGCAAGCGCCGTAACCGTCAGATCCCTGACCGGAAAGCTTTCTCCGCGCCGGATCAGGTGGAATCCCGCCTTGGGGATCCGTTCGAACAGTTTCTGTTCCGACAGGCCTTCAAAGGTCCCGGCGGTGGTATAGACCGGCAGTCCCAGTCTTTTGATCAGCAGGGGAAGCCCCTGGATGTGATCCCGGTGTTCATGTGTCAGGAGCAGGGCATCGATGCTATCCGCTTCCGCTCCCAGTTCCTCCAGGCCGCGGCAGATCGCCCGGTAGGACAGGCCCGCGTCGATCAGGATCCTGGTATCGCCGTATTCGGCGAAACTGACGTTGCCCTCGCTGCCGCTGGCCAGAGAGCAGAGACGGAAGTTCATGATCGTTCGGCCAGCCCCCATTTCTTCAGCAGCTGCTTCAGCCTGCGCGCCGTTTCCTCAGGCGTGCCGGAATTGTCCAGCACGGCGTCCGCCATGGCCCGGTATTCCTTCTCCGTCGGCTGAGAACGCATAATATTCCGGCAGCGTTCGGGCGAATAGGAACGGGTCCGGATCAGGCGCTCCGTCCGATCCCGGCGGGGGGCATACACGTAGAGGATCTTATCGCAGAGCTCGGGAAAGCGCGCTTCCACCGGGATCGCCGATTCGTAAACGACCAGCGCCTCCGGCGCTTCTTCGGTCAGGCGGAGCACCTCGCGGAAGGTTGCAGGGTGCAGGATGGCGTTGACGGCTTTCCGCTTTTCCGGATCCCGGAAGATCCGATCCGCCATGACGGCTTTCCGGATATTGCCTTCCTCATCCAGGATGTCCCGGCCCAGAAGCGCCACGATCTCATCGTAGGCGCTGCCGTCCTTTTCGATCAGGCGTTTTGAGATCCGGTCCGCCTCCAGAATGCAGGCGCCGTATTTCTCCTTCAGCAGGGACAGAACCAGGCTTTTGCCGGAGCCCACGCCGCCGGTCATGCCGATCACCGTTTTATTCACCGTGTTCTCCTCTACCAGTTGATGCTTTTCAGCACCTCGTCCCGGAAATCGACGGGCGTGGCCTTCATCTGTTTTTCATAGACTTCTTCGTAGAGGGCGTCGGACAGCGCGGTCTCCACTTTGTACTTCCAGGCAATGTGCCGGCCTTCGAAGTACATGATGTGCGAGCCGAACTCGGTATCCACGATGCCGTGGTCTCCGGTCCGGCGGTTCGCATCAAAGCACCAGTCGTTGAACGGCGGCACCATCTTGCCGGCCGGTACGTCGGTGTACAGGCCGCCGCTGCTGGCGTTGCCGTCCGCCGAATACTGCGAGCAAAGCGAAACAAACATCTCTCTCGTCTTTCCGCCCGCGATCCATTCCTGATACACCTTTTCCGCCGCGGAACGCGCCAGCTCCGCCGTTTCATACGTGCCGCCGCTCGCCCCCTTGATCATAAAGAGGATATGGCGGACGTCGATCGTGACGCTCTCGTCCCGATACGGCTTCTTCAGAAGGAAGTACGCGTCCGGGGCTTTCGTCTTGTCGTTTTCCTCCACCACCACGCTGCCTTCGGCGGTATCCGCCGCAAAGGCCCATTTCAGGACGCTGACGTTTTCGTTGTAAGTCTGACCGCGCTTCAGGTTCTCCGACATATACTTGTCCGTGTATTTATCGAGGCCGCCGGCGTCTTCGATCGTCTTGGTCGTCCGGGTCTCCCTCAGGAAATGCTTTACGACTTCGCGGAAGCTGTCAAGATCCTTGACTTCAGACAGCTCTTTCCGGATCCCGGTCAGAAGCTCCTCCGGGATATTCTCCCCGTCGCCGAACCCGATCGCGTAGAGATCCACCAGACTGTAGGCCTTCGGATTCCGCTGATATTCGGCTTCGACCTCTTCGTCGCTGAACGTGACGTCTCCCACCAGCTTCAGGTAGGCTTTCTGCGCCAGACGGGTGATCCGCAGGCAGGATTCGATATACTTCCATTCCAGATTGGTGGAATAGACCTGCTCCAGATACATTCCGAGCGTCCAGCCGTAGGAAGAGGCTTCCTCCTCCAGGACCTGCTTCTGCCTGGCGATGTATTCCTCATCCGCCTGATCCAGCTCCATGCCGTTGGCCAGGGCGGCTTCACAGAAGATCAGATAATCCTGGGCGTACAGCTCGGCGTCCGTCAGGAAGTAATCGAACCAGGTCTCGTCGCCGTACAGCGAGGTCTGGTTTTTGAAGGAAACGCTCGGATCCAACCCGAGATAGGAAAGGTAGTTGTAATAGTCGTTCAGGAAGTTGCTGACCGAGATCGCATACAGGTAGACCATCTCACCCTTGTTCAGGCTGAAATGCTCCGTGGAAACGGCGACTTCTTCCAGATTCCCGGTCTGCGGGAACAGGATCGCGGCAGTCTCGTAGGGCGCTACCGTCGTCCCGGCCGTTCCGGCCGTCGGGTCGTTCTTTCCGTTCGAGCAGCCGGCCAGCCCCGCCAGCAGGCAGAGCGTCAGTATGATTGCAAAAAGTCTTTTCTTCATATGCATCATCACTCTAGGAATTCCTTGATCTTGCGGCTGCGGATCGGATTGCGCAGCTTGCGGATCGCCTTGGATTCGATCTGGCGGATCCGTTCACGGGTCACGTCGAATTCGCGGCCCACCTCTTCCAGCGTGCGGGGATGTCCGTCCTCCAGACCGAAGCGGCGGATGATCACCTGCTTCTCCCGGTCCTTCAGATCGTTCAGGAGCTCGTCGATCTGCTCGCGCAGCATCACGGCGTCGATGTTCTCCTCGGGCGTGACGCCCTTGTAGTCCGCCACGAAGTCTCCCAGGTTGGAGTCATCCTCTTCGCCGATGGGCGTCTCCAGGCTGGCCGGCTCTCGCGCGATCTGCATGATCTCCATCACGCGCTCCTGGCTCATCTCCAGCGCGTCCGCCAACTCTGAGATGGACGGTTCGTAACCCAGCTCCAGCGTCAGCTTGCGCTGCATCTTGGACATTTTGTTGATGGTCTCCACCATGTGGACCGGGACGCGGATGGTCCGGGCCTGATCGGCCAGCGCGCGCGTGACGGACTGGCGGATCCACCAGGTCGCATAGGTGGAAAGCTTGTAGCCCTTCGTATAATCGAACTTCTCGACGCCCTTGATCAGCCCGAGATTGCCTTCCTGCACCAGATCCAGGAAGCTCATGCCCCGGCCGGTGTAGCGCTTGGCGATGCTGACGACCAGGCGCAGGTTCGCTTCGATCAGGCGGTTTTTGGCCTTTTCGTCGCCCTGCGATTTCCGGACGGCCAGATCCAGCTCCTCCTCCGGCGTCAGCAGCGGGACCGCGCCGATCTCCTTTAAATACATCCGGACCGGGTCCTCGGTACCGATGCCGTTCAGCAGATCGGCCGTCTCCAGTTCCAGATCAATATTCTCCACCGGTTCGGCATCATCGTCGTCCGGGACGAAATCGTCGTCGTCCAGACTGATGGAGTCCAGCGGATTGATATCATCCGTCATGATACGCAGCACGTCGATCTTCTTGCGTTCCAGCTGGTTGTAGATCTCGTCCAGCTCGGAAGGGGAAAGATAGGCGTCCGCAAAAACGTCGGAAATGTCGTTAACGTCCAGGATATTGTTTTTGGAGCGGGCCAGTTCCACCAGGCGCTCCATATACTGACTGAATTGTTCACGTTCCATTTCGTATCCTCCTTCAGGGTTCCTTATTCGTTCTGGGAAGCCGGCGGCTCCAGCCGAGCCGGCATTATTTTTGTCAGGATCAGATAAAAGCTGGCGACAAAGACCGCCATCATGACCAGCGTCGAGACCAGGAAGGCCGTATTCGACTCGTAGATCTTCTGCAGGGCGGTGTTCTCGGACAGCAGCACCGAGATCACGTTGGCGCCGACGTGGATGCAGATCGGAGCCATGATATGGTGATACCGTTCGCAGACGAAGGCCAGCAGCAGTCCGATGGCAAAGGCGTAGATGCCCTGCAGCAGATTGCCGTGGAAGACGGCAAAGATCAGCGCGGAGACCACGGCCGCCCATTTTGCCTCCAGCGCCCAGCGCAGCCGCCGGTAGATCAGGCCCCGGAAGATCAGCTCTTCCACGACCGGCGTCAGGATCCCCACGGCGATGATCTCCATAAGAAGGCTGCCGCTGTACAGAAGATCCGCCACCGGTTCAAAGCTGCTGCTCAAAAGATCGTAGAGGCCGCTGTACATCAGCAGATGGTTGAACAGGACGCAGACAGCCGCTCCGCAGACCAGACAGAGCGCAAAGGCCGGCACGCCGGGCAGCTCCCAGCATTCCCTCGTCATGTGCATCCGCTCTTCCTTCTTCCGGTCCAGATGCATAAAAAGCAGCATCAGCGGGATCGCGATCAGACAGGTGAAGAAAGCGATCAGGACGTAGTTTTCGTTGATGAGGCTGTTCATCGTCCTGATATACTGATCCGTATCCTTCATGCTGGCCAGCAGGGACGGATCCATCATCATGCGGAAGACCATATAGGCCGCCGTGACGAGGATACTGGCCCCTTCATAGATCAGCCACGGATACATCAGCCCCCACATAAGCTGCAGCGGCGTCGTTCTGTACTGTTCCTGTCTTCCGGTCCAAAAAACCATCGTTTCCCTCTTCTGTACTACAAAAAGGCATATCTATGCATAGATACACAAGCTACTTTATACAACAAAAGCGGGGTAAATACAAGTGAAAATTATGTGAATTATATAGATTTTATGAATAATAAAGCTGAAAGGATGCGGAAAGCCCGCATCCTTTCGTTTCTGTGCATCTGTTCCGCCTCTTAATGACAGCTTTTTTCAAAGGTCCAGGCGTCTCGGCACATATCTGTCAGGCTCTTCTGAGCTTTCCAGCCCAGCAGCTTTTCCGCCTTCTCCGTCTTCGCGAAGCTGAAGGGAAGGTCGCCCGCGCGGCGCGGCGCGATCTCGAACGGGATCGTCAGATGGTTGGCCGTTTCAAAGGCGCGGATCATCTCCAGGACGCTGCTGCCCCTGCCCGTTCCCAGGTTGAAGATCTCCGCTCCCGTATGCGCCAGGCCGTAGCCGAGGGCCGCCACGTGTCCTTTTGCCAGATCCACGACGTGGATGTAGTCGCGGATGCAGGTCCCGTCCGGCGTCGGATAATCGTTGCCGAAAACGTTCAGATGGTCGCGGATCCCCGCCGCCACCTGCGAGATATAGGGCATCAGATTGTTCGGGATCCCGCTCGGTTTTTCCCCGATCAGCCCGCTCTCGTGCGCGCCGACCGGATTGAAGTAGCGGAGCAGCACGACGGAAAGCGAGGGATCCGCGTGCGCCGCATCCTTCAGGATCTGCTCGATCATGTATTTCGTCCAGCCGTAGGGATTGGTGCAGCCGCCGGTCTTCATCTCTTCGGAGAAAGGCGGCTCCGCGTCGCCGTAGACCGTGGCCGAGGAGCTGAATACGAAGCATTTCGTGCCGTAGCGCGACATGGTCTCCAGCAGCGTCAGCGTGCTGTCCAGATTGTTGCGGTAATAGGCCAGCGGCTTTTCCACCGACTCTCCCACTGCCTTGAAGCCGGCGAAGTGTATCACCGCGTCGATCGGCTGCTCGGCGAAAAGCGCCGTCAGCGCCGCCGCGTCGGCGACGTCGATCTCGTAAAACAGCGGCCGTTTCCCCGTGATGGTTTCGATCTTGTCGACCGTGTCCCGGCTGCTGTTGGACAGATCATCCGCGATGACGATCTCATAGCCCTCGTTTATCAGTTCCACCGCCGTATGCGATCCGATGAAGCCGCAGCCGCCGGTCAGAAGAATCTTGCCCATATGTCCCTCTCCCGCACTTCTTTTAAAAAATCGGTGAAAAACTCACCGCTTTGTATTATAATGGTTTCCGTGAAAAAAAACAAGGAGTCAGCCCCATGCCGCCGCTTCGTCTGGACAGGATCCTTTCCGAATACACCTCCTATTCCCGCCGGGACGGCGCCGAGCTGATCCGGAAGGGACGGGTCTGTGCGGACGGCGCGGTCTGCCGCGATCCTTCCGCCAAGTTCGATCCGGAGGGACTGTACCTTGCCGTCGACGGGAGCGAACGGATCCTGCACGAAAGCAATACCTTTCTGCTGAACAAGCCGGCCGGCTTTGTCAGCGCGACCGAAGATCCGCGGGAAAGGACCGTGCTGGAGCTGATCCGTGAGGAAGACCGCTTTCCCGCCCTCTTTCCTGCCGGCCGCCTGGACAAGGACACGACGGGGCTTCTGATCCTGACCAGCGACGGCGCGCTCTGCCACCGCGTCATCTCCCCTTCCCGCAAAGTGTGGAAGACCTACCGGGCCGCCGTATCCGGCCGGCTGACGGAGGAGGACGCCGCGGCTTTCGCCGCCGGCCTTGCCATCGACGGCGGAGAGATCTGCCGCCCGGCCGGACTCGCGATCCTGAGCGCCGGCGCGGAAAGCGAAGCCCTCGTCCGCATCTGCGAGGGAAAGTACCACCAGGTCAAGCGGATGTTCGCGGCCCGCGGAAAGACCGTGCTGCGCCTTCACCGGGAAGCCGTCGGCCGGCTGGATCTTACGGCCGGCCCCGCGCCGGGACAGTACCGGCGCCTGGATCCGGAAGAGACCGCTCTGCTTTTTGAAGATCCCGAACCGCTGCCATAATCATAACAGGAGGAATCAAACATGCTGGAAAACGCAAAAACAATCAGTCAGAACGAGCTGGCGGCCCTGCGCCTTGCCTTTGAGCAGGATACCGCGGCACGGGCCATGCAGAACGCCGCTTCCAAGACCGCGATCGGCGATCTGGTCTATCACGGCGACAGCCGCATCGGCAACGACCATCTCTTCTCTCTTGAGCTGAATACTATGAAGGTGACCAACCAGATGTCCAGCGGCCGCTGCTGGATCTTC
>JAEEUR010000077.1 GCA_016290595.1 Lachnospiraceae bacterium | reverse complement strand
GCGGCGGCGCAGGCCGCCAATATCCATAACGAGATCGAAGCCATGCCCGACGGCTATGAGACCCTGGTCGGCGAGCGCGGCATCCGCCTCTCCGGCGGCCAGAAGCAGCGCATCGCCATCGCCCGCGCCATCCTGCGCTATTCGCCCATCATCGTGCTGGACGAGGCGACCGCCTCGGTCGACGTGGAGACGGAGCAGCAGATCCGGGAAGCCATCAACGGCATCACCGGCAAAAGGACCATCGTCGCCATCGCGCACCGCCTTTCCACCGTGCGCAACGCGGACCAGATCCTGGTCGTGGAGGAAGGACGGATCACCGAGCGCGGCACCCATGAAGAACTGATGAAGCTCGGCGGGACCTACGCCCGCATGAGCGGCATCCAGAGCGGAGACAATTCATGATTCTATACCACGGAAGACCCGAAAATACGGACGGCAGGCTGCCGCGGGAGATCCGGACCTACGACCTTCTGGATTCCCTCGGCATCGAGTACTGGCGCACCGACCACGAAGCGGCCGGCGACATGGAAGCCTGCCTCAAGGTCGACGCCGTGCTCGGCGTCGTCATCTGCAAAAACTTATTTCTATGCAACCGGCAGAAGACCGCCTTTTATCTTCTGCTGATGCCCGGAGACAAGAAGTTCAAGACGAAGGAACTCTCCAGGCAGATCAACTCCGCCCGGCTGTCCTTTGCGGAGCCGGAAGACATGTTGAAATATCTGGATATCGAGCCCGGCGCGGTGAGCGTGATGGGCCTCATGAACGACCGGGAGAACAAAGTAAAGCTTCTGATCGACGAGGACGTGCTGGCGGACGAATACTTCGGCTGCCACCCCTGCGTCAACACCTCCAGCCTGAAGCTGAAGACCCGGGATATGATCGACAGATTCCTGCCCGCCGTCGGACACGGCTGGCAGACCGTGCACCTGATCGGAGAAGACTGAAAGCTATGCCGCTGCATCGGGAACGTCTGAAATTCATCCTGGCGGTGGTCCTGTACGGAACCATCGGGATGTTCCTGCGCTTTACCGACGTCCCGAGCGAAGCCGCCGCCCTGTACCGGGGCCTCATCGGCGCGGCCTTCATCCTTCTGTACCGCCTGCTGCGGAAAGAAAAACCGGACCCGGAAGCCATCCGGCGAAATTTCCCGCGGCTGCTTCTGTCCGGCATCTTTCTGGGCCTTAACTGGATCTTTCTCTTTGCCGCCTATGTCAAGACGACGGTGGCGGCTGCGAGCCTGTTCAATTACATGGCGCCGATCCTCGTCATCATCCTCTCTCCTCTTCTGCTGAAAGAAAAACCGGATAAGCGCAAGCTGCCCTGCATCGCGGCGGCTTTCCTGGGCATCGTCCTCGTTTCCGGCGTCTTCGGCGGCAGCATCGGCGATCCCGCCGGCATCGTCATGGGGCTTCTCGGCGCCGTCTGCTTCGCCGGGATCGTCTTCTGCAACCGGAAGCTGAAGGATATCCCCGCCATGGACCGGGCGCTGGTGCAGCTGGCCGTCTCCGCAGCGACCGTTCTGCCTTACGTTCTCATTAAAAACGGCGGCCTGCCGCTTCCGCGGGGCCGCTCGCTTCTTATCATCCTGATGCTCGGCATCCTGCAGACCGGCGTCGCCTACTGCCTGTATTTCAGCGGCATGGCGAATCTGCCCGTGCAGAGCGTCGCGATCCTCGGTTATCTGGAGCCTGTCGTTTCGGTCCTCTGCTCCGTTCTCTTCCTGCGCGAGCCCCTTTCCGTATGGGGCTGGATCGGCGCGGTGCTGATCCTGGCGGCCGCCGCCGTCAGCGAGCTGATGATCCCGCCGGATCCCCGTACAGCTTCGGATACGCCTTCCGGTCCCGCAGCTTCAGGATGACCGCCGCCGCAGCGGCGATCAGTCCCGCCCCGAGAATGAACCCCCACGCCCAGCCGGACCCGGCCCGGTCGTAAAGATGGCCTACGGCCAGATCGATGACGCCCGCCGCCGCCGTGTAGACGACGCGCATCAGCCCATGGATCCGCCCGCGGTGACTGGCCGGAATACGGGCCGAGACGTAGGGTCCCTCCGCGAGCACGGAGAAGATCTCGCCCCAGGTGAAGATCAGCATGGCCAGATAGTAGCCGGGAATGAAGCCGAGGAGCAGCAGGAAGACCGAATAGCCCGCCAGGACAAGCCCCCGGCCCGCGACCATCTTGCCCGTCTCGCGCATCTTCGCAAAAAAGCGCGTGATGAGAGGGGTAAAGACGACGACAGTGATGCAGTTCAGGCTGGAGACCGTCCCGAAAATGACGGCGCCGGCGTCGCCGTGCGCGGCGGCCATATCCAGCGGCATGATGAAGTTATACTGATCGTGCACGGCGGAACAAACAGCCCCGCCGGCCAGGAAAAGAAGGATCATCGGGTTCTCCCGGAGGATCGAAAGGACGCCCGCACCGTCCTTCTTTTTTTGATATGCCGCCTCTTCCCCGCCGTCCTCTACCGGCGTGACATCCCGGATCAGGACGGCGATGAGGGCCGTCGAGAGCGAGATCGAAACGCCGCTGATCAGGAAGCTGAGCCACAGATAGTCTTTGAAAAGCAGGCCCGCGATGGTCGGCGAAAGGACAAGTCCCAGATTGGCGCCGAGGTACTCCAGCGAGTAGGCGCGCTCCCGGTCTTTCGTGGCCGAGAGATCCGCGAGAAGCGCGTCGTAGGAGGGGTATTCGATACTCTGAAAAATGCCGGCCAGCACGTAAAGGAGGACGGTCCCGAAGCCGAGCGGGATCGCCGCGCAGACGAGGAAGCCCAGGACGCTGACGATATCGCAGAACACGATCAGCCTCTTTTTGTTGAAACGGTCTGCGAGCCGGCCGCCGATGAGATTGGCGGGCAGCATGACCAGGCTCGATCCGACGAAGAAATACGAGATCTCCGTCGCCGAAAAACCGAGCTTCTGACTGAGTATCATGGTCATGACGGGCCAGATCATGCTGCCGAGATTCGTGACCATCCGGCCGAAGGACAGGACGTAGATCTCGCGCCGCAGCCCGCGGTACTGGTTGAAGAGCTTCATTCTCACCTCTCTGACGCTTCCCGCACAAAAAGGCGTGCGGCGCCGCGCCTTGCTCCGATATAGCAGATATCGCCGGGAAAGTCAATGCCGGACGCGGCAAAGCAGACGAAGGGGCAAAAGACCTTTTGACCTTGCCGTCATTTTTTGATATGATAAGAAAAGCGGACAGAGCGAAGGGAGGATCACCCCATGGAGAAAAAGGCAAGCGTCATCGTGCGGCACTTAAACGCCCCGTATCAGGAGGAAAGCCGGACGCAGTTCAAGCCGCTGGGCGAAGAAATGGTCCGGGAGATCAAAGCCGCCGTGGCGGAGATCTTTGATAGATCCGGCGGCGAAGGCCTGCTGAAGGAAAGCCGCGAGGTCTTCATCAAGCCCAACGGCATCGACGGCCAGCCTTACTGCTACACCAGGCCCGAGCTGGTGGAAGCCGTCATCGAATACTGGAAAGCGCACGGGGCGAAAAAGATCTGGCTCTTCGAAAACTCCACGCAGAGCAACGCGACACGCCTGGTCTTCGCCGTCATCGGCTACGATAAGATCTGCAAACGAACCGGCGCGGTCCCCGTCTACCTGGACGAGGACAAGACCGTCACGTACGAATTCAAAGGAAAGAAATCCGTCGGGGAGGATCCTGACGGCTATTTCGTCACGACCTTCGAGATGCCGCAGTTCGTGATAAAGCACCTGATCGAGGAGCGCGATAAAAACCTCTATATCAGCCTGCCGAAGCTGAAGACCCACTCCATGGCCGGCGTCACCCTGGGCGTCAAAAACCAGTGGGCTTTCCCGGCCCAGCCTTCGCGCGGCTTCGACCACAACTACAACCTGCATCACAAGCTGGCCGACGTCTTAAGCTACGTGCGGCCGGATTTCACGCTCATCGAAGGCGTGGAAGGGACCATCTACGGACACTATCCCGTCACGGCGCTCGCGGACAAGGCGGTCCTGCCTTTAAAAGTCCTGGTCGCCGGGAAAAACGTGGTCGCCACGGACATGATCGGCGCGCGCATCTTCGGCCTGACCCTGGACGACGTCCCGCACTTAAAGGACGCGGTGGAGCGCGGCTACGCGGAAGGCGTGCATCATCTGGAGGACATCGAAGTCGACGGCGACATCTCCTGCTTTAAGGAAAAATACCCTTACGACCTTTACGACTACTATCCGAAGGACGTGAAGATCCTCAAAGGAAAGATCCGCTGCTGCAAGCAGGGCTGCCAGAACAATCCGCTGACCCTCCTGCAGATCCTCTACGGCGACCATAAAGGCAAGGGCGGCTGGACGCTGATCATGGGTTACGGCCACGATCCGGCCGAGATCGACGCCATCGAAGGGCAGGTCCTGATCTGCGGCGACTGCGCCATCAAGGAAGTGTCCGAGCGGCTGATCCAACGGCTCGGGAAGAAGAACGTCTTCTTAAGCCACAAGTGCAACACGCTCTCCGAGACCGCCGCCGCGATGTTCTACCTGATGAAGGTGGATCCGATGGAATTCGCCCCGATCAACCCCTTGAAGGCCTTGAGCTGCCTGGTGCTTTCGAAGCTGCACGGATCGACGGCGCTGGTGCCCTCGCCGTTCTCGAACAAGTTCAAGACGGTGTAGGCCGGTCCTGCCGGACTTTGGGAAAGGAGGCGCCTCAATGCTGCTGCAAACGCTGGTCCCGCCGATACTGTACGTTCTTCTGTTTTACGCCGTCACGATCGGGCTGACCCTCCTGATCGAGACGCCCGTCATCGTCCGCAGCGGCATAACGGATCAGAAGCCGTATATCCGGGGCGTCAATATCGTGACGAACGTCCTGATGAACATGGTCCTGACTATCATCCTGTTCCTGCGGACGCTCGTCCTGAACGAAGAAATCATAAATTTCATCGGCATCGTCTGGTTCGTCCTGGCGGAGCTGGTCCTGATCCCGGTCGCGGAGGCGCACGCCTACCGGAAGATCTCCGACGCGGGGACGAAAAGAATATTCCTGTTTACCTATCTGGCGAATCTGGCGTCGTGCGCCGCCGGGATCGTACTGGATATAGCGATCCGTTCCCTGATCTAGCGGAACAGCCGAAATGGCACAAGGAGGAACAGTCATGATGAATTATCTGCTGCTGGACGTCAGCGTCGGAACCGAGGACCTTGCCTCTGATATGATGAGCCAACCGCTCGTGGTGCTCCTGTTCGTGGCGGTCGGCGTTTTCCTGCTGCGGAAAGGCATCCTGGCGATCATCCGCGAACTGCGCAAGAAAAAGGAACAGCCGGAAGAACCCGCTCAACCGGCCGAAACCGAACTGCCTGCGCAGGAGGAAGATCCTGCTCCGCAGGAAGCGCCTGCCGCCGACGACAGCCATGAAGACAGGTAAAGGAAACCTGACGGGGACGAAGTATTTCTTCGTTCACGCCTGCGTCGAGATCGTCTGCTTTTATCTCTTGCGGGTCCATTATCCGGCCGTCATGGCCGGCGCCATCGCGCTCTCCTATGATTTTGTCGCCTTCCTGCCGCAGGGCTTTATCGGGGACTTTATTATCAAACATAAAAAGATCCCGTACGAAACGATCGGTCATCTGCTGATGGCCGCCAGCGTCTTTGCCGTAGCCTCGCCCGTAAAGGCCGTGCACTTCGCCGGCTATCTGATCCTCGCCTTTGGGAACGCCATCCTGCACGAATGCGGCGCCGTCGCGACGGTGGCCGACAGCGAAGGCAGGATCTTCCCCTCGGCGCTCTTCGTATCCGGCGGCTCCTTCGGCGTCGTCATCGGCCAGACGCTCGGGATCGCGCAGGTCTCGCCGTATTTTCTGATCCTGCCGCTTCTTTTGTCGGAGGCGCTCTGCCTTTCGGCGAAGACCTCTCTCCGCAAAGAGACTTACCCCGAATTCCGCGTGGTAAACGGAAAGCTATCTGCCGGCATCGTCCTGCTGATCGCCTTTGCCGTGACCGCCGTCCGCAGCTATATCGGCTACGCGGTCCCGATCTCCTGGAACAAGGAGCTGTGGCAGACCTTCTTCCTGTTTTTCATCATGGGTGTCGGAAAGGCGCTTGGCGGCTTTCTGGCCGATACCTTCGGCGCGAAAAAGACCGCTTTCATCGGGACCCTGGCGGCGGTACCCTTTCTTCTCTTCGGCGATCAGCTCATGGTCGTCTCCTGCATCGGCGTATTTTTCTTTTCCATGACGATGAGCATCACCTTTGCCATGTGCCTGAGCGTTCTGAAAAAGAACCCGGGCATCGCCTTCGGCATCACGACGGCAGGCCTCTTTCTCGGCATCCTGCCGGTCTTCTTCGTGCAGTTCGGCCTTTTCGTGAACGCCGTCCTGATCACCGTGTTTTCCGTTCTGAGCTTTTTCCTTCTGCGCTTCTCCCTGGCGGATGAGGAGCCTGCCGGCTGACCCCGCTTAAGCCCTTCCGCTTTCGAAAAGAAAGCAAACGCCCCGAAATACCGTCCCTTATATTCCCGGAAAAGAGGTATGATAAGGACAGCTGCAAAAGCGAAACGCAAAAATAAAAAACTGTCCTTTCGGAGGAATCTCACATGTTTAAAAACGCCCGGGAAGTCATGGCCTATATCCGCGACAACGACATTAAGATGCTGGATTTCAAGATGGTCGATATCAACGGCTCTTTCCGCCACGTCACCATCCCCGCCGCCCGCTTCAACGAAAAAACGCTGACCGACGGCATCGGCTTCGACGCGTCCAACTACGGCTACGCCGTGGTGGAAAAAAGCGATATGGTCTTTATCCCGGACATCGGCACCGCGCTGGTCGACCCCTTCTGCGAGGTCAGGACCCTGTCCATGACCGGCAACGCGATGATCATCGACTACCCGAACAACCGGCCCCTGCCGCAGTATCCGCGCAACATCGTGCTGGCGGCGGAGGATTATATGCGGAAGACCGGCATCGCGGACAGGATGCTGATCCTGCCGGAATTCGAATTCTACCTCTTTGACGAGGCCGGCTGGTCCGTCCAGGCCAACCGCCAGACGGCGCACGTGGATTTCCATCAGGCGCACTGGAACAGCGAAGGCGAGGGCAGCGGCAACGTCGTCCCCTTCCAGAAAAACTATCATATCGCGAAGCCCTACGACACCACCTACGACTGCCGCAGCAAGATGGTCCTCTACATGGAGGAGGCCGGCATCCCGGTGAAGTACCACCATCCCGAAGTCAGCTCCAGCGGCCAGTTCGAGATCGAGCCGCAGCTGGGCGAGATGTCGAAGATGGCCGACAACAGCGTGATGATGAAGTACATCATCAAGAATACCGCGCAGGCGTGCGGCATGTGCGCCACCTTCATGCCGAAGCCCGTTTACGGCGAAGCCGGCAGCGGCATGCACGTCCACATGCTCCTGATGAAGGGCGATGTGCCTGTCTTCTCGGATGATAACGGCTACTCGCACTTAAGCAAAGAGGCGCACTGGTTCATGGGCGGCCTGTTAAAGCATATCGCCTCGCTCTGCGCCATCACGAATCCCAGCACCAATTCCTTCAAGCGGCTGGTGCCTGGCTTCGAAGCGCCGGTCACGGTCGGCTACGCCACCTCCAACCGCAGCGCCGTCATCCGCATCCCGGCCTACGCCAAGACGCCGGACCTGCGCCGCTTCGAGATCCGCAATCCCGACGCGACCTGCAACCCGTACTTCGCCTATGCGGCCCTGCTGATGGCCGGCCTGGACGGCATACAGAAGCAGATCGATCCGCACGAAAACGGCTGGGGCCCGTTCGACGTCAACCTGTACGAGCTGCCCGAGGAGGAAAAGGCGAAGCTCAAGGGCCTGCCGACCAGCCTGGAGCAGGCGCTGGACGCCCTGGAAGCGGATCACGACTATCTCACCGCCGGCGGCGTCTTCCCGGAGGAACTGCTGAAGGGGTATATCAAGCAGAAGCGCCGGGAGTGCACCGAGCTGGCCAAGGTCCCGACCGCGCCCGAATTTGAAAAATATTTCAACTGCTAAGAGAGAACCGGCGGGGCTCCGCCGGTCTTTCTTTTCAAAAACGCCGCATTGTGATATAATGAAAGACAGAAATACTGAATCGAAAAGGAGCCTGATATGAAGGTTTTTAAAACGGTTGCAAAAATCGTCGGCTTTATCCTGCTGGCGGCCGTGATCATCGCCGTCGGCGTATTCGGATATCTGACCGTCACCGAATACAAACCGGCCGACACCGAGCCCCTGACCGTGGAAGGCAAAGCGGGGAACGAGGTCGTCCCCGGCCGGACCTACACCCTGCTCAGCTGGAACATCGGCTACGGCGCGCTGGGCGATAACGCCGACTTCTTCATGGACGGCGGCAGCTCGGTCATGTCCTCGGATGAGGCCCGCGTGCGGGAGAACATCACCTCCATCCGCAGCGCGGTCCAGGACCTTGGCCCGGACTTCGTCTTTCTGCAGGAAGCGGATACCGATTCGAGGCGTTCCTATCATATCGATGAGACCTCTCTGATCCGCGCGGCCTTCCCGGACGCGCAGAGCACCTTCGCCTACAATTTCAAAACGGCCTTCGTGCCCTATCCCGTCCCTCCCATCGGAAAGGTCGGGAGCGGCCTGCTGACCATCTCCGCCTGGGCCGTTAAAGAAGCGTCGCGGGTAAAACTCCCCAGCCCCTTCACCTGGCCCGTCAGCACCGCGAACCTAAAGCGCTGCCTGCTGGTCTGCCGCCTGCCCATCGCGAACAGCGGCAAGGAACTGGTGCTGATCAACCTGCATCTGGAAGCCTACGACGACGGAGAAGGCAAGATCGCGCAGACAAAGCTCCTAAAGCAGGTGCTGGAGACCGAAGCCGCCAAGGGCAACTTCGTGATCGCCGGCGGCGACTTCAACCAGACCTTCTCCAACGTGGACGTCAGCAAATATCCGCAGCAGGAAGGCCTGTGGGCCTGCGGGCGCATCGACGTCAGCGAATTTGACAAGAGCTGGCAGTTCCTGATGTCGAACGAGACCCCCTCCTGCCGCTCGCTGGACAAGCCTTACGCGGGAGCGAATCACACGAGTTTTCAGTACTACGTGATCGACGGGTTCATCGTTTCCGAGAATATCGACGTGCAGACCTTCGAAGTCCTGGATAAAGGCTTCGTCAACACGGACCACAACCCGACCCTGCTGAACTTCACACTGAAAGAAGACGCAGTGCCGTAAGAAAGGATTATGACATGAAAGATCAATGGCTCTGGATCGCGGTCGGCGCGATCGTACTCATGAACATCATTGCCTTCGCCCTCATGGGCATCGACAAGAACCGCGCGCAGAAAGGCAAATGGCGCGTGCCCGAAAAAACCCTCTTTTTGGCCACGGCCCTCTTCGGCGGACTCGGCGGCACGCTCGGCATGTTCCTCTTCCGCCACAAGACCAAGCACTGGTACTTCCGCGTGTTCTTCCCGCTCTTCCTGCTCCTGCAGGCGGCCGCCATCGTCTATTATTTCGTGAAAATCCGCGGGATCGCTTGAATCCGCGCCGAAAGTCTTTTATAATGACACCAAAGCCGGCGGACGCATTGGCTTTGGTGTCATTGCTTATCGGAATACCCCCGGAAAAGAACGCATAAGGAGGAGTTTTGTATGGACCGTGCCATGAAAATCACCAAGAGACAGTGTCTTTTCACCATGATCAGCGCCATCGTCGTCGTGGTCTGCGTCTGCATCGGCGTCACCATGAACCTGACCACCATCTACGACGAAAACTTTGATCACATGGGCCTGCGTACTTTCTGCATGTTCACCGTCAACTCCAACATCCTGACGGCCGCCGCCATGGCCATGGTCATCCCGTACACGATGGACGGCCTGCGCAAGCACAACTACCACATGCCGCGCTGGATCATGGTCCTGGTCTACGCCAGCGTCACGGCCATCTCCTTAAACTTCCTGATCTCCCTCTGCATCCTGGCGCCGGTCAAGGGCTTCGTGCTGATCTACAGCGGCTCCCGCTTCTTCCTGCACGCCGTCTGCCCCATTCTGGCCATCGCCGCCTTCTGCTTCTTCATGAGCGAGCAGAAGCTGAGCTTCTGGGATTCCCTGCTGGCCCTGATCCCGGTCTTCATCTACGCCGTGCTGTATTACATCATGGTCGTCGTGATCGGGGAAGAAAACGGCGGCTGGAACGATTTCTACGGCTTCGCCACGCGGATCCCCATGTGGATCCCCATGGTCTTCCTGATGCCCTTAACGCTCGGCATCGCCACGATCCTCCGCGTGCTGCACAACCGCAGCTACCAGAAGCGCCGCGACGAGGAAGCCGCCTTCTACAGCGAGGTCTTCGCGCATGAGGACATCCGGCAGATCGTCGGCGCCATGGCCCGCACGCACAGTTCCGAAGTCAAGATGCGCGATATCCTGATCCCTACCCGGATCATCGGCATCATCATGGAATACAACGACGACAAGGAGGTCACGCTGGAGGAGCTCTGCGCGATCTACCTGAAAGAATACATCGCAAGCGGCTCCGTCAAGACACTGGATAAAATGTGGATATGAAAACAGAACCCGAACGCTTTGATATGAGCGCGCCGCCGGTCCGCACCAAGTGGTACCTGCGGCCGCTTTCCTATTTCATCAGCCTGCCCGACGTGAAAAAGCACGGCATGAACCTGCACAAGAAAGGGATGGAGGGCGTCAAGCCGCCTTACGTCCTGCTCTGCAATCACAACGCTTTTCTGGACTTTAAGGCCGCGACCATGGCCATCTGGCCCGACCGCGCCAACTACGTCGTCGCCATCGACGGCTTCATCGGCCGGGAAAAGCTGCTCAGGGACGTCGGCTGCATCTGCAAGCGCAAATTCACCAACGACATCACCCTGGTCTTCAACCTGCGCAAGACCATTCAGAACGGCGATATCGCGGTGATCTACCCCGAGGCGCGCTACTCGCTCTGCGGCACCACGGCCGT
>JAEEUR010000150.1 GCA_016290595.1 Lachnospiraceae bacterium | reverse complement strand
ATTCTCTCCGTACAGATCCTTCAGGAGCTTTCGGACGTCGAAGGGCGCCGTAAAGGCGGCGAACTCGTCGGTGTCCATGGGATTGTGGCACTTGTAGTATTCCGACCATTCCAGCCTGCTCTTGACCTTCTTCGCGATCAGCGCGTCATAGGCAAGCGTGTCCTCCAGATACTGCCTTTGTTCCTCCGCGGACAGCGGTGTGAACGCCAATACCCGCGCGGCCATGTCGGCGAAGACCGCAAGGAGCTGCCTGCCGGCGGGATGGTCGTCCGCGTAGTACGCGGTGTCCGGCAAAATGATGTCGGGCCCGAGGACGATGAAGGAGTTCGTTTCCGCATCCTGCATGTCGGCGTCCACGTCCATCCGCAGGGGGAGATCGACCCCCTGCAAAAGCAGCTCGGCCGCGGATCGGTTGAGTTCATCGACCGATTTGATCGACCGGATCGCATCCAGGAGGGGAAGCGCCGGGGAGATGCCCTCCCGGTTTCTCCGTTCGGTATCCAGCACCTTCCGATAGAGCGCCGCGGCGTACCGCATCTCCGGGATGTCGGAGACCCTGGTCCCTTCGGCAAAGGCCCTGAAGTCCGCCATCATGGTTTTTTCAACGTCCTGATCCAGGTCGGCAAACCCGCCCGTAAAGGGCCGGTCGTCGGGGATCACGGCAGTTTTGAGCCACTCCCCGTTCACGGCCTCGTAAAGATCATCCTGAATTCTTACCGTCGTTTCACGCATTGCATCCGTGTCCCTTCCGTTAATTTCGCTGCGGTCTTATCCATACTACCATGATTTCCCGCCGACCACAAGCCGCTTCTTCGGCGCCGGGGCTGTCATGCCGCCGGGGCGTCTGCCTTCCTGTCCAGGCGCCGATTGCGGAACCACACGACGATCCCGACCGTTACGATCACTGAGTTGAGGATATAGAAGAACCAAACGTACCCGGGCGTGGAAACGCCGCGGCTGAGCTTGATCGCTTTGCTTGTGATTCCAAACAGATAACCGACCAGGATCAGAAAATAAAACTGCACGCTGCTGCCTTTCGCTGTCCGCGACTTCCAGGCCTTGTAAATGTTCAAGGGCCAGGAAACGCCGAAGCAGACGATCATCAACAGCTCAAACACATCGGCCACACACAATCCCTCCTGTTCTAGTGCGATTCCGCCAGAAACGCTCTCACGCAGCGGAGATAGTCCTCCTCGCACTCCAGGGTCAGAAGATGACCGCCGGGGAACTCTGCGTACTGCGCACCGGGAATATTTCCCGCGATCTCTCTGCCATAAGCGGGCGGATTGATCCGGTCATAGGCGCCGGCGACCACCAGCGTCCGGCAGGATACCTTTGCAAGACCCGGGCGAAGATCAAAGCCGATCAGGGCTTCGTTGACTGCGGCGGTCTCTTCCGGCGTCAAAGCGACCACGTTTTCCCCGGTCATCTTCGTCCTGGGAGCCAGCGCAGCCAGCTTTTCAGGCGGGATGTCAGGCGACCACAGCGCCTTTTTCAGGACGCGCGACCGTTGCTCGCGGCTTGCCGTGCGCATATCCAGTCCTTCCGCTCTGAGCAGACGCTGGAAGGAGGAGCCGCTGCCGTCGTCATACGCTTTCGGCGTGACAAGGATCAGCGTTTCGATCCGCGACGGATCCATTTCCGCCGCCTGCAGCGCAATGTAAGAGCCCATGGACTGGCCGAGAACGGACGATCGGTCGTAACCGAGCGTCTCGATCAGAGCGAGCAAGTCCCGGCCGTGGTCGGCCAGGGTGTACGCCGCCGGATGATCGGTCTGCCCGTGCCCCCGGCAGTCGTAGGTGATGACAAAATGCTCGTCCGCCAGCCGCAGTGCCATGCCTTCCAGGGACATGCGCTGGCCCGTCAGCCCGTGGATCAGGAACAGGGGCGGTTTGTTCATGCTGCCGAATGTATCAAAGGCGATGCGGATCCCGTTTGCGCGAATATACGGCATAGTATTCCCTCCTGCTGTCGATTCGGACGCCTCTCTTCCGTACGGATCTGCCCTGTGCGGCAAACAGAGCGGGCGCCGCATGCGAGCGGTATGATCTGATCCGTGTCATTCCGAGTGCCCTGCGAGTGTTCCCTGCAGGCCTCCGCGCTTCTTTGCGTTTGACGATCGGCCGCTC
>JAEEUR010000010.1 GCA_016290595.1 Lachnospiraceae bacterium | reverse complement strand
CCAGGTGCTGAACCTGCTGAACGACCTGAAAAAGAGCCGCGGGCTCACCTATCTGTTCATCGCCCACGACCTGAGCGTGGTCCGCTTCATTTCGGACCGCATCGCCGTCATTCACAAGGGCCGCATCGTGGAGCTGGCCGAAGCGGAAGAGCTGTTCGCTCACCCGCTGCACCCGTACACGAAAGCCCTGCTGTCGGCCGTTCCCAACCCGAATCCTTATCTGGAACGGGCTAAGAAGCTGCTGGTTTACGACCCGGGTATCCATCACTACGAAACGGATAAGCCTCAGTGGGTGGAGATCCTGCCCGGCCATTTCGTCTACGGCAACGCCGAAGAAATGGACGGCTACCGGAAGGAGCTCGGGCTGTAAAGCCGGCGTTCCGGACGGAAAAAGAGGCGCGGAAGCCAAACGAAACGGTTTGGCTTCCGCGCCTCTTTGCGTTGTATTCTTTTTTTGCCTTAAGATTGGACTTCCCGCGGCCACGGCGTCAGCCGCTCATGCGGCCGGACCAGAAAGGCTTTTTCAGCCGCTGCCGCGAGCGGGGCGTCCGAATGCGAGTCGGAATAGAATTTTTCGATCTTTTCCCCGGAATACTCTTCCCGGAAGCGCCGCAGCTTCTCCGCACCGTGGCAGTTTTCCCCGTCGAAGCGCCCCGTTGCAGGATCCACCTCGGAAGCGATCAGACGGGTGATCTCAAGTTCCCGGCAGACCGGCTCCAGCAGAAAGCGCGGGGAGGCCGAAATGATCAGGTCCTCGGGCCGGTGCTGTTTTTTATACCAGGCGGCCAGTCCGTCTTTGTGTTCCGCCCAGAAGGCCTCTGCCAGCGGGGCGGCCCCTTCCGGCAGGGCGGCAAAGAGGGAGAAGAAGCGCTCCTTCATCTGCGTCTTGCTCAGGCGGTGAAAGACGTAATGCCCCAGGAAGGCGCCGAGGATCCGCGGGAGAAAGCGCAGCAGGGCCGGCTTCTTCCGCATCAGATAGCGCACGAAATCCGTGCTGGAATCACGTCGGTACAGGGTCTTGTCAAAGTCGTAAACGTTCATGAGAGCCCGTCTCCCCCATAAGGATAGCCGTAATATGCCTCCCGCAGCCGCTCCTTCGGCGGAAACAGCTTTAAGAGCACGAGGGCCAGCAGAAAGCCGTAGGCCAGGCCGCTTAAGTGCGCCGCGTCGTCCACCGCTTCGCTGACGCCGTGGTAGAGCGAAAGCCCCAGCATGACGATGATCTGTATCGGCGATAAAGCGCCGGTCAGGTCCCGGGCAAAGAGCCCCGCGAAGATCATCGCGCCCATCAGGCCGAAGACGGCGCCGGAGGCGCCGGCGGAGAGGATCTCGTCCCCGTTCTGCACGTTGATCAGATGGGAGGTGATATTGGCGCCCAGGCCGGACAGAAGATAGATCGCCGCCAGGCGCCCGTGGCCGATGCCGTTCTCCAGGAACGTGCCGATGGCAAAAAGGACCAGCATGTTGTTGAAGATATGATCCGCGCCGAAATGCAGGAACATGGCGGTGAAGAAGCGCCAGTATTCGTGATCCTCGCTGACGGCGCTGGTCAGCATGGCGCCGTGCCGGAACATGAAATAGCCGTTCTCGCTGTCGCCGACCGCTTCCAGAATAAAGAAGATAAGGACGTTGACGGCCAGCAGCCCCCACATGACGTATGCTTTTTTCGGGTCCGAGAGAGTTCGGTTCATGCGGCTTCCTTTCCTTGTTTTCGGCAGGCTTCCGGGCGGCCTGCCGAGCCCGGCGCGTTATTTCGTAAATGCGTTCAGGGACCAGATCTTCTGCGCCAGCTCGGCGGTGCCGAAGTCCAGAATGATCCAGCCGCAGTCAGCCGGCAGCGAAGCGTCGGCCAGGCGGGCGTTCAAGTCTTTCGCGAAGGCGTAAGGATGTCCCTGCACGAAGGTCCCCTTGGTGCTTAAAAACTGCACGGCGGCGGCCCCGTTTTTCGTGCTGCTGCCGCTGATGCCCGCGGTGAAGGCGGCCCACTTGTCGTCCGCGTCATATTCGTAGCGGTCCTGCACCCAGAGCGTATAGCTGCCGTTGTCTTTGGCGGCGGTGTTCAGGCTCACGTCGTCGTGTCCGCCCTGGTGGTCCCAGAGGAAGGGGACGCCGGCTTCTTTGCCCAGGCCGGCTTCGTCCTCATAGCGGCGCAGCAGCACCAGCTTCCCGCGGGCTTCGCCTACCGTGGGCAGCGTGTCCGTGAGCAGCCATTTGTCGGGCGCCGACGCGAGATAGCGCCGCAGCAGGCCCTGGAACTGCTTCACGCTCTCGTCCCCGTGCTCCTGCTTGACGCAGAAGAGGATGGTCTCCGCGGGGTGGGCCTTCAGGAAATCGTAACAGTCCTTCAGGACGGCGTCCAGCGTCAGCGTTTCCTGCCAGAAGAAGGCGCCGCTGCGGCATTTGGTGAAGCCGTGCATCAGGATCAGATCCTCGCCGTCCGTGCCGAGACGGATATCCAGATAGCGGAAGCCCGCCTCCAGCTGTTCCGCGATGCTCTTGTACTGGCACTTGGTGACATAGGCCAGCTGGCAGTATTTTGTGGCGGAATCGTGCGTGCCGGGTATGGCCAGCTCGTTCAGCTTCGCGGAATCCGGCAGGTCCGCCATCCAGTCGGCGGAACCGGTCACGGCCGCGCTGCGGTCGGTCTCGGTGAGCGGCGCGATGAGAAGGAACAGAACGGCGGCAGCGATCAGGCCCGCGATTGCGAGGGCGATGCGGCCGGCGGTCCGGCCGGCCTTTTTTCCGGAGGCGGGACGGGAAGCTGTCTTAGTCATGCTGCATCGCCTCCTCGATCTTATTGCAGACGAAGGAGACCGCGTCGCTCTGAAGGCTCTCGGCCATCTTCGCGCGCAGCTCGTCCCGCTTTTCGTAGAGCTCGCCGATGGCGGCCAGCAGCTTTTCGTCCGTGATCTCCTCCTCCTCCAGCACCATGGCGAAGCCCTGCTTCTCGAAGGAGCGGGCGTTTAAGATCTGGTCGCCGCGCGAGGCCGCCTTCGAAAGCGGCACCAGCAGCATCGGCTTCTGCAGGTATAAAAGTTCGCAGATCGCGTTCGCGCCGGAGCGGGAGAGGACCAGATCCGCCATCGCGAAGAGATCCTTCATCTCGGCGCTGATATATTCGTACTGCACGTAGCCGGGCCGACCGGTAAGAGTTTCGTCCAGATGGCCCTTGCCGCACAGATGCACGATCTCAAAGCGTTCCAGCAGCGCGTCCAGGTTGTCGCGGACCTTCGTGTTTAAGTAAACGGAGCCCAGGCTCCCGCCGATGATCATCAGCACCGGCTTTTCCCCCGGCAGCCCCGTAAAGGCAAGCCCCGCTTCGCGGCTGCCGTCCTTCAGGCTCTCCCGGATGGGGCAGCCGCTCACGAAGGATTTGCCGGCCGGCAGATATTCCAGCGTTTCGGGGAAGTTGCAGAGCGCGAAGGTCACGTCCTTGAAGCAGAGGCGGTTGGCCAGACCCGGCGTCAAGTCGGATTCGTGCAGAAGGACCGGGATCTTCAGCCGTTTCGCGGCCTTGACGACCGGGACGGAGACGTAGCCGCCCTTGGCGAAGATCACGTCCGGCTTCAGCTTCCGCAGGAGGCGGATCGCTTCGTGGTAGCCGTGCTGGATCCGCACGGGAGCGATCAGGGTCTTGAGGCTGGCGTAGCGGCGCAGCTTGTCCGCAGTGACGGCATGGTACGGGACGCCTTCCTTCTCCAGGATCTCGCGCTCCATGCCGTCCTTGGAGCAGATATAGGTGACGTCGAAGTCCCGGCGCTTTAATTCCGGGATCAGGGCGAGGTTCGGGGTGACGTGGCCGGCCGATCCGCCGCCTGTCAGAATGATCTTTTTCATAACGGATTCCTTTCCGGAAAAGTAAGAATATCATACCACAAAATCCCGCGAAGGTCAAAAAACGGATGCGCTCCGGGCAAAAATAGTGTATAGTATAAAAAAGAGCGGCGGCGGCGCCCGCCGCCGGACAGAACGGATGAAATCAATCGTTTCAAAGTATCAATAACAGGAGACAATCATCATGCTGAAACTGGACACAAGCAAGGCAAGACCTTTTCTGCAGGCCGACTGGGCCGAACTGAAGGCGGAAGCCTCCGTTGCGGAGAAGTTCTTAAAGGACAGGACCGGCGCCGGGAACGATTTCCTGGGCTGGATCGATCTGCCGGAAAACTATGACAAAGACGAATACGCCCGCATTCAGGCGGCCGCCCGGAAGATCAAAGAGGATTCCGACGTGCTGGTCGTCGTCGGGATCGGCGGCTCCTATCTGGGAGCCCGCGCGGTCATCGAGGCGCTGCGGCCCCTCGTCGGACCCGCGAAGGACGGTTACCCCGAGATCTGGTTCGCGGGCAATCAGATCAGCTCCACCTATCTGAACAACCTGATCCGCGCGCTGGAGGGCCGGCGCTTCTCCATCAACGTGATCTCCAAATCCGGGACCACTACGGAGCCGGCCATCGCGTTCCGCGTATTAAAGAAGCTGCTGGAAGACAAGGTCGGCAAGGAAGAGGCCGCCCGCCGCATCTACGCGACCACGGACAAGGCGCGCGGCGCGTTAAAGAAGCTCGCCGATAAAGAAGGCTACGAATGCTTCGTGGTGCCGGACGATATCGGCGGCCGCTACAGCGTTCTGACCGCGGTCGGCCTGCTGCCCATCGCGGCGGCCGGCATCGACGTGGACGCGCTCATGCAGGGCGCGGCCGATATGCGCCGCCTGATCCTGGACAATCCGGGCAATCATCCCGCTATCGAATACGCCGCCCTGCGGAACGGCCTGCTGCGGCAGGGCAAACAGGTGGAGATCCTGGCCAACTACGAACCCGGCCTGCACTTTGTGAGCGAGTGGTGGAAGCAGCTCTACGGCGAGAGCGAAGGCAAGGACGGCAAGGGCATCTTCCCGGCCTCCGTGGATCTGACCACGGACCTGCATTCCATGGGCCAGTTCATCCAGGACGGCAACCGCATCCTGATGGAGACCGTGATCCGTATCGCGCACTCCTCCGAACCGGTGGTGCTGGGAGCCGAAGCCGAGGATCTGGACGGCCTGAACTATCTGGCCGGCCGCGACATGGATTTCGTCAATGAGAGTGCCATGCGCGGCACGCAGCTGGCGCATCTGGACGGCGGCGTCCCCGTGAGCGTCATCAGCCTGGAGACCTTAAACGCGCACAGCCTGGGCGCGCTGCTTTACTTCTTCGAATTCGCCTGCGGCATCAGCGGCTATATCCTGGGCGTCAACCCCTTCGACCAGCCCGGCGTCGAAAGCTATAAGAAGAACATGTTCGCGCTCCTAGGCAAGCCCGGTTTCGAGGCGGCGGGAGAAGAATTAAGAAAGAGGCTGTAACATGAACCTGAAACTGAATTACAAACGTACCGCCCTGATCGGCTTTGCCTTCTTCGGCATCCTGCTGCTGTGGCAGGTCTACGACTCCTGGTGCCCCACCTTCCTGACGGACATCTTCGCCCGCCGCATGTACGGCTTAAGCTCCGCCGAGCTCAAAGCCGGCGACCCGGACAAGATCCTGAACGTCCAGTGGCTGGTCGGCATCATCATGGCCTGCGACAACCTGGCCGCCCTGATCCTGCTGCCCATCTTCGGACGGCTTTCGGATAAGACGAAGACCCCCATCGGCAAGCGCATGCCCTACATCCTGGTCGGCACGCTGGTCTCCGCCGTGGCCTTCCCCTTCATCCCGCTGTTCTTCCACGCCAACAACATCGCCGGCATGGTCATCATGATGGCCATCGTGCTGATGTTCATGATGATGTACCGCAACCCGGCCGTCGCCCTGATGCCCGACATCACGCCGAAGCCCCTCCGGGCCAAGGCCAACGGCATCATCAACATCATGGGCTACGTGGGCGGCGCCTTTGCGACCGTGCTCGGCATCTTCTTAAAGCTCTCCGACTATATCAACGTCAGCGACGCGGCCCGCAAGCTCTGGATCATCGAGATCCCCTTCATCGTCGCCTCCGTGCTCATGGTCATCTCCGCGCTGGTCCTCTTTGTTACCATTAAGGAAAACAAGGTGGAAGAGGAGATGAAGGAAGAACTGGAAGAAGGCGAGCGGCTGGCGGCCATCGCCACGCCGGTCACCGACGACGGCCCCATGTCGCGGGAAAACAAGCAGATGCTGCTCGCGATCCTCGGCGCGGAATTCCTCTGGTTCATGTCCGACAACGCGCTCGGCACCTACATGGGCAACTACGTCATCTACTATCTGAATTCCGCCTCCAGCAACACCATGCTGCTGACCATCTTCGGCGGCCTGGCCTCCGTCATCGGCTTTGCGATCGCGGGCTCCATCGCGGATAAGATCGGCCGCAAGTGGACCATTTCCTGCGGTCTGGGCCTGACCTTCCTGGGCCTTATCCTGATGTGCTTCGTCGGCCCCAGCGGCCGCGTGGTCGGCGCCAACGGCGAATTCGCCTTCCCGGTGCTGCTGTACGCGGTCGGCGTGATCCGCGGCTTCGGCATGGCGCTGGTGCATAACTGCTCCTTCCCGATGGTCGTGGAGCTGTGCTCCTCGAAGCAGATCGGCAAGTTTACCGGCTATTACTACACCGCCAGCATGTCCGCGCAGACGGTCACCCCCGTGCTGCTGGGCCTGTTCTTAAACCGCACGCTGGCCTGGAAGACGCTGCCCGTCTATACCTGTCTGCTGACCCTCTGCAGCTTCGTGGTCTTTACCCTGCTGGTCAAGAACATCAAGGCGCATAAGGTGGACAACGCCAAGGGCCTGGAAGCGCTGGGGGACAACGATTAAGGTCTCATGAAGAAGCTGACGGCCAACTATCATACCCATACCGTGCGCTGCGGCCACGCCGAAGGCACGGACCGGGAATACGCGGAAAAAGCCGTGGAGCGAGGGCTGACGCTCCTCGGCTTTTCCGATCACGTAACCATGCCGTTTCCGGACGGCCATGAATCTCGCTTCAGGGTGCAGCGCGCCCGGCTGGACGATTACGTCGAAAGCGTGCTTTCCCTGCGGGAGGAGTTCAAAGGACGGCTTAAGATCCTGCTCGGCTTCGAGGCGGAGTACTATCCGGATCTTTTCGGGGCGATGCGGGAGCTTCTGTCCGCCTATCCCGTGGATTTCCTGATCCTGGGGCAGCACTTCAACGACAGCGGCGAAAGCTTTTACAATACCCGCCCGCATTCGGATCCGGCCATGCTGCACGCGTACGCGGATCGGGTGCTGGAGGCGGCTTCTACCGGCGCCTTCTCGTATATCGCGCACCCGGATCTGCCGAATTTCACCGGAGACGGGATGGTCTACCGGCAGGAGATGACGCGGCTGATCGAGGGCTGCATCCGGCTGGATCTTCCGCTGGAGCTCAATCTGCTGGGCATCCGGGAGGAGAGGAACTATCCGGACCCGCGCTTCTGGGAGATCGCGGCCCGCTTAAAGCCCCGCGTGGTCGTGGGCTGCGACGCCCACCGGCCGGAACACGTGGCGGATCCGCAGAACGTAAAGGATGCTTTTGACTGGCTGGAGAAATACGGGCTGAAGGCGGAGGAGACGGTGCCGCTGCACAAGCCGTTTTAAGCACACAGAAAGGAAGAAAAAACGATGACATTTCCGGGCCGCAAGGGAAAGGGAGAACGGATCGGGCTGGTTTTCACGCTGGCGCTTCTGCTTTATGCGCTCTATCTGCTCATTTTCCGGCATGCCGACGTCGGGGGCTTTACCGCCGCTCTGGCGGTGCTGAGCCTCTGCCTGGCCTTTTTCTGCTACTTTACCCAGACGTACGAGCTGACCGAAGAAGCGCTGATCATTCACGAAAAAGATCCGCTCAAGGACAAAACGGTCCCGTACGACCAGATCACGGAATACCATATGGTCCGGCGGCGCTTCGGCTCGGATAAGCCCGGCCTGGCGCGGGATTTCTATCTGGCCTATCAGATCGGCAAAAAACGGCGCGTGGCGATCTTGAGCCCGCAGGACGGCGACGGCTTCGCGGCGGAGTTTAAGAAAGTGACCGGAAAGCGCTGGGAGCTGTAAAGCGTCCCGGAGCTTTCGGACAGAAAGAAAAGAGTGCCTTTCGGCACTCTTTTTTCTTCCGCGGACAGGCTCTTTACGCTTTTTCCAGCAGGCAGGAGATCCCCAGGCCGCCGCCGCAGCAGGTGGAGACCAGTGCGTAGCGGCCGCCGGTATCCTGAAGCTCCTGCGCCGCAAACAGCGCGATGCGGCCGCCGGAGGCGCCGTTGGGATGGCCGTAGGCGATGGCGCCGCCGTTCGGATTCCAGCGCGCCGGATCGATCGCGTCGCCGCTTTCTTCCTGCATGACCTTGATCACGGAAAGGTTCTGGGCGGCAAACGCCTCGTTGCATTCGATGATATCGATATCCTTCAGGGCCAGGCCGGCCTTTTTTAACAATTTCAGATTGGAATATGCCGGCGCGATGCCCATGTAGCGGGGGTCGACCCCGTGCTCGGCCGAGCCGCGCCAGTAGGCGAGCGGCTTCAGGCCGCATTCCCGGGCGCGCTCCGCGCTCATCAGCAGGACGGCGGAAGCCCCGTCGTTGCGGCCGCAGGCGTTGCCGGCCGTCGTGACGCCGCCCTCGTACACGCTGCGGAGCTTCGTCAGCTGGTCGATGGTCATGTTTTTGCGGGGGCCTTCATCTTCCGAGATTATGATTTCCGGCGTCCGCTTCGTGGCGGGGATCACGACGGGCGTGATCTGCTTTCCGGTCCAGCCGCTCTCGGCGGCGGCCTGGGCGCGCTGCTGGCTCCTGAGGGCAAAGGCGTCGCTTTCCTCGCGGGTGATCCCCCAGCGGGCCGCCATGAGGTCGGAGATCGTGACCATATCGATGGCCTCCTCCTTCCGCGGGGAGAGCTGGTTCGGGATCGCCGTGGGCGGGATCAGCTTATAGGGCTCCACGGACATGCTGAACTTGGCGAATTTCTGGCTGTAGGATTCCGCGCCGCCGGCGATGATCACGTCCGCGTTCCCCGTGGCGATCTTCCAGGCCGCGTGGTTGATGCAGTCCACGGAGGAGCCGCACTGCATCTCCAGAAAGCTGGCGGAGACTTCATACGGCAGGCCGGCGTACAGGGAGGCGTAGCGGGCCACGTTCGAGGAACGGGCGTCGCCGAAGGCGGACCCGATGAACACGTTGTCGACCGGCGTTTTCTCCGGAAGGCCGGTTTTCTTCAGCAGGCCCTTGATGGCCAGCCCGGCCAGCTCGGCCGGATAAAAGGACTTTAAGCCGCCGCCCAGACGGCCGAAGGCGGTACGGGTACCGTCTACCAGGACAACTTCTCTCATGGTTCGTTCCTCCCTGCGTGGATTCCCTTCGAGTATAATAATACCGGACAAGAAAAGCAAGCAGATCCGACGATCCGACAAAAAATAAATAACAATAAGCAAAGGCCGGCGCTATGTAGCGCCGGTCTTTGCCGTTTACGCGTGATTCGGGGATTCGAAGCTGTTGATGATCTCGGGCGAGATCGCCTTGTCGGCCAGTACGCTGTACATGAACGAATCGGCGCTGCGCTGCGTATCGCCGGCGCCGGCCAGCAGGTTGTAGGCGTAGGCCCGGCGGCACTGTCCCGGCGGGATCCCGACGTAGTGCATAAAGACGCGGTTGAAGTGGCTGGCCGACACCAGGCCGCACATCTGCGCGATCTGGTTCAAGGACAGATCGCTGTAGACCAGAAGTTCCGCCGCCTTGCGGATGCGGATCAGTTTCAGGCAGTCGAAGATCGTCATGCCGGTGTTTTTCCGGAAAGCGTTGCAGAGGTAGGTCTTCGTGATGTTGACTCCTTCCGAAACCTCGTCCAGCGAGAGGTTTTCGTCGTAGTGCTCCGTCAGGAAATCGATGACCCGGCGGGACAGTTCGGAGTAGCAGGCCGTGTCGATGATCCGGGAGCTGCCGGTCTGCCGGTTCTCCGAGGTCAGATGATAGATCAGCGTTTCAAGGGCGACGGCGGCCGAATCGTCCTTCATGGCCCGGTTCAGCCGGTATTCGCGCGCCACGTGCGAGACCAGCTGGGTCGCGAAGCCGTCGTGGATGACGCCTTCGGGAGAATCCGCCAGGATCCGGTCCAGCGATTTGTTCAGCACCACGAACTTGATCTCATAGGACAGAACGTTTTCGGCGCTCTGATTGACGAAGCCGTGCTGAACGCCCTTGTGGACCAGGACGGTGTCGTTTTCCCGGAGCGTCAGCGTCTGTTTTTCCAGGGTAAAGGTCATCTCGCCGCTTTTTACGCAGACCAGATGGTAATAGTCGTCGTGGGCGTGGACTTTGACGCTGTGGCCGGGCTGCAGCGTGCTATCCGATACCCAGAGGAGTTGCAGGTTTTTCATGGGAGGCCGTTTCCCTTCCGTGTGATAGGAAAAGTATAACATGAAATAATATTATTGCAATCCGTTCTTTGCGGGATTTCCGGCCGGCAATAATATTATTAAATATACGGAATTGTTGTTTATTATTCTGCAAAACACCGGAACAGGTCTTGACAAGCGACTGTATTTGCTGTAATTATTTTTACAGAAGAACGATCGAAAGCAGCGGAGGCAGATTATGCTAAGCGGTAAGTTTGCTGTTATTACGGGCGCGGGAGCCGGCATCGGCGCGGCGACGGCCCGGGCTTTTGCAAAGGAACGGGCGGCGGGCATCGCCGTCGTGGATATTCGCGAGGAACAGGCGGAAGCGGTGGCGCGGGAGCTTCGGGAAACGGGCTGCCGGGCGATCGCCGTGGCCTGCAACGTAGCGAAGGCGGACGAGGTCCGGGCGGCGGCGGCCCGGATCGTTCAGGAGTTCGGCCGCATCGATATTCTGGTCAACAACGCCGGCATCACGCGGGACGTCATGTTCCACAAGATGACGGACGAGCAGTGGAACGCGGTCATTAACGTCAACCTGGGCGGCATGTACAACTGGTGCCGGGCGGTCATCAACGGCATGCGGGATCAGGGCTACGGGCGGATCATCAACTTAAGCTCGGGCTCCGTGCGCGGCATCCCCGGCCAGTGCAACTACGCGGCGACCAAGGCGGCCATGATCGGCTTCACGAACACGCTGGCCAAGGAAAGCGCGCGGAAGGGCATCACCGTCAACTGCGTGGCGCCGGGCGCCACGGACACGGAAATGTACGCGCAGGTCCCGGATCACGTGCTGCAGGCCATGCTGGAGAGCAATCCCATGCACCGCCTGGGCCGGCCGGAGGAAATTGCGAACGTGATCACCTTCCTGGCCAGCGAGCGGGCTTCCTACCTCAACGGCCAGTGGATCCTGGTCAACGGCGGCAAGTAAAGGAGAAAAGATGGAGATCAGAAAAGTTGCCGTGATCGGCGGCGGCACGATGGGACGTCAGATCGCCTTAAACGCGGCGATCTCGGGCTATGACACGAAGGTGACGGACACGATCCCCGCGGTCCGGGAAAACGTTAAGAAATGGGCCGACGAGTATCTGGCCGGCCGCATTGCCAAAGGACGCATGACGGCGGAGCAGGTGGAGGAGATCAAAGCGCGCTTTGCCGTAGCGGAAACGACGCAGGAAGCGGTCAAAGACGCGGATCTGGTCATCGAGGCCGTGATCGAGCGGGAGGATATCAAAAAAGAAGTCTTCCGGGAGATCAGCCGCTTCGCGCCGGAAGGAGCCATCCTGACGACGAATTCCAGCCGGATGCCGTCCTCCACCTTCATCGACTGCGTGAAGGATCCGTCCCGTCTGGCCAACACCCACTACAACAATCCCGCGCTGGTGATGAAGGTGGTGGAGATCGAACAGAACGAAAAAACCTCCGAGGAGACCGTGCAGGCGCTGGTGGACTTCTGCGTGAAGAATAAGAAGACGCCCGTCCGCGTCCGCAAGGAGATCGACGGCCTGGTGGTCAGCCGCATCCTGCACGCGATCAACGAGGAGGCCCTCTTCCTGGTGGAGAACGGTTACTGCAGCATCGAGGACGTGGACAAGGCCTGTACCGAAGGCTTAAACCACCCGATGGGACCGTACCGCCTGATGGACCTGACCGGTATCGATCTGAACTTCGATATCCGCCGGAACGAGTACGAAAGGACCGGCAAAAAGCCTACCGGGTACGACCTGTTCAAGAAATACGTGGACGAAGGCCGTCTGGGCAAAAAGAGCGGAAAAGGCTTTTACGACTACACCTAGGAGCCGGTCAAAAAAAGAAAACAATTGCCCAATATTATTCATTATCGTTGAAATGTTGACAGGTATCCGGCGGAAACTTGACATTTGTTATTCCCTCGGATATCCTCAAAACGGAAGAACGCGAAAACGGAACCAAAACTCCGGCACAAGGAGAAAGAATAAGGAGGTTACAATGAAAAAACTGGTTTCACTTCTGCTGGCGGTCGTCATGATCATCGGCCTGACTGCCTGCGGCAATCAGCCCAAGGAATCAACGCCCGCCGCCACGATCCCGGATCAGACGCAGGGCACGGTTGCTCCCGTGGACACCACCAAGAAGTATAAGGAATCCGTCACGATCGCCTACTGGTTCGATCTGGACACCGCGGATCCTTACGGCTCCACCACGGCGGCACAGCAGTTCTACACCAACTTCACCTTTGACAACGTCGTCTTCAACGATCCCGACAGCGGCGAGCTGGTCCCTCAGCTGGCCGAGTCCTGGAAGGACGTGAATGGCGACGGCATCACCTGGGACTTCTTCCTTCGCAAGAACGTGAAGTTCCACAACGGCAACATCTTAAAGGCCGAAGACGTGAAGTTCACCTGGGAGTACACCGCTTCCGGCGCCGGCAACGTCGTCAAGAGCAACGCCAACTCCACCTACGTCAAGGAGATCCAGGTCATCGACGACAACACGGTCCGCTTCATCCTGAACTCCGCTATGTTCGACTGGCCGAGCTACATGGAGACCAAGATCTACAACAAGGCTGCCTTCGATACGATGCCCGCGGAAGAGGCTGCCGTCATCGGCACCGGCCCTTACTACTACGACAAGTCCAAGCACACCTCCGGCGTACAGTTCACCGCGGAGCGCTTTGACGACTACTGGGCCGGCATCGAAGAGTATCCGACCAAGTCCATCATCTTCAAGGTCCTGCTGGATGAAGACTCCCGCGTCGCGGCCCTGCAGGCCGGCAGCGTGGACTTCATCTTCAACGTGAACGCGGCCAGCTACAACACGCTGAATTCCGACAAGAACCTGCAGATGTTCACCCGCAAGGGCGCGAACTCCTACTACATGGGCTTCAACCACAGAAAGGAAGCCATGCAGAACCTGAAGGTCCGCACGGCGCTGGCCATGGGCATCAACCGCGAAGATATCAAGATCATCTCCTTCAACAACGGTATCGGCGGCATGGAAAACTTCAACTTCTGCGTCCCGTCCGGCGCGGGCTACAGCGCGGACGCCAAGGCTCCTGCCTATGACGTGGAAGGCGCCAAGAAGCTTCTGGCCGAAGCCGGCTACACCGATCTGAAGCTGGTGCTGGGCCACACGGCCACCACCAAGGCCATCGCGGAAGTCGTTCAGGACTGCCTGGCCGATATCGGCGTGACGGTCGAGCTGCGTCAGGTCGACGCCTCCAACTGGACCGCTTTCAAGAAGGCTGATGAATACGATCTGTTCACCGACTACGCCGCCTACCAGGGCGCTCTGCTCTACAACTTCCACCGCTTCTTCGATCCGGCCGGCTCCGCCAACATGTTCGGCTACAACAGCGAAGAGTACGTGAAGCTGGAGAACGAAGTCCTGACGGCCGGCAGCTATGACAAGATGGTCGCCAAATTCGCCGATCTTCAGAAGTTCGTTGCCGAGAATCTGCCGCTGGTTCCTCTGGCGGTCGGCAACCAGATCGCGGCCGGCAAGCTGAACGTGGAGGGCGTGACCCTGGCTCCCGGCACCAACTACATGAACTTCTCCCACATCCGCATCGCGGAATAATCCTTTCTTTCTTCGGGACGGAGGATGCCCTCCGTCCCGTATTTCCCGGCCAAGGGGGACGGCGCCGCTTCGCGGCGGCTCCCCTTGGCCACATCTTTAAGGCAGAATTGGTATGTGGAAATATGTACTGAAAAGAATTCTCTACCTGATCCCCTGCATTCTTGCGGTTTCTTTTATCGTATATTTTCTGATGAGCTTTTCCGGAGACCCGGTTCTTTCTCTCGTGAACGACACCGCCACGGAGGAGGAGATCGAAATGATGCGGGAAAAGATGGGTCTGAACCGTCCGCTGGTCGTCCGTTATGTGGAATATATGGGGAACGTGCTGCACGGCGATCTGGGCAGGAGCATCAACGGGAATAAGAACGTCTGGGCTGAATACGCGGCCCGCATGCCGTATACGATATGGCTGGCGGTGGTCTCGGTACTGATATTGATCATCGTATCCCTGCCGCTGGGCATCCTGGCGGCGCTGAAGCACGGGTCCTGGCTGGATTCGATCCTGTCAGGCTTTGCGATGGTGACGCTGTCGATCCCCAGCTTCTGGGCAGGGCTTTTGATGATCATCCTCTTTGCCGTCAAGCTCGGCTGGCTGCCGGTCTCCGGCGCGGAGACCGGAAACTCGGTCATCATGCCGGCCATCTGCTGCAGCCTGTCCCATATCGCGCTCCTTACCCGGACGACCCGGACCTCCATGCTGGACCAGCTGAATGCGGACTATCTGCGCACGGCCCGCGCCAAGGGCGTGCCGGAGCGGAAAGTCGTGACCCGTCACGCCTTAAACAACGCGCTGATCCCGATCATCACGATCCTGGGCAACGACATGTCCATCCTCTTTGCCGGCACGGTCGCCGTGGAAACGGTCTTCACCTGGCCGGGGATCGGCTATCTGATCGTGACGTCCATCCGCGGCAACGACTACAACATGGTGACCGGCTGCGTGCTGATGACCACGATCATCGTTTCGATCCTGCTCCTGATCGTCGATATCCTGTATGCCTTTGTGGATCCCCGCATCAAGGCGCAGTACACGGGGAGGTGAGGCATATGCTGTTTAAGAAATCCAAGAAGATCGACGACGGGCGGAGCATCTACGTCAAGAAGAGCCGCATGCAGGAGATCTGGCACCAGTTCCAGAAGAACAAGGGCGCCGTGGTCGGCCTGGTCATGCTGATCATCATCATCGGGATCGCGATCGTTTCCGGCTTCGTCTTTGACTACAAGGAAGATATCTGCGCGCGGCATGCCGCCACGCGTCTGATCCGGCCCTGCCTGGAGCACCCCTTCGGCACGGACCAGATGGGACGCAGCGTCCTGGCCCGCGTTCTGTACGGCACGCGCTATTCCCTGCTGATCGGCATCGTGGTCGTGGGCGTTTCCACGGGCATCGGCACCATGCTGGGCTCCATCGCCGGCTATTACGGCGGCAAGGTGGAGACCGTGATCATGCGCATCGTCGAGATCTTCATGATGATCCCGAACATCCTGCTGGGCATCATCTTCGTGGCGGCCTTCGGCATCAGCTTAACGAACCTGATGCTGGCGCTGGGCTTATCGACGGTGCCGCACTTCGCCCGGACGGCCCGCTCGTCGGTCATGACGGTGCGGGGCAACGAATACGTGGAAGCAGCCAAAGCCATGGGCGTTTCGGACTTTAAGATCATCTTCACGCACGTGCTGCCCAACGCGCTTTCCGCGATCCTGGTGCAGGCGACGACCCGTGTCGCCAGCGCCATCATTTCTGCGGCGACCTTCAGCTTCATCGGCCTGGGCGTTCCTTCGCCCACGCCCGAATGGGGTGCCATGCTTTCGGATGCCCGCCAGAACATGCGGGACTATCCGCACCTGGTCATTTTCCCCGGCCTGGCCATCATGGTCACGGTCCTGGCCATCAATCTGGTCGGCGACGGTCTTCGCGACGCGCTGGATCCGAAGCTGAAACGATAGGAGGCCGCCATGGGAGAAGTTCAGGAAAAAAGATCCGAATACGCGATGGAGATCCGCGACCTGGCCATCCGCTACGTAACGGATGAAGCCACGGTCTACGCGGTGAACCATATCGATCTGAAACTGCGGCCGCAGGGCACGCTGGGCCTGGTCGGCGAGACCGGCGCCGGCAAAACTACTACGGTGCTTTCCATCCTTAACCTGATCCAGACGCCGCCGGGCGTCATCGACAGCGGCGAGATCTTTGTGAACGGCCGGAACGTGCGGGAAATGACGCCCGCCCAGCTTTCCGAGATGCGCGGCAAGGAAGTCTCCATGATCTTCCAGGACCCGATGACCTCCTTAAACCCGGTCATGACCGTGGGCGACCAGATCGCGGAGAGCATCCTGCTGCACGAAAACGTGGACAAGAAGACCGCCTACGAGATGGCCAAGAAAACGCTGGAGACGGTCGGCATCCCGGGCGAGCGCGCGGGCGAATACCCGCACCAGTTCTCCGGCGGCATGAAGCAGCGCGTGGTCATCGCC
Organism: Lachnospiraceae bacterium; assembly: GCA_016290595.1. Lineage (GTDB taxonomy): Bacteria > Bacillota > Clostridia > Lachnospirales > Lachnospiraceae > UBA6987. The sequence goes on along the minus strand of JAEEUR010000010.1, from coordinate 24,582 downwards.
ATCGCGCTGGCCTGCCACCCGAACGTGCTGATCGCGGACGAGCCGACCACGGCGCTGGACGTGACCATCCAGGCGCAGGTGCTGGACCTGATGCGGAAGTTAAAGGAGAGCTATCACACCTCCACCATCCTGATCACGCACGATCTGGGCGTGGTCGCGGAGATCTGCGACGAGGTCGCGGTCATGTACGCCGGCTCTATCGTGGAGATCGGTTCCCTGCGGGAAGTCTTCAAGAACACCAAGCATCCGTACACCGAGGGCCTGTTCAATTCCCTGCCGGATATGAGCGACCGCAATTCGCAGCTCAAGCCGATAAAGGGCCTGACTCCGGATCCCACGAAGATCTATGAGGGCTGCACCTTTGCGGAGCGCTGCCCCTATGCTTCGGAAGAGTGCACGAAGCGGCGCCCGCAGCTGGAAGCGGTGGGAGAGAACCATAAGGTCGCCTGCCTGGCTTACGAGCGGGAAGGCTTTTCCATCGAAAGGAGCAGAAAGCAGTGAGCGAAACGTTGCTGGAAGTCAAAAATCTGACGAAATACTTTTCCACACCGAAGGGCTTGCTGCATGCGGTGGACGGCGTCAGCTTCACCATCGAGAAGGGCAAGACGCTCGGCGTGGTGGGCGAGTCCGGCTGCGGAAAATCCACGACCGGCCGCGCGATCCTGCGTCTGCAGGAGCCCACGAGCGGCGAAGTCTATTTCGAAGGCAAGGATATCCTGAAGATGAAACGCCGCGAGATGCACAAGATGCGCCGGGAGATGCAGATCATCTTTCAGGATCCGTATTCGTCGCTGGATCCCCGCAAGACGGTCAACCAGCTGATCCGCGAACCCATCGTCAACAACAAGCTCTTAAAGGACAAGCTGGACATCGAAAAGCGCGTGCTGGAGCTGATGAGCACCGTCGGCCTGGCGGAGCGCCTCTACAATACCTACCCGCACGAGCTGGACGGCGGCAGGCGGCAGCGCATCGGCATCGCCCGGGCGCTGGCGGTTAATCCGAAGTTCATCGTCTGCGACGAGCCGGTCTCCGCGCTGGACGTTTCCATCCAGGCACAGGTGCTGAACCTCTTAAAGGAGCTGCAGCGGGATCTGGGCCTGACCTACATGTTCATCACGCACAACCTGTCCGTCATCTACTATTTCGCGGACGATATCGCCGTCATGTATCTGGGCCGGCTGGTCGAGAAGGCGCCGGCAGAGGAGCTGTTCGCGCATCCCGTGCATCCGTACACGCAGGCGCTGCTTTCCGCGATCCCGAACCCGGACATCGACGCGCCCCGGAACCGGCTGCTCCTTAAGGGCGAGATCTCTTCGCCCATCAATCCGCCGCCGCAGTGCCGCTTCGCGAAGCGCTGCAATTACTGCTGCGAAAAGTGCCTGGCGGCCGAGCCGGAGCTGAAGGAGATCAGTCCGAATCACTTCGTAGCGTGTCATTTTCCGCTGGAATAAAGCAGAAATCAGGTGGAGAGAATGAGCGAACAGACAAGAAAGCCCCTTCAGGGCATAAAGGTAGTGGAACTGGCGACCTACGTGGCGGCCCCGGTCTGCGGCCGGATGCTGGCGGATTTCGGCGCCGACGTCATCAAGATTGAAGGCTTTAAGGGGGATCCCTGGCGCGAGACCGCGAAGGCCTGCACCTTTACGGGCGACGAAGAGAACCCGGTCTTCGACATCTACAATGCGGGCAAGAAAAGCATCCGGATGAATATCAAGACGGCGGAAGGGAAAAAGCTGCTGGAGGAAATGATCGCGCAGGCAGATATCTTCATCAGCAACAACCGGACCGCGTCCTTAAAGCGGAACGGCCTGGACTACGAGACGCTGCACGCGAAGTATCCGAGCCTGATCTGCGTGACCATCAACGGCTACGGGGACAAGGGGCCCGACGCGGCGGCGCCAGGCTTTGACAACGTGGCCTTCTGGACCCGCTCCGGCTTCCTGATGGATATGTCGGTGAAGTCCGACCAGTCCTATCCGGTGCTGTCCCCGACCGGCAGCGGCGATACCGTGGCCGGCGCGATGCTCTTCGGCGGCGTGATGACGGCCCTGTATCAACGGGAGATGACCGGCGAGGGCGACCACGTGACGACGGCCCTGTACAACAACTCGGTCTGGATGCTGGCCAGCATGATCCTGCAGGCGCAGGACAAGTACGGCGTGAAGTTCCCGAAGACGCGGACCATGTCTTCGCCGTTCTCCTCGCCCTACCGCTGCCAGGACGGCGAGTGGCTCTGCATCACGGTGCTGGACTACGACCGCTACCGGGACACCATCTTCCGGATCCTGGGGATCGAGGAGGAAATGTCCGCCTTCCACATTCCGACGCAGGCGGATATCAAGAAGCAGTGCGCCGATATCATCCCGATCATGGAGCGGGCCTTCGCGAAGAAGCCCTGCGACGAGTGGCTGAAGCTCTTAAAGGCGGCGGACGTGGTCTGCGGCCGGCTGAACCACATGCGCGAAGTCTCCTTCGACGAGCAGGCGCTCGTCAACCGGTTTATCCAGCCCTACCGCTGCCACAACGGGGAAGAGTGCATGATGGCGACGCCGCCCATCCGGCTGGCCTCGCAGGAGGTCCCGCTGGCAAAGGGCGCGCCGCTTAACGGCGAGGATACGCTTGCCGTGCTGCGGCAGCTGGGCTATGACGAAGAGCAGATCGAAGCCTTAAAGGCGTCCGGAACCATTTGACGACGCAGGAAGCCGGCAGCCAAGCCGGTTTCCGGACCGTTTCCGAAAGGAGCAGAAGCCATGCGGTACAAAAGCACAAGGGGGATCGGCGAGCTGATCCTGATCTGTTTTGTCGGAGCGCTTCTGCTCCTTTCTCTGTATGCGTATTTCGCCTATCAGAGCCGGACGGGGCTGCTGATCCTGGTCCTGGCGCTGCTGGAAGCCGGCATGCTGTACTTTTACCTCTTCCGCACGGAATACGAGCTGACCGAGGACGCTCTGATCATCCGCGAACGCAGGCCCTTCAAGGGTCGTAGCATCCCGTACGCGGACATGAAGAATTACCGGATCGGCGGCCGCGCGGGCGGCCGGATGGGCCGGCTCTACGATATCTATCTGATCTACACGGAGGGCGGGAAGGACCGCTTCCTGATTTTAAGCCCCGAGAACCGGGACGATTTCGTCAAGAACCTGCGGCACTTAAGCGGCCGGAGCCTGGAAGAGGACGAGGTGATCTGAGCGGACGGATCCCGGTAAAAGTGAAGAGGAAAATCGCTCCCAAAAGGCCGGCGTGCGCCGGCTTTTTTGTGCGGCTGCACTGGACATCCGGCCGGGAAAACGGTACAATGACGGTATCATAAACACGCTGCCGGCACGCGGGTAGCGGCGGAAAGGATTGATTTATGGGACGTGTTTCGGTCAAAAAGGATAAAAACGCCTATCAGCTGGCGCGCGAAAAGCTGGGCCTGACCCGGGAAAAGGCCGGGGAGCTGCTGGACGGCATGACCGCCGAGCGGATCGAGAAGATCGAAAGCGGCAAGAGCCTGGCGCATCCGGACGAGGTGCTCATCATGTCGAAGGGCTACAAGATGCCGGAGCTGTGCAATTATTTCTGCGCGCGGGAGTGCCCCATCGGAGAAAAGTACGTGCCGGAGATTGCGCCGAAGAGCCTTTCCGAGATCGTGCTGGAGATGCTCGCGTCCTTAAATACCATGCAGCGCAGCCGCGAGCGGCTGATCGAGATCACTTCCGACGGCAAGGTCAGCGACGACCAGGTGGAGGATTTCGTACGGATCCAGCAGGAGCTGGAGCGCATCTCCGTGACCGTGGAGGCCCTGCAGCTCTGGGCGGAGCGCATGCTCGCCGAAGGGAAGATCAACCTGGAACTGTATAAGAAGTTTAAAAAATAGGCGGTGACCCTCATGGCAGAACTCACAGTCAGCGAAAAAGCGGCAAGATCCGTCCGCGCGGGGCATCCCTGGGTGTACGGGGAGGAAGTCCGCGCGATAAACGGCGCCTATAAGAATGGAGATATCGTATCGGTCGTGAACGCCAAGGGCAAATGGCTCGGCGCCGGCTTCGTGAACGACGCCTCCAAGATCCGCGTGCGCCTCATCTCCCGCAACAAAAACGACCGTTTCGACGAGGATTTCTTCCGCCGCCGCATCGCGTACGCCCTGGACTACCGCCGGAGCGTGATGGGAGAGGACTGGAACGCCTGCCGCCTGATCTTCGGAGAGGCGGACCATTTTCCGGGCCTGACCGTCGACCGCTTTGAGGACGTACTGGTGACGGAGGTCCTGTCCCTGGGCTGCGAAGTCCGCAAAGAACTGCTGTACCGCCTCCTTTTAGAGGCGCTTTCGGCGCGCGGCGTGAGCGTCCGCGTCCTGTACGAGCGGAGCGACGCGCCGGTGCGGGAGAAGGAAGGCCTGGAGCCGTACGCGGGCTATTTTGCCGCGCCGGGCCTGGAAACGGAAGGCAGCGGTCACGTCCTGATCACGGAAAATGGGATCCGCTACGACGTGGACTTTGTGGACGGCCAGAAGACAGGCTTTTTCCTGGATCAGAAGTACACCCGCCGCCTGGCCGGGCGGCTGGCGGCCGGCAAGAAGGTCCTGGACTGCTGCACGCACACCGGCGCCTTCGCCTTAAACGCGGCGGCCGGCGGGGCGGAGAGCGTGACCGCGCTGGACGTTTCCGCGGATGCGCTCGCGCAGGCGGCAAAAAACGCGGCCCTGAACGGGCTCTCAGATAAAGTGCGCTTTGTCCGCGCCGACGTCTTCGACTATCTGGACCGGCTCGCCGCCGGCCCGCGCGGGCAGTTCGACCTTATCATCCTGGATCCGCCGGCCTTCACCAAGAGCCGCGAGACCGCGCAGGCCGCCTTCCGCGGCTATAAGGACATCAATAAGCGCGCCATGCAGGCCCTGCCGCGCGGCGGCATCCTCGTCACCTGTTCCTGCTCGCACTTCATGACGGACGAGATGTTCCGCAAGATGCTGCGCGAGGCCGCGCGCGACGTGAACGTGGAGCTCCGGCAGATCGAGGCGCGCCGCCAGGCGCCGGACCATCCCATCCTCTGGGGCGTGCCGGAGACGGAGTACCTCAAGTTCTACGCCCTGCAGGTCGTGTAAAGCCGGCCAAAAAGGAACCGTCCCCAATTGGCGGGGCAGGGATCCCGGTCCCTTCGACAGGTTCAGGGACCGGGATATTTTTCCCTTCCCGCCGAATTACGCCCCCTTATTTCCCCGCCCGGACGCCTTTACTTAAAGGCCCGGGCGGTTTATAATGCAGCCAGAAACAAAGCAACAGGCTGCACATACAAGCTTGAAAAGGAGGGACTTGCAATGGAAAAACTGATTATCGGACTGGTCCTGCTGGCGGCAGGGATCATAGTGGGAACCGCCATGCGCTACAACGGAGCGGAAAAGAGGAAGGCCTCGCTGCCGACCGTCATCGGGATCATCCTGGCGGTCATCTGCATCGGCAGCGCCTGCTACACCTCGGTGCCCACCGGCCACACCGGCGTCGTGACCACCTTCGGACGGGTGGAAAACTACACGCTGGACGCCGGCATTCATGCGAAGCTCCCGTGGCAGAAGGTCATCAACCTGGACAACCGGGTGCAGAAGGCGGCGCTGAACTTAAGCTGTTTCTCCTCCGACATTCAGGAGGTCTCGGTGGCCTACACGCTGAACTATCAGATCAGCAAGGAAAACGCCATGACCATCTACTCCACCATCGGCACGAGCTACTTTGACACGGTGATCACGCCGAACATCTCCGAATCCGTGAAGGTGATGACGGCCCGCTACACGGCGGAAAACCTGGTCTCCTCGCGCGACGAGCTCTCGGGGATGATCGAAAAGCTGTTAAGAGAGAAGCTGGCTCATTACAATATCATCGTCGTCGGCACCTCGATCGAAAACATGGATTTCACCGCAGCCTTCACCAACGCGGTCGAAGCCAAGCAGGTGGCCGCGCAGAACAAGCTGCAGGCCGAGATCGAGCAGGCGCAGAAGATCATGGAGCAGCAGGCCAAGGCGGAGCGCGACGTGATCGAAGCCAACGCGGCAGCCGAGGTGGCCCGCATCCAGGCGGAGGCGGACCTGACGGTGACCAAGATCCAGGCGGACGCGGCGGAATACGCCGGCCAGAAGGAAGCCGCGAAGAACAAAGCGATCTCCGAGTGGCTGACCCAGGATCTGCTGAACTACTACTACATCCAGCAGTGGAACGGCATCCTGCCGAACTACTACATGGGCAGCGAGAACGTGAGCACCATCATCGGGATTCCGCAGGAAGAGGCCCAGCCGGCCGGCAACTGAAGGCCCTGAAGCAAACGGTGCTTCCCCCGTCTCCCCGCACCCGCGGCGGAGGCGGGGATCTTTTATTTCCGCGGGCGGAAGCGGGGGAATGTTCGTTTCCGCGTTGACATCCTCCGGACTTTTTTCTATAATCATAAAAGAAACGCGGCCGGCCCGGTTTTTCCGGCAAGGCGTCCGGCGTATATTCAGACCCAGAAGAAACAGGGAGGGAATAAAAATGTTTTGTCCGAATTGCGGAGCACAGCTGCCTGACGGCGCCGCCTTCTGCAGCGTCTGCGGCCAGCCGCAGCAGAATGCCCGGCCGGCCTACCAGCAGCCGCAGCAGAACTATCAGCAGCCGCAGCAGAATTACCAGCAGCCGTATTATCAGCAGCCCCAGCAGAACTACCAGCAGCCGTACTATCAGCCGCAGCAGAACTACCGGCAGCCCGTCTATCAGCAGCTGCCGATGAAGTGGCACAAGTTCCTGTGTTATTTCTGCCTGTGGCTTTCGGCCGTCCTCAATATCGTCGCCGGCATCCAGTATCTGAACGGGGATGCCAGACTGGTCGACGTTTACGTTCCGGAGCTGGAAACGCCGAACGGCGTTTACGGGATCTTTGCCATCCTGATCGGCATCCTCTGCGCCGTCACGGCCATCCTGCTGCTGAAGTTCAAGAAGAACGGCCCCAGGATACTGCATTTCACGCTGCTCAACAGCGCGGTGGGGACCGTGGTGATCATGGTCTGGGAAGCCCTTATTCTGTCGGGCTACGGCGCCGACGCGACGGTCCTTTACGTTTCCGCCGGCATCACGCTGGTGGCGTCGCTGATCGTTATCGCACTCAACAAGACCTACTACAACAAGCGGGCGCATCTCTTCGTACGCTGATAAATTCCCGCAGCCTACCCTCGTCCGGACAGGGGGAGGACGGCATTCTTTTTTCGGGCAGGCGCTTTTTCGGGCGCCTGCCTTCTTGCGTTAAAAGCCTTCTTGTGCTATACTCTAACGGATAGTGCCCCTTTGGGTCTTATTTGCGTGAGCGAAGAAGGCCGGGCGGCCGAAAAACCGGGCTCATCTGTCCGGAACCTTAGGAGAAACTATGCAGACTTACGACAAAAAACCGTATTACATTACCACCGCCATCGCCTATGCCTCGGGCAAGCCGCATATCGGCAACTGCTACGAGATCGTCCTGACGGACGCCATCGCGCGCTTCCGCCGGGCGCAGGGCTACGACGTCTTCTTCCAGACCGGCACCGACGAGCACGGCCAGAAGATCGAAAACAAGGCGACAGACGCCGGCAAGACGCCGAAGGCCTTCGTGGACGAGACCGCCGGCCTCATCCGGAACATCTGGGATTCCTTAAACATTTCCTACGACAAGTTCATCCGCACCACCGACGATTATCACGAGGCCGAGGTGCAGAAGATCTTCAAAAAGCTCTACGATCAGGGCGACATTTATAAAGGCAGCTACGAGGGCTGGTACTGCGTTCCGGACGAATCCTTCTTCACAGAATCGCAGGTCGTGGACAAGGACGGCGTCAAGGTCTGTCCCGACTGCGGCCGCCCCGTGGTGAAGGCTTCCGAGGAGGCCTACTTCTTCCGCATGAGCAAGTATGCGGACCGTCTGATGGCGCACATCGAGGCGCATCCGGAGTTCATCCAGCCCGTTTCCCGCAAGAACGAGATGGTCAACAACTTCCTGAAGCCGGGCCTGCAGGACCTGTGCGTCTCCCGCACCTCGTTCAAGTGGGGCATCCCGGTGGATTTTGATGACAAGCACGTGGTCTACGTCTGGCTGGACGCCCTCACCAACTACATCACCGGCATCGGCTATCACTGCGGCGGCGAAAGCACGGAGCAGTACAAAAAGTTCTGGCCGGCCGACGTGCACGTCATCGGCAAGGACATCATCCGCTTCCATACCATCTACTGGCCGATCTTCCTGATGGCGCTGGGCGAGGCGTTGCCGAAGCAGGTCTTCGGCCATCCCTGGCTGCTGCAGGGCGACGGAAAGATGAGCAAATCCCGGGGCAACGTCCTGTACGCGGACACCCTGATCGATTTCTTCGGCCTGGACGCGGTGCGCTACTTCGTGCTGCACGAGATGCCCTTCGAGAACGACGGCGTCATCACCTGGGACCTTCTGATCGAGCGCATCAACGCGGATCTGGCGAACGTGCTGGGGAATCTCTTAAACCGCACGGTCGCGATGAGCAACAAGTATTTCGGCGGCGCCGTGAGGAACGGCGGCGTATCCGAGCCCGTGGATGAGGAACTCATCGCGGTGGCAAAGGAAACGCCGGCCCGCTGCGAGAAGGCCATGGAGACCCTGCACGTGGCGGACGCCCTGACCGAGATCTGGAACCTGTTCAAGCGCTGCAACAAATATATCGACGAGACGATGCCCTGGGCTCTGGCGAAGGATCCCGAAAAGCAGGACCGCCTGGCCACCGTGCTCTACAACCTGTCCGAAGGCCTGACCATCGGCGCGAGCCTGCTGGCGCCCTTCCTGCCGGAGACGGCGGAGAAGATCTTTGCGCAGCTGGGCACCGAAAAGCGCGGTTTCGCAAAGCTCGGCGGGTTTGGCCTGAATCCGGAGACGAAGGTCACGGAAAAGCCGGAGCAGCTCTTCGCGCGGCTGGACGCCGCCGCTGTGATGAAGAAGGTGGCGGAGCTGTTCCCGGCCCCGAAGGAAGAGGCCGCCCCCGCGCCGGAAAAGAAAGAAGAGCCGGCGAAGGAACTTACCCACAAGCCCGAGGTCGAATACGACGACTTTGCGAAGCTGGAATTCCGCGTCGGCAAGGTCCTGGTCTGCGAAGAAGTCCCGAAGTCTAAGAAGCTCCTGCGCTTTGAGATCGATTTCGGCGGCGAAAAGCGCCAGATCATCTCCGGCATCAAGGCCTGGTACAAGCCCGAAGAGCTGGTCGGCAGGAACGTCATGGCCATCGTGAACTTAAAGCCGGCGAAGCTGGCGGGCCTCATCTCCGAGGGCATGCTGCTCTCCGCCGAGGATGAGGACGGCAACCTTTCCCTGATGACCACCGGACGGGACGTAAAACCCGGCGCCGAGATCCGATAAGAGGTAATGACAGAATGAGTTTGGTAAGCAAGATCTTCGGCTCCTACAGCGAGCGCGAATTAAAGCGCATCCAGCCCCTGGTGAAGGCTATCGAGGCGCTGCGCCCCGAAATGCTGACCCTCTCGCAGGAGGAGATGCGCGAGCGCACCCGCCGCCTTAAGGAACGCCGTCAAAACGGCGAAAGCCTGGACGACCTTCTGGTCGAAGCCTTCGCCCTGGTCCGGGAAAGCGCGCGGCGCAGCATCGGGCTGGAGCACTATCCGGTACAGCTGATCGGCGGCATCATCCTGCACCAGGGCCGCATCGCCGAAATGAAGACCGGTGAAGGCAAGACCCTGGTCGCAACGCTCCCGTCCTTCTTAAACGCGCTGGACGGCGAGGGCGTGCACGTGGTCACGGTCAACGACTACCTGGCCAAGCGTGACGCGGAGTGGATGGGCAAGATCCACGAATATCTGGGCCTGACGGTCGGCTGCGTCTTAAACAGCATGACGCCGGAGGAGCGCCAGAAAGCCTACCGCTGCGATATCACCTACGTGACCAACAACGAGCTGGGCTTCGACTACCTGCGCGACAACATGGTCATTTACAAGGAACAGCTCGTGCTGCGCAAGCTCCACTACGCCATCGTCGACGAGGTGGACTCGATCCTCATCGACGAAGCGCGCACGCCTCTCATCATTTCCGGCCAGAGCGGCAAATCCACGAAGCTCTACGAGACCTGCGACTACTTGGCAAGCCGTTTGAAGCGCGGCGAAGCCAAGGAACTCTCCAAGATGGATATCATCATGAAGGAAGAGGAGCAGGAGACCGGCGACTTCATCGTCAACGAGAAGGAAAAGCAAGTCCACCTGACCGCGCAGGGCGTTGAAAAAGTGGAGAAATTCTTCCAGATCGACAACCTGGCCGACATGGAGAACCAGGAGATCCAGCATAATATCATCCTCGCGCTGCGCGCCCACAACCTGATGTTCCGCGACAAGGACTACATGGTCAAGGACAACGAGGTCCTGATCGTGGACGAATTCACCGGCCGCGTGCTGCCGGGCCGCCGCTATTCGGACGGCCTGCACCAGGCCATCGAGGCGAAGGAGCACGTGAAGGTCAAGCGTGAGTCCAAGACGCTGGCGACCATCACCTTCCAGAACTTCTTCAACAAGTTCGAAAAGAAGGCGGGCATGACCGGTACCGCCATGACGGAGGAAAAGGAATTCCGCGACATCTACGGCATGGACGTAATCGAGATCCCGACCAACGTCCCGGTCCAGCGGCAGGATTTAAACGACTCCGTCTACAAGACCAAGCGCGAAAAGCTGCACGCGATCGTGGATGCGGTCACCGAGGCCCACGCGAAGGGGCAGCCCGTCCTGGTCGGCACGGTCACCATCGAGGCCTCCGAAGAGATCGCGGCCATGCTGCGCAAGCGCGGCGTGAAGCTGAACGTCTTAAACGCCCGCTACCATGAGATGGAAGCGGAGATCATCGCCGAAGCCGGCGTGCACGGCGCGGTCACCATCGCGACGAACATGGCCGGCCGCGGTACCGATATCAAGCTGGACGACGAAGCCAGGGCTGCCGGCGGCCTCAAGATCGTGGGCACCGAGCGGCACGAGTCCCGCCGTATCGACAACCAGCTGCGCGGCCGTGCCGGCCGCCAGGGCGACCCGGGCGAATCGCGCTTCTATATCTCGCTGGAGGACGATCTGATGCGCCTGTTCGGCGGCGACCGGATGCTGAACATGTTCAACTCCTTAAACGTTCCGGACAACGAGCCGATCGAGCACAAGATGCTGAGCAGCGCCATCGAGCGGGCCCAGAAGCGCATCGAGGGCAACAACTTCGGCATCCGCAAAAACCTGCTGGAATACGACCAGGTCATGAACGAGCAGCGCGAGCTGATCTACGCGGAGCGCCGCCGGGTCCTGGACGGCGAAAACATGCGCGATTCCATCATCAAGATGATCACGGACATCTGCGAGAGCGCGGTCGACACCTATCTTTCGGACGACGCGCACACGGCGGAGTGGGATCTGGAGGAGCTGAACCAGTCCCTGATCCCCATCATCCCGATCGAGCCGCTGACCGAAGAGATCCGCAGGAGCTGCCGCAGCAAGGCGGACTTAAAGCAGTACCTGAAGGAAGAGGCCGTTCATCTGTACGAGCAGAAGGAAGCCTTGGTGGGCGATCCCGAAAAGATGCGCGAGATCGAGCGCGTGATCCTGCTCAGGAGCGTCGACCGCCGCTGGATGAACCACATCGACGACATGGATCAGCTGCGGCAGGGCATCGGCCTGCAGGCTTACGGCCAGAAGAACCCCGTCGTGGAATACAAGATGCAGGGCTTCGACATGTTCGAAAACATGACGGCCGGCATCCAGGAGGATACGGTCCAGGCCCTGATGCACATCCGTCAGGAGCAGAAGGTGGAGCGCGAGCAGGTGGCCAAGGCCATGGGCACCAACCGCGACACCTCCGTCGCGAAGGCGCCGGTGCGCCGCGCGGACGTGAAGATTTATCCGAACGATCCCTGCCCCTGCGGCAGCGGAAAGAAGTACAAGCAGTGCCACGGACGGAAGGCATAACGAAGGGGAGACTTTATGGTTGAACTTGACAATTATAAAAGCGAGCTGGCGGCCCTGAAGGAACCCCTTCAGGAGGTCCGGGCCTCCCTGGATATCGCGGGCAAGGAGAACCGCATCACCGAGTTGAACAAGATGATGGAGGAGCCCGATTTCTGGAACGATCCGGAAAAGGCGGCCAAGATCTCCACGGAGCTCAAAAACCTGAAGGACACGGTAAAGCAGCTGGAGGGCCTTTCCACCCAGTACGACGATATCGAGGTCATGATCGAGATGGGCTACGAGGAGGAGGATCCGGAGATCGCCCGCGAAGTCGGCGAGATGCTCGGCGCCTTAAAGGAGGAGCTGGAGGCCCTCCGCATGGAGACCCTGCTTTCCGGCGAATTTGACGCGGAAGGCGCCATCGTGACCTTGCGGGCCGGCGCCGGCGGCACCGAATCCTGCGACTGGTGCTCCATGCTTTACCGCATGTACACCCGCTGGGCAGCCAAAAAAGGCTTCGAGGTGGAGCTCCTGGATATGCAGGAGGGCGACGAAGCCGGCATCAAATCCGTGACCTTCCAGATCGACGGCTACCATGCTTACGGCCTGATGAAATCCGAGCACGGCGTGCACCGCCTGGTGCGCATCTCGCCCTTCAACGCGGCGGGCAAGCGGGAGACCTCCTTCGTGTCCTGCGACGTCATGCCGGACATCGAGGAGGATCTGGACATCGAGATCCCGGAGGACGACATCCGCATCGACGTGTTCCGTTCCAGCGGCGCCGGCGGCCAGAAGGTCAACAAGACCTCGTCCGCCATCCGCATCACGCACTTCCCGACCGGGATCGTGGTGCAGTGCCAGAATGAGCGCTCGCAGTATCAGAACAAGGACAAGGCCATGCAGATGCTGAAGGCCAAGCTGCTGATCTTAAAGCAGCAGGCCAATCTGGAAAAAGCCGCCGACATCCGCGGGGTGGTCCGGGACAACAATTTCGGTTCCCAGATCCGCTCCTACGTGCTGCAGCCCTATACGATGGTGAAGGATCTGCGCACGAACGTGGAGACCGGCAACACCACCGCCGTGCTGGACGGCGATATCGACCGCTTCATCTACGGTTTCCTCAAGGCAAAGGCCCTGGAGAAGCAGGCGGTGCCGGAGAACTGACGGCAGGATCAGCGCTGCTCAAAACGCAGGATCTCCTGAATGAACATGTTCTGGCGGTAGATGAAGGCCTGCTCCTGAGGACCGGAGGAACGGTAGCATTCCAGGATCTGCCGGCTTAAGGGATCCAGCTGCGGCGGCGGTTCCGGATCGTCGGTGGCGCCGAGCAGATAGTCGGTCGTCGTCCGGTAATACTTTGAGAAATGGACAAGAATGTCATAGGAGGGAGTCCGGCGCCCGTTCTCATAGGCGCTTACGGCCGCCCTCGTGATATGAAGTTCTTCGGCAACCGCCTTCTGGGTCAGCTTCAGGGCGCACCGGAGGGATTTCAAACGCTGCTTAACCATTGCGGGATCCTCGCTTTCCCTTCCATCATAGAGGAACGCGGCGGAAATTATAAATACCGCAGATTGACGCGGGATAAGGAAAATGCGGAAAACGTCCGCTTTCAAGCAAAAAAGGATACGCCCCGTATCCGGAAAACCGAAAAGGAGAACACATGCTCACTGACATCGCCATCGCACAGGCCTGCGAAAAGCAGCACATCCTCGGGGTCGCGAAAACGGCCGGAATCGATGAAAAGTATCTGGAACAGTACGGCAGCTACAAAGCCAAGGTGGATTTCAGCCTCTTAAAAGACCGGGCGGAGCGTCCGGACGGAAAGCTGATCCTGGTCACGGCGATCACGCCGACCCCGGCCGGCGAAGGCAAGACCACCACGACCATCGGCCTGGCGGACGGCCTGAAGAAGATCGGCAAAAACGTGATGGTCGCCCTGCGCGAACCGTCGCTGGGCCCGGTCTTCGGCATCAAGGGCGGCGCGGCCGGCGGCGGCTATGCGCAGGTGGTGCCGATGGAGGACATCAACCTGCACTTTACCGGCGATTTCCACGCGATCGGCGCGGCCAACAACCTGCTGGCGGCGATGCTGGACAACCACATCCAGCAGGGCAATCTCCTTCGGATCGACCCGCGGCGCATCACCTGGAAGCGGGCCGTGGATATGAACGACCGGGCGCTTCGGAACATCGTGATCGGTCTGGGCGGCAAGGCGCACGGCGTGCCCCGCGAGGACGGCTTCGACATCACCGTCGCCTCCGAGATCATGGCGATCCTCTGCCTGGCCTCGGGCATCGCGGACTTAAAAGAAAGACTGGCGCGGATCATCGTCGGCTACAGCTACGACGACAAGCCCGTCACGGCCGGCGACTTAAAGGCGCAGGGCGCGATGGCGGCCCTCTTAAAGGACGCCTTAAAGCCCAACCTGGTGCAGACCTTAGAGCACACCCCGGCCTTCGTGCACGGCGGCCCGTTCGCGAACATCGCGCACGGCTGCAACTCCGTGATGGCGACCCGCATGGCTTTAAAGACCGGTGACTACGTGGTCACGGAAGCCGGCTTCGGCGCGGATCTGGGCGCGGAGAAGTTCCTGGACATCAAGTGCCGCATGGCGGGCCTTAAGCCTTCGGCGGTGGTCATCGTCGCGACGGTCCGGGCCTTAAAGATGCACGGCGGCAAGGCGAAGACGGAGCTTAAAAACGAAGACCTGGCCGCGTTAAAGGCCGGTCTGCCGAACCTGCTGCAGCACGTGGAGAACATCACGAAGGTCTACGGCCTGCCTGCGGTGGTGGCGATCAACCGCTTCCCGGACGATACCGAAGCCGAGCTGAAGCTGGTGGAGGACGAGTGCAAAGCCCTCGGCGTCAACGTGGTCTTAAGCGAAGTCTGGGCGAAGGGCGGCGAAGGCGGCAAGGCGCTGGCCGAAGAGGTCGTGCGTCTCTGCGAAGAGCCTTCCGAGTTCCGCTTCAGCTACGAAGACGGCTTAAGCCTGCGCGAAAAGATCGAGGCCATCTCGAAGAAGATCTACCATGCGGACGGCGTGGACTTCCTGGCCCCGGCCGTGAAAGAACTGGAGAAGCTGGAATCCTTAGGCTACGGCCGGATGCCGGTCTGCATGGCCAAGACGCAATACTCCTTCTCGGACGATCCGTTAAAGCTCGGCGCGCCGAAGAACTTCCGCGTGACGGTCCGCCAGGTTCGCATCAGCGCCGGCGCGGGCTTCGTGGTCGCGCTGACCGGCGATATCATGACCATGCCGGGCCTGCCGAAGAAGCCGGCGGCCGAAAACATCGACGTGGACGAGAACGGCGTCATCACGGGACTGTTCTGACAGGAAAAAGGAAGACTGTATGGAACACATCTTAAAAGGCGCTCCGGTGGCGGCAGCCATCAAGGCGCGGACAAAAGAACAGGCCGATGCTCTGGCGGCGCGCGGGATCTTTCCCACGCTGGCCGTTCTGGAAGTCGGAGAGCGGGCGGACAACGCCGCCTACCTCCGGGGCATTCAGAAAAACGCGGGCAGCTGCGGCATCGAAGTCAGGCACGTAACGCTCCCGGAGGATGCTTCGCAAAATGAGGCGGAAGCCGTGCTTCAAAGCCTGAACGCCGACGCTTCCGTCCACGGCATCCTGCTGCTCAGGCCCCTGCCGAAGCAGATCGACGAAGCGGCGCTCTGCGGCATGATTGCACCGGAAAAGGACGCGGACTGCGCCACGGATCTTTCCCTGGCGGGCGTTTTTGCGGGGAAAAAGCTCGGCTTTGCCCCCTGCACCGCGCAGGCGGTCGTGGAGATCCTGAAGTTCTACGGCGCGGAGCTTGCCGGCGCACGCTGCGCGGTCGTGGGCCGCTCGCTGGTGGTGGGCCGGCCGCTTGCCATGCTGCTGCTGAACGAGAACGCCACCGTGACCCTCTGCCACAGCAAAACGAAGGACCTGCCGGCCGCAACGCGCGGCGCGGACATCGTCGTGGCGGCGCTGGGAAAGGCGAAGGCCCTGGGCGGAGAGCATTTCGGTGAAAACCAGATCCTGATCGACGTGGGCATTCACCGGACGGAGGAAGGGACCCTCTGCGGCGACGTCGACTTTGCGGCGGCGGAGCCGAAGGCGGCTGCGATCACCCCGGTCCCGGGCGGCGTCGGCGCCGTTACGACCGCGGTCCTGCTGTCCCACGTGGCGCAGGCCGCCGGAAAAAACAAGTGAAGAAAGAAAACACACATGAACTATATCGTATTTGACCTGGAGTGGAACCAGTCGCCCGGCGGGCGGTACCGGGAGAACCCCAAGCTGCCCTTCGAGATCCTGGAGATCGGCGCGGTGAAGCTGAACGCCCGCCGCAAGGAAACGGACCGGTTCCACGAGACCATCAAACCGCTGGTCTACCGCAGCATGAACCGCCACACGCAGGCGGTCGTGCACATGGACATGGCGAAGCTGAACCAGTCCCGCACCTTCAGCCCGGTGGCCCGGAGCTTCCTGGAATGGTGCGGCAGGAATCCGGTCTTCGTGACCTGGGGCCCCTCGGACCTGTTCGAGCTGCAGCGGAACCTGGATTACTATCACATCCCGTACCAGTTCCCGAAGCCGCTGCTCTATCTGGATCTGCAGAAGCTCTACAGCCTGGCGTATCTGGACGGCAAGAAGCGTCCGGCCCTGCAGGAGGCGGTGGAGGAGATGGATATCCCCGAGGAGGGCCGCTTCCATGCCGCGTTCGAGGACGCGTACTACACGGCGCTGATCATGCAGAAGATGAACATCAAGCCGTACCTGCACTATCTGTCCGTGGATTACTACCATCTGCCGGAAAACCACGAGGAGGAATTCACCCTCGACTTCAAGACCTACACCAAGTTCGTCTCACAGCTGTATCCGGACAAGGAGACCGCCTTGAAAGAACCTTCGGTAACGGCCCTCGGCTGCAACCGCTGCCGGTCGAAGGTCACCCGGAAGATCGACTGGTTTGCCGGAAGCGGCGGAGGCCTCTACTACGCCCTCTGCGAATGTCCCCGCCACGGCTGCGTCAAGGGGAAGCTGAGGATCCGCAAAGGGCCCGGCGAGGAGATCTACATCGTTAAAACGATCAAACCCGCCACCGAAGAGGACGTGAAGGACATCGAAGCCCGCAAGGAAGCCGTGCGCGAGCGCCGGATCCGCCGGGTGGAAAAGGAAAAGGCCAAACGGCGGGCGCAGAGAGCGGAAGCGGCAGCCGCTGCGGCGGAAAGCGCGGACGCCCCCGCCGCCGAAAAGAAGAGCAGCAAACGCTCGCGGCCGCATTACCGCCGGAAAAAGACGGCGAGAGTGGTGGAAACGCCATTAAGTGAATCATAAGAACCGAACCCGTAAAAAGAACCGTCTGAACAGACGGTTCTTTTTCGTTCTTCTTTCTTGTGCTTTCCGGCGCGGGGGACTATAATACAAAAAGGCGTTTTCCAGAAAGCACCGGGACGGAACGGAGCGACCGGCGTTTGCCGGGGAAAGGACGAAGCCATGCCGGCATCAGGAAGCAAAATGAAAAATCTGACGGAAGGCCCGCTGGTTAAGCTGATCTTCCAGTTTATCCTTCCCATCATGGCCATGAATCTGCTGCAGAACCTTTACAACGCGGCGGATATGGTGGTAGTCGGCTATTCCGGCGTGCCCGGTGCGCTGGGCGCCATCGGCACGACTTCGGCCATGAACAACTTCTTCATGACTATCTTTGTCGGCTTCTCCGTCGGTGCCAACATCATGGTGTCGCGCCATATCGGCGCGGGGAATGAACGGGCAACCCGGGAAGCCGTGCATACCGCGTTCTGCATCAACGCCCTCGTCGGCGCGGGGATCGGCGGGATCGCTCTGATCCTGACCCCCGCCATCCTGCGCATGATCGGCGATGAAGGCGAAGTCCTGCGTCTGGCGACCATTTATTCGCGCATCATTTTCTGCGGCGCGGTCTTCACAAGCCTCGCAAACTGCTGCATCAATATCTTCCGCAGCAAGGGCGACAGCAAGACGCCCATGTTCGTGATGACCGGTTCGGGCCTTTTAAACGTGGGCCTTAACTTTTTCTTTGTCCTGGTCTGCGGCCTGTCCGTAGAGGGCGTCGCCCTGGCGACGGTGATCTCCCAGTTCTGCTCCGCCGCCGTCATGATCTGGCTGCTGCACAGGGATGAGGGCTGGACGCACCTGGACTTCAAGGCGCTGAAGATCACGAAAGACGCGCTCCGCAACCAGCTGGCCATGGGCATTCCCTCCGCGATCCAGGGCTGTCTTTTCAGCGTTTCGAACATGCTGATCCAGTCCTCCATCGTCAGCCTGAACAACCAGTACTATCCGGGCGGCTCCGCCATCATAGACGGCAACGCCGCCGGCGCCAGCCTGGAATCCTTCCTCTATACCTGCTCGTTCTCCTGCAACCAGGCGGCGGTCACCTTCACGAGCCAGCACCTGGGCGCCGGCAAATATTCGCGGATGCGGAAGGTGCGGATCAGCTGCCTGATCATCGGCTCCGCCCTGTCCATGACGGTGGCGCTCGTGATGCTGCTCTTTAAGGCACCGTTCGTCTCCATTTATCTGACGGAGCCACACGCGATGGAGACGGCCTTCATCCGCATGCGTATCATGTTCACCACCTATTTTCTGCTGGCGGCGATGGAAACGGTGTCCGGCTTCTTAAAAGGCCTCGGCCGGTCGGTGCTCTCCACGGCCAACTCGCTGATCTGCGTCTGCCTGTTCCGCGTCATCTGGATCAGCATCGTTTTCAGCGCGCACCCGAGCCTGGAAACGATCTATATCTCTTACCCGATCTCCTGGGGCTTAACGGCGCTGCTGTCCTTTATCGCCGGCGAAAAGACCCTGCGGCGGATGGAGAAGGCGCAGGCATAGGGAAACGGGGACTTGTTTTTTTCTTGACAATCCATTATAATAAATCGAAATTATTTTCCCCGCTTACAGGGGATCTGAAAGGAGGCCGTTTATGCTTGACGGAAGAAAATCATTATTCAGCGGAATGCAGGCCACGGGGACGCTGACCCTGGGCAACTATCTGGGGGCGCTTAAGAACTGGCTCGGCCTCCACGAAGAATACGAGTGCTTTTACTGCGTGGTGGACGAGCACTCCATCACGGTGCGGCAGGACCCGGCGGAGCTGCGCCGGCGCGCCCGGAACCTCCTCACGCTGTATCTTGCGGCGGGGCTGGATCCGGAGAAGAACTGCATCTACTATCAGTCCCACGTGTCCGCGCACGCGGAGCTGGCGTGGATCCTGAACTGCTTCACCTACATGGGCGAGCTCTCGCGCATGACGCAGTTCAAGGATAAGTCCGCCAAGCACGCGGACAACATCAACGCGGGCCTGTTCACCTATCCGGTGCTGATGGCGGCGGACATCCTGCTTTTCCAGTCGGACGTGGTGCCGGTCGGACACGACCAGCTGCAGCATCTGGAGATCACGCGGGACATCGCGCAGCGCTTCAACGCCATCTACGGCGACGTGTTCACGATTCCCGAGCCCTACGTTGGCAAGGTCGGGGCACGCATCATGAGCCTGCAGGATCCTTTAAAGAAGATGAGCAAGTCGGACGAGAACCCGAACGCGAGCATCTATCTTCTGGATCCGCCGGACGATATCCGCCGCAAGTTCAAGCGGGCCGTGACGGACTCCGAGGGCTGCATCGCGTACCGCGACGAACAGCCGGGCATCCGGAACCTGATCGATATCTACTGCGCCTGCACCGGCAAGACGCCGGCCGAGACGGAGAAAGAGTTCGAGGGGATGGGCTACGGCACGTTCAAGGAGGCCGTGGGGGAAGCAGTGGTCGGCGTTCTCTCCCCCATCCAGGCGGAGTTCGCGCGACTGAGCAAGGACAAGGCCTACGTGGACGGCGTGATCAAGGCCGGCGCGGAAAAAGCCGGGTACTACGCTTTCAAGACCCTGCGCAAGGTGCAGAAGAAAGTCGGCTTCCCAGAGAAAATCAGATAAAAAATCGTTATTTATTCAATAAGGAGCGGCAGGTATGTACAAGATCCTAAGCAAAAAGGAACTGAATCCCACCGTTACGCAGATGGAGATCGAAGCCCCTCGGGTGGCGAACAAAGCCAAACCGGGCCAGTTCATCATCCTGCGGGTCGATGAGGACGGAGAACGGATCCCTCTCACTGTAGCGGGCGTTAACAAAGAGACCGGAGCGGTCAAGATCATCTTTCAGATCGTGGGAGAGACCACCTTCCGGCTGGGCAAGAAGGAAGCGGGCGAGGAGATCGCCGACTTCGTGGGTCCGCTGGGACGCGCCACGGAGACCGAAGGCATCAAGAAGGTCTGCATCGTCGGCGGCGGCGTGGGCTGCGCCATCGCGCTGCCCGTGGCGGAGGAATTCCACCGTCTGGGCGCCGAGGTCGTCAGCATCATCGGCTTCCGGAGCATCGATCTGCTGATCCTCGAGGACGAGTTCCGCGCGGTCTCGGACAAGCTGATCGTCATGACGGACGACGGCTCCTACGGTCGCCACGGAAACGTCACGGTGCCGCTGAAGGAAATGCTGGAAGCGGGCGAGACCTTCGATCTGGTCCTGGCCATCGGCCCGGGCATCATGATGAAGTTCACGGCCCTGACCTGCAAGCCGTTCGGCGTGCCCTGCCGCGTTTCCATGAACCCGATCATGATCGACGGCACCGGTATGTGCGGCGGCTGCCGCCTGACCTTAAACCAGGACGGCAGGCGCGTGACGAAGTTCGCCTGCGTGGACGGACCCGAATTCAACGCGTACGAGGTGGACTTCGACGAAGCGATGTCCCGCGGCCGCATGTATCTGGACTATGAACGGCACGCATACGAAGAGGCCTGCAACCTCTTTAAGCAGGCGTAAAGGAGGCTGAAAATGGCACTGAATCCGAAGAAGCATGAAATGCCGACCCAGGCCCCCGAGGTCCGGGCTCATAATTTTAAGGAAGTGGCGCTGGGCTACACCCGCCAGCTGGCGGACGAGGAAGCGGCCCGCTGCTTAAACTGCAAGAATAAACCCTGCGTGGCCGGCTGCCCGGTCAATATCGATATCCCCGGCTTCATCACGAAGATCAAGGAAGGCGATCTGGAAGGCGCGTACCAGGTCATCAACAAAACGTCCTCCCTGCCCGCCGTCTGCGGCCGCGTCTGCCCGCAGGAGACCCAGTGCGAATCCAAGTGCACTATGGGCGTGCGCTTCGAGCCGGTCGGCATCGGCCGTCTGGAACGCTACGTGGCGGACTGGCACAACGAGAACGCGAAGGAAGCCGCCAAGGCGCCCGCCTCCAACGGCCACCGCGTCGCCATCGTGGGGTCCGGCCCTTCCGGCCTCACCTGCGCCGGCGACCTGGCGAAGAAGGGCTATAAGGTCAGCGTTTTTGAGGCGCTGCACAAGGCCGGCGGCGTGCTGGTGTACGGCATCCCCGAGTTCCGTCTGCCGAAGGCCATCGTGGCCAAGGAAGTGGAGACCTTAAAGGAACTGGGCGTGGACGTGGAGACCAACGTGGTCATCGGCCGCACGCTCACCATCGACGAACTCTTCGAGCAGGGCTTCGAAGCCGTCTTTATCGGCTCCGGCGCCGGTCTGCCGAACTTCCTGAACATCCCCGGCGAGTCCTTGAAGGGCGTTTACTCCGCCAACGAGTTCCTGACCCGCAGCAACCTGATGAAGGCCTACGAGGCCGATCCCCGCACGCCTATCATGAAGGGCGGCAAAGTGATCGTGGTCGGCGGCGGCAACGTCGCGATGGACGCCGCGCGTACCGCTCTGCGTCTGGGCGCCGAGGAAGTCTCCATCGTTTACCGCCGTTCCATGGAGGAGCTGCCGGCCCGCCGCGAAGAGGTCGAGCACGCCGTGGAAGAGGGCATCGTCTTCCGCCTGCTGCAGAACCCCGTGGAGATCCTGGGCTTTAAGAATCCGGACAACCCCCGCGACGAGCGGAACGGCTTCGTGCGCGGCATGCGCGTGATCAAGATGGAGCTCGGCGAGCCGGATGAAAAGGGCCGCCGCCGTCCCATCGAGATCCCCGGCTCCGAGTACGAGATCGAGGCCGACACGGTCGTCATCGCCATCGGCACCTCGCCGAACCCGCTGATCAAGGATACCACCGAGGGCCTGGAAGTGAACCGCCACGGCGGCATCGTGATCAACGAAGAGGGCCTGACCTCCCGCGAGGCGGTCTTCGCCGGCGGCGACGCCGTCACGGGCGCTGCCACGGTCATCTCGGCCATGGGCGCCGGCAAAGTCGCGGCCGCCGCGATCGACAAGTACCTGTCGGAGAAATAAAAACCAAAACGAAACAGGGCCGGAGGGGACGGTTCCCTCCGGCCTTGTTTTTTTATTGCCTCTTCTCAGTCTACCGCTTCTTGTAAAGCACGAGCTCCGGATCGGCGCCGTCTTTCCCGTAGGTGCAGATCAGGATGAAATCCATGTTCGCCAGGACGCCGAAGCAGCGCTCGCCGCCGAACTCCGACTCCAGCTGATTCCCCAGATAGGTCGTCCCGTCGTTCAGAAATTTCACGCTGGCGCCGTTGGGGAGCCGGTACTCGAGGTTCACGTATTTCCCGACCAGGGCGTTCAGCTTTTCGACCTTCGGAAGGCCCTCGATGTGCAGGTCGTTGATCTCTGCGATCAGCTGCTTTTTGAAAGCCGCAAACTGACCGCCGTCGCTCAATTCTTCGTATCTCTTCCAGTAATCCAGCCCGGGCAGCATCTGCTTCATGTAGGCGCGGGCCTGCTCTTCGGTAAAGTTTTCTCCCACCATATGGCCGACGCAGACGTCGATCAGCTCGTCCATGTCGTCGTAGGTGTAGGCCCCGTCGGCATAGCACCATTTGCAGTAATCTTCGTTGAAACTGCCGTCGGCCTCCTTGCTGATGACCGCGTCCTCGCCGAGCGGCATGCCGCAGCACTGGCAGACGAGCTGCCGCGGGGAGCCGAGCAGCGTGTTGATAGAAACGTCAAATTCTTTTGAGAGGATCTTCAGCGTATCCGTCCCCGGCTGCGTCTCGCCGTTTTCCCAGCGGCTGACGGCCTGGCGCGAAACCATGACACGCTCTGCCATCTGTTCCTGCGTCAGATGATGGCTCTCCCGCAGATTTTTCAGAACGTCCTTTATTTCCATGACTGATCCCTCCTGATCGCTTTTCTGTGCTTACTATACCATTTCTGGCGCCGAAGGAAAAGCAACCTGCCGTTGCGTTTAATATTTGTAAACGAGTGTTTACTTTATCTAAAAACGGCGCAAAAATTTTTCCTGGAACCCCTTGACAGGAAGGTCTATCTTTGATAGACTTGCCTCAGATCGATCTATCATTGATAGACCCCGGAGGAAAAAGACGATGGCAGACTTGAAAATGGGCGCTGTGGAGACCCGCTTTGCGGAACTGATATGGGACAATGAGCCGATGGGCTCCGGCGAGCTGGTGAAGCTCTGCGCGAAGGAACTGAACTGGAAAAAATCCACGACCTATACCGTGCTGAAAAAGCTGTGCGACCGCGGCATCTTCGCCAACGAGGACGGGGTCGTCCGCTCGCTGTACAATAAAGAGCAGTTTTACGCGGCGCAGAGCCGCCAGTACGTGGAAGAGACCTTCCAGGGTTCGCTGCCGGCTTTCATGGCGGCCTTTTCCGCGGGACATAAGCTCTCGGAAAAGGAGCTGAAGGAAGTGCAGGCGCTGCTGGACAGCTGGAAGGGAACGCCGGACTGACCGGAGAAGCAGGGAGGATGACATGCTGAATGATTTGTTTACACAGGTTGTGGTGCTGAGCCTGTCGGCGGCGCTGATCGCCCTTCTGGTCATGGCGCTCCGGCTGGTCTTAAAGAAGGCGCCCCGCGCGGTCATCTGCGCGCTGTGGGCGCTGGTCGCGGTGCGGCTTCTGGTCCCCGCGCTGCCGCAGAGCCGGGTGTCCGTCGTGCCGCAGCCGGTCAGCGAAGGCACCGTGGTGAAGGAGATCTCTGCCCGCCCGGTGGAGGAAACGGTGAAGATCCGCGAATACGAGCCGGAATACGTCACCATCCTCGCGCGCCAGCCGCAGCTGCCGGTGCAGAAGGAGCCGGTCGCCGTAAACGGGAGCGGCAGTGCGGCTGCCGCGTCCGCGCAGAAGGATTCGATAAAAGAAGTGAAATACGTGGAGGTCTCGGCCGCGACCCTGGAAGCCCCGAAGACCTTCGGCAATACGGTGCTGCCCGTCCTCGCCTGGATCTGGCTGGCGGGCGTGTGCTGGATGCTGCTCTACATGGCCTTCAGCTATGCCCGCGTCCGGCGGCAGGTGCAGGCCTCGCTGCCTGCGGGGGATGGGACGTTTGTCTGCGACGAGCTGAGCTCGCCGTTTATCCTGGGCGTGATCCGGCCGCGCATCTACCTGCCGTCCGCGCTCGGGGAGGAAGAAAAGAGCTACGTCCTGGCGCACGAGCAGGCGCATTTAAAGCGGCTGGACCACATCTGGAAGCCGCTGGGCTTCGTGCTGCTTTCGCTCTACTGGTTCAATCCGGTGATGTGGGCGGCCTACATCCTGCTGTGCCGGGATATCGAGCTGGCCTGCGACGAAAAGGTCATCGGCCGCGAGGGCGATGGCTTCAAAAAGGCGTATTCGCAGGCGCTCATTGCCTGCAGCGCGCCGCAGAGGCTGGTCACGGCCTGTCCGCTCGCCTTCGGCGAGGTGGGCGTCAAGCCCCGCATCCGGTCCGTTCTGAATTAC
>JAEEUR010000076.1 GCA_016290595.1 Lachnospiraceae bacterium | reverse complement strand
CCTCCGACTTCGGCCGCATCAGCTATACCGAAGCCGTGGCGCTGCTCGAGAAGCACAACGACAGATTCGACTACAAGGTCAGCTGGGGCTGCGATCTGCAGACCGAGCACGAACGCTTCCTCACGGAGGAGATCTTCAAGCGGCCCGTGTTCGTCACGGATTATCCGAAGGAGATCAAGGCCTTCTACATGAAGCAGAACCCCGACGGGAAGACCGTCGCGGCCGCGGACTGCCTGGTGCCCGGCATCGGCGAGATCATCGGCGGCAGCCAGAGAGAAGAGGACTACGACAAGCTCATGGCCCGCATCAAAGAACTCGGCATGAAGGAAGAAGAGTACGGCTTCTACATGGATCTGCGCAAGTACGGCACCACCCGCCACGCCGGCTTCGGCCTGGGCTTCGAGCGCTGCGTGATGTACCTGACCGGAATCGGCAACATCCGCGACGTCCTGCCCTTCCCGCGGACCGTCGGCAACTGCCTGCTGTAAAGAGGCAATGCCAGCGCCGAGCGAGCCGGACAAGTTTTTCGAACGATTTGCGAAGCGACTAGTGAGAAAAACTTCGTACCGGGCGCGAGGCGGGCAGGAAAGCTTTAAGGAGGAACACTATGTCTGTTCAGGAACTAACCGACATTTTACGGAACTCCCGGAAAATCGTTTTCTTCGGCGGAGCCGGCGTATCCACGGCCTCCGGCATCCCGGATTTCCGCAGCGCCAACGGCCTGTGGAACCAGAAATACAAAAGAAACCTGAGCCCGGAGGAAATGGTCTCCCGCAGCTTCTTCGAGCGCGATCCGGAAGACTTCTTCGCCTTCTATAAGGACAAGCTCGTCTACCCGGAAGCAAAGCCCAACGCCTGCCACTACGCGCTGGCCAGGCTCGAAAAGATGGGCAGGCTCCGCGCCGTCGTCACGCAGAACATCGACGGCCTGCACCAGATGGCCGGCAGCACCAACGTCTTCGAGCTGCACGGCTCGGTGCTCCGGAATTACTGCACCCGCTGCCGCTCCTTCTACGACGTGAACTTTATCCTGGAAGCCGACGGCGGCGTGCCCCGCTGCCCCAAGTGCGGCAGCATCGTCAAGCCCGACGTGGTGCTCTATGAAGAAACGCTGGATGACAACGTCATCGACGGCGCCGTCAGAGCCATCGCAGGAGCCGACACCCTGATCATCGGCGGGACCTCCCTGATCGTCTATCCCGCCGCCGGCTTCGTCCGCTACTTCCGCGGAAACAAGCTGGTGGTGATCAATAAATCCGTCACCCAGGCCGACGAATACGCGGATCTCGTGATCCACGACGACATCGCGCAGGTGATGGATCAGGCCGTGAAAGCTTTAGAGGAACAACAGTAAGCAATGAACGACAAGAAGAACGACAAAAACAACGAGAACAAGAATAAAAACATCCTGAAGGTCCTCATCCTTTCGATGCTGGGTCTCCTCCTGTTTTCCTTCTTTTCCCGCAATCTGCTGGCCGGGCAGGCCGGGTCCTTAAGCTACGACGAATTCCTCAAGATCCTGGAAACGAAGGAAGTCGAGGAAGTCACCTTCAACGAAATGTACAACCGCGTCAGCGCGGAGGTCAAGGAAGAAGGCCGCACGCAGGTCTATACGACCGCGATCGTGGACAAGGACGCGGCGCTGGAGATCATCAACGCGCGCGGCATCAAGTATTCCGGCACGGTCGTCTCCTCCAGCAACTGGATCTCGATCGTCCTGTACGTGGTCTTCGCGGCCGTCATGTTCTACTGGATGTTCAGCATGCGCAGCGGCGGCGGGATCCTGGGAAATCTGACCAAGAGCACCGCAAAGATGTACGTGCAGAAGGAGACCGGCGTATCCTTCGCGGACGTGGCCGGGCAGGACGAAGCCAAGGAATCCCTCGTGGAGATCGTCGAATTCCTGCACAATCCGGGTCGCTACGCGCAGATCGGCGCCAAGCTCCCGAAGGGCGCGCTGCTGGTCGGCCCGCCCGGCACCGGCAAGACGCTGCTCGCCAAGGCGGTCGCCGGCGAAGCGCAGGTGCCTTTCTTCTCGCTGGCCGGCTCCGACTTTGTGGAGATGTTCGTCGGCATGGGCGCGAGCCGCGTCCGTTCCCTCTTTAAGGAAGCCCAGCAGATGGCGCCCTGCATCATCTTTATCGACGAGATCGACGCCATCGGCAAATCGCGCGACTCCCGCTACGGCGGCAACGACGAGCGCGAGCAGACCTTAAACGCCCTGCTGGCCGAGATGGACGGCTTCGATTCCTCGAAGGGCGTCTTCATCCTGGCGGCCACCAACCGGCCCGAGGTGCTGGATCCGGCGCTGTGCCGGCCCGGCCGCCTGGACCGGCGGATCATCGTCGACAAGCCGGACTTAAAAGGCCGTGTCGCGGTCCTCAAGGTCCATGCCAGGCACGTCAACATGGGCGACGACGTCGACTTCGAGGAAGTCGCGCTCGCGACCTCCGGCGCCGTCGGCTCGGATCTCGCCAACATGATCAACGAAGCCGCGATCCTGGCCGTGAAGAAGGGCCGGAACTTCGTGACGCAGGCGGACCTGCTGGAATCCGTTGAGGTGGTCATCGCCGGCAAGGAGAAGAAGGACCGCGTCATGAACGAGAAGGAGAAGCGCACCGTCGCCTATCACGAGGTCGGCCACGCGCTGGCCGCCGCCCTGCAGAAGCACTCCGAGCCGGTGCAGAAGATCACCATCGTGCCGCGCACCATGGGCTCCCTCGGCTACGTGATGCAGACGCCGGAGGAGGAGCGCTACCTGATGACGCAGGCCGAGCTCGAGACCGAACTGGTGACGCTCCTGGCCGGCCGCGCCAGCGAAGAGCTTTTCTTCGAATCCGTCTCCACCGGCGCCGCCAACGATATCGAAAAGGCCACCAAGCTGGCCCGCTCCATGGTCACCCGCTTCGGCATGAGCAAGGAGATCGGCCTGATGGGGCTGGAGACCGTCACCGACGAATACCTGATGGCCCGCACGGTCATGAACTGCTCGGACGACACCTCCGCGCTGGTGGACCGCGTGGTGAAATCCATGCTGGACGAAGCCTACGCCAAGGCGAAGGGGCTGCTGGACGATAACCGCGAGGTCATGCACCGGATCGCCGGCTACCTGTTCGAGAAGGAAACCATCACCGGCAAGGAGTTCATGAAGCTCTTGAAGGAAGTAAAGGAAGACTTCGAGGAGAAGCCGCAGCCGAGCCTGGCCGAGGAAGTCAAGGCCGAAGAAGAACACCGCCAGATGCCGGCGGAAGAAGCGGAATAACCACTGCGCCGAGCGAGCCGGACAAGTTTTTCGAACGATTTAGCGAAGCGACTAGTGAGAAAAACATCGTGCCGGGCGCGAGGCGGGGAGGCAGCCCTGTTGGGTAATAAGGAAGAGCAGAGGAATAACATATGTCCAACTTTATCGTAACGGCCGATACGACCATGGATCTCCCGATGGAGGTCATCAAAAACCTGGATATCCGTCCGATCGTCAGCTATGTCTCCCTGGGCGGCGGCGACCTGCCCGACTGGCCGGACATCAGCTCGAAGGATCTCTTTGAATACGTAAAAAAGAGCGGCCAGCTCCCGAAAACGGCGGCCGCCAACCTCACGGACTACGAAGACTTCTTCCGGAAGATCCGCGAAGAAGACAGTCGTCCCATCATCCACATCGCCAAGAGCAGCGGCGTATCCAGCTGCTATGAGAACGCGGTCGTGGCCTCCCGCGATATTCCGGACGTGTACGTCGTGGACTCGCTGGGCCTGTCCACGGGCAGCGGCATGCTGGTCATGATGGCGGCCAAGAGCGACAAGACCGATCCGAAAGAAGTCGTTGCGGAGCTGGACGAGTTCAAGACCCGCATCGAATGCAGCTTCCTGATCGAAACGCTGGATTTCCTGTACAAGGGCGGCCGCTGCAGCGGTCTGGCGGCGCTCGCCGCCGGGATCCTGAAGCTGCGTCCCGAGATCGTGCTGGAAAACGGCAAGATGCACGCCGGCCGCAAGTTCCGCGGCCCGTACGAAAAGTGCCTCTTCACCTTTATCGACGAGACCTTCAGCAACATCGAACGCTTCGAGCCGGGCATCCTGTACGTCAACCACACGATGCAGGACAGAGAGCTGCTGGAAAAGCTGATGCAGCACATCCGGGACTTCAACTACTTTGAGGACGTGAAGGAATTCCCCGCCTGCGCCGCCATCGCGACGCACTGCGGACCCAACACCTTCGGCTTTCATCCGGTGCGGAAGAAGAGCGCCGAATAAGATCAGCAGCACGCAAAAGGAGCCGTTTGCTTTGACAAGCTCAGCAAACGGCTCCTTTTGCGTGCCGGGACCGGGCCGTGCGCGAAGCGCTTACGCGCCGTACGCCTTCAGATTGCCCAGGACCAGCTTCATCATGCGCTCGTGATTGAACTCGCCCGAAAAGCTGTTGTGAGGGGAGAGCAGGACGTTCTCCAGCGTCCACAAGGGACTGTCCTTCGGCAGCGGCTCGGTCTCGAACACATCCAGAGCGGCGGCGGCCAGCGGCCCGTTCTGCAGGGCTTCGACCAGTGCGGCCTCGTCGATCAGCGGCCCGCGGGCGGCGTTGATGAGAAAACTGCCCGGCTTCATGCTCCCCAGCAGCTCTTTGCCGAAGAGCCCCCGCGTTTCGGGGGTCAGGGCGATGGCCAGGATCAGGATATCCGCCTGCGGCAGGAGGGCCGGCAGATCGGACAGCGGGCGGAACTCATCCACGTTCGGATCGCTCTTGACCGAGCGGTTCACGACGGTCAGCCGGGCGCCGAACGGCTTTAAGCGCTTCGCGATCTCGCGGCCGTATGCGCCGAAACCGGCCAGCAGGACGTTCTTGCCGCCCAGCTCCTGCCAGCTGCGGTCCTTTCTGTAAACGCCGGCCAGCTGGTTGCGGAAGCCGGCCGGAACGTGCTTTAAGAGCTCCAGGATCCGCATCAGAGTCCATTCGGCCATCGGCGCGCTGTAAACGCCCTCCGCGTTGCGCAGCGTGATCCCCTGCCCGCGGATCCAGTCCAGCGGCACGCGGTCCAGGCCGGCGCTGGTGACCTGCACGTAGCGGACGCGGTCGAATCCCGCGTGGCCGCAGTAGTGGAAGAGACTGTTGCAGATCAGTCCCTCGTACTGTTCCGGATCCTTCACGGGGATCCGTTCGTCGGGGTGCAGCGTGACTTCATGTCCGAGCGCCTCCAGATCTTTCACGTCCTGTTCTGTGGCAAACAGGGAACCGGTAACCAATAGCTTCATACCTGCTCCTTTCGCATTTCCTTCTCTATTCTCCGAACTCCGCCAGCACGTGCATCTGCGCGTTCCCGAGGACCCGGAAGCCCTCCGCCGTCCCGCGGTGCGCGCGGAGACCGTTCTCAAAGGCCCGGAGCCTAAGATAGGTCTCCACGTCCTTTAAGGCTGCCGATCCGGCCGGAAACTGGCTTTTATGGCAGGCGACCGCCGCCATCTGTTTCTTTATAAGTCCCGTCGTCGCGATGAACCCCGTCGGCTTCGCCGTCATGTAATACGCGACCGCTTTCACCGGCGCCGGCCGGTATCCGTACTGCGCCATGATCCCCTGATTGTAGGCGAAGCAGGCAATCTGACCCGCCGCCCGTCCCACGCGCAGATGGTCCGGATGGACCTCGTTCGTGGGTGCCGGATCCGGAGCGAAGATCACGTCCGGCTGAAACTCAGCGACGGTTTCGGCGAGGCACCTGAGAAGCGCTTCTTCCGGGTAGAAGCCGCCGTCGGAGAGCTTTCCGAAGCGTACGTCCGTGACGCCCAGTCCGGCTGCCGAAGCGAGGGCTTCCGCCTCGCGAATCTTTGCCAGTTCCTCAGCCGAAACGCCGGAATCCAGAAATTCGGTCCCGTAGCGGCCGTCGGTCACGATCAGAAAGGCGATTTTTTTTCCGGCCTTCACGAGGGCGGCGGCGGATGCGCCGGCCCCGATCTCGATATCGTCCGGATGCGGCCCGACGAATAAATAGCGATCAAAAGACGCCGGCTTCGGCAGCGGCATCGCTTTTTTCAGGATAAAACGGGTGATCGACATGGCAGAACCCCCTTACAGTTCTTTTTCAAAGCGGAGCAGGACGCAGGGCGTGCCGTCGCGGTGGTCGTTTACCGCTTCCTCCTCCGTCAGGCGGAAGCCCTCTTTTTCGATCAGCCTCCGGGAGGCGTCGTTTTCCGGCCGGCAGCGGCAGATAAAGCGCGATGCGCCGAGCTCATTTTTTGCATATTCCGTAAGGGCCCGCAGGACCTGTGTCCCGTAGCCCTTCCGCCAGTATTCCGGGCACAGGCAGACGCCCTGCTCGGCGGCGGCCCCGTCCTCCTCCAGGAAGACCCCGGTAAAGCCGATCAGCTGTCCGCTTTTCTTCTCGCGGATCAGCCAGGCGTCGTGCGCCCTCTGGAAGCGCGCGGTCCGCTCCATGCGGTCCCGGGCGGCCGCCTCGTCGGCGGTCACGTCCCAGAACATAAAGCGCGCGCATTCAGGCCGGGACCAGACGTTTTCCCACATCTCTTTCCAGTCTTCCGGAACGGCCTTGCACAGGATCAGATCCTTCGTTTCCGGCATTCTCTTTTCCTTCCGTCTTTATCCCAGCACGCTGGCGGTCGCCTCGTCCTCGTACTGGCGGGTATACAGCTCCCTGTAGTAACCGTTCAGGGCCAGCAGCTCTTCGTGCCTTCCCTGCTCCACGATCTTCCCGCCTTTCACGACCAGGATGCAGTCTGCATTCCGGACGGTCGAGAGCCGGTGCGCGATCATCACGGTCGTCCGGCCTTTGACGATGGTATCGATGGCGTGCTGGATCTTCTGCTCGGTCATCGTGTCCACCGAAGACGTCGCCTCGTCCAGCACCAGGATCTTCGGATCCGCTAAGATGGCCCGGGCAAAGCTGATCAGCTGCTTCTCGCCGGTGGAGAGGAGAGAACCGTCCTCGCCCACGTCGGTATCCAGGCCTTTTTCCAGCTTCGCGACCACGTCGTCGGCGGAGACCAGCTTCAGCGCTTTTTCGATCTCTTCCGCGGAGGCGTCCGGATTGCCGTAGAGCAGGTTTTCCCGAACGGTCCCGGAGAAGAGGTGCGGCGTCTGCAAAACGTAGCCCAGGGCGCTGTGCAGCCAGAGCTGGCTGCGCCCGCGGGCGTCGCGTCCGTCGATCAGGACCTGCCCTTCGGTCGGCTCGTAGAAGCGGCAGATGAGGTTGACCAGCGTGGATTTGCCGGCGCCGGTCTCGCCCACGATGGCGATATTGCTGCCGAAGGGGATCTGCAGGTTAAAGTGCTCCAGCACCGTTTCCTCGCCGTCGGGATAGCGGAAGGTCACGTCCCTGAATTCGATATCGCCGCGGATCTCCTCCCAGTTTTCTTTCTTCGGATCGAAGACGTCGCCGTAGAGGGCCGTGACTTCTTCGCTGTCCGTCACATCCGACTTCGTCTCCAGCAGCCTCGTGAAGCGCTCGATATTGACCTGCGTGGTAATGAGGTCGCTGATGACGTCGATGAACCAGCGTACCGGCTCCATCATGCCTTCCGCGTAGCTCATGAAGAGGGAGAAGGTCCCGATGTCCTTTTCGGCCAGGATCCCGCCTTTCCACAGCACGATGGCCAGCCCCAGCGAGGAAGCCAGGTTCATGGTGGAGGCGAAGAGCCCGCGGTAACGGGCCGCCTTCACGGTCTTGCGGAGCATGTTGTCCGTTTCGTCCGTAAAATCCTTTTCGATGCGTTCCTCGACCGCCAGCGTCTTGATGGTCCGGGCGCCGGTGATGCCTTCGTTGAAGTTGCCGGTGATCCGCGAATTGATCTCGCGGACCTCGCGGTTGACGCGGACCAGCCGGGCCTGGAACAGGCTGAAGAGCACGATGATGGCCGGCAGGATCAGCAGGATGAGCAGCGCCAGGCGCGCATTGATGATCAGCATGACCACGGCGGCGCCGATCAGATAGCTTAAGTGCCAGCAGCCGTCCATGATCGTCCAGGAGAAGAGCGAGCCGATCCGGGAGGTATCGCTCATGACGCGGGAGTGGACGTAGCCCACGCTGTTCTGATTGTAGTAGGAGAAGGACAGCGTCTGCAGGTGGTGGAAGGCCTGCGAACGCAGATCCCGGTTGACGGAGACCTCCACCTTCATGGCGCGGTATGTGCAGATGTAGTTCATCCCCGCCGTGAAGAGGATCGTGACGATATAGACCGCCAGATAGGCCGGCAGGGTGTCCAGCGTTCTGCCGCCGACGAAATGGTTCAGGGCGTAGCGCTGGAAGACCGGCAGCATGATATCCATCGTGCTGCCGAGCAGGCAGCAGAGGGTCATGATAAAGATGGCCTTGCCGTAGCCGCGTACGTAAGGCATCAGCTTCGGAATGCCGAAGAAGGGAAGGGAAACGCGTTCGGGGTCTTTCTTATGCATCCTGAGCACCCTCCTTTCCGCTGCCCGACTGGATCTCGTAGATCTGCCGGTACACGCCTTCCTGCCGGATCAGCTCCTCATGGGTCCCCGCCTGCAGGATCCGTCCCTTTTCCAGCACGATGATCCGGTCGGCCTTGGACAGGGTGGTGATGCGGTGGGAGATCAGGATGACGCTGGCGCTGCCGAAGCGCTCCTCCAGGGAGCGGCGGATCTTCGCATCGGTCTCCGTATCCACGGCGGACAGCGAGTCGTCGAAGATCATGATCGGCGTATTCTGGGCCAGCGTCCGGGCAATGGCGGCCCGCTGTTTCTGGCCGCCGGACAGGGTCACGCCCCGCTCGCCGACGAAGGTATCGTAGCCCTTGGCAAAGTCCATGACGGTATCGTCCAGACAGGCCGCGCGGGAGACCTCGCGGACGTCCTCCAGCGTCATATCCGGCCGCGTGATCGAGATGTTCTCCTGCAGCGAACGGGAGAAGAGGAAGGGCTCCTGCAGCACCATGCCGATGTTCTTCCTGAGGTAGCCGGTGTCGATGTCCTTCACGTCCGTGCCGCCGATACAGATGCTGCCGCCGCCGTCGGAGAGCAGGTACAGCTTGTTTAAGAGCGCCATCAGCGTGGATTTCCCGCTGCCGGTGCCGCCCAGA
The DNA here is from genome assembly GCA_016290595.1 of Lachnospiraceae bacterium. Taxonomy (GTDB): domain Bacteria; phylum Bacillota; class Clostridia; order Lachnospirales; family Lachnospiraceae; genus UBA6987. The sequence goes on along the minus strand of JAEEUR010000076.1, from coordinate 1,880 downwards.
ATGCCCAGCGTTTTGCCGGCCGGCAGCGTAAAGCTGATATCGTGCAGCATTTCCGGGCTGTCCTCGTAGGCGAAGCTGACGTGGTCGAAGACGATGTCCCGGTCCAGCGGCGGCGTCAGCGCCTTTTCGGACGGGGCTTCTTCCTCGGCGGACATGATATAAGCGATGCGGTCCAGCGACACGCCGGCCTTGCTCATTTCGGAGATCATGCGGCCCAGCATGCGGATCGGCCAGACCAGCATGGAATTGTAGGTGATAAAGGCGACGTATTCGCCGGTGATCAGCCGCCCCCGGATGCAGTAGGACGCGCCGACCGCTATGACCAGAAGGACCTGCAGGCTGCTTAAGACATCCGCGCTGCTCCAGTAGCGGGCCATGACGGCGGACAGCTTCACCCAGAGATTCGTATATTTGACGTTCTGCGCTTCAAAACGGTCACGCTCGTAGCGCTCGCGGCCGAAGGCGCGCACCACGCGCACGCCGGTCAGGTTCTCCTGTACCATCGCGGAGAGAACGCCTTCGTTCTCGTCGCATTCCTCGAAGCCTTTTCCGATCTTCCGGTGGAAGATCAGGGAATAGCCGATGATGAGCGGCATGGGCGCCAGCGCGATCAGCGTGAGAGACAGATCCATCCGGACCATGAACAGGATGGAGAGGACCAGCAGGATCACGATGCGGAAGACGCTGGTCAGCTGCTCGGCCACGAAGTTCTTCATGGTATCGATATCCGAGGTGCAGCGCTGGATGATGTCGCCGGTGCGGTTTTTGCCGTGCCAGGCATAGGGCAGCCGCTCAATGTGGGAGAAGAGGCTGTCCCGCATGGTCTTGACCAGCGTTTCCGCCGCCTTGGTGTTGGAGACGCGGAAAAGGTACTGGGCGAGCGCCTTGACGGCGGCAACGGCCACGACGGCGAGCGCCATGATCCAGAGATGTTTTCCCAGATAGGCAAAGCCGCCCAGCTTCTCTACGAGATCCAGGACGAACGGCGGCTGCGAGGGCTCGGCTCCGCCGACCGCATTGTCGATCGCCATGCGGATGATCTGCGGGTTCACCGTGTCGCACAGCGCGGTCACGATCGCAAACAGGACGGACGCGGCAAAAAGGAGACGGCTTCCTTTCAGGAAGCGTCCCAGCAGTTTCAGATTCTGTTTGGTGTTTCTTTTCTTCTTCATAATATACCTGCGGCAGCTTTGCCGGCTTTTTATATCCTACCCTATGCCCGGAGGACTGTCAACCACTGTCCGCGGAAGCTCAAAAAAACCGTGGGATTTCGCCGGATCCGGTGTATAATAAAACAGAAAGATGAGAAAACGGAATCGTCCGTGTTTTTTCAGAAGGAGCCTCTATGGCGGAGCAGTCGGTCATTGAAAAACTGAAAAGGCGGGAAGAAAGCGGTCTGGAAGAGTTGCTGCTGCATTTCGGCCCGCTGCTGCGCTACGTCATTGCCCCGATCCTGCCCGACGAGCGGGACCGGGAGGAGATCCTGCAGGACGTGGCTTTAAAGATCTGGCAGGAGATCGACCGCTTTGACAGTGAGAAAGGAAGCTGGACAAGCTGGCTGACCACCATCGCCCGCAATGCCGCTATAAACCGCGCCAGAGCGGAGAAGAGACGGGAAGCCGGTGAACTGGACGAAGAGGAGGCGGACCGGGGACCGACGCCGGAGGAACAGATCCTGCGGCGGGAACAGCAGGAGGAACTCCTGAAAGCGCTGGGGACACTCAAAAACAGCGACCGCATCCTGTTTTACCGGAAATATTACTACCGGCAGCCGACCGTGCAGATTGCCGCCGAACTCGGCCTGACGGAACGCTCCGTGGAGGGGCGCCTGTACCGGATCCGGCAGCAATTAAAGAGTTTACTGAAAGGAGGCAGCCATG
>JAEEUR010000149.1 GCA_016290595.1 Lachnospiraceae bacterium | reverse complement strand
AGAGATCATGGGCTTTAACGGTACCGGCTATCAGGTCGAAGAAGGGGTCAAAGCGGACTTTGTCATCGCCGGCGAGACCACCCAGTTCGACATCGTCAGCAAGTCCAGAGGGATTCTAGAGTTCAAGGTGACCGCTCACGGGAAAACGGCTCACGGAGCCTACCCCTGGCGAGGCGAGAACGCGGTCGAGAAGATCATCGACTTTATCGGGAAAGTGAACGAACTTGTCCCCAATCCGCAGACACAGGAGTGGAAAAGCAGCGTCAACCTGGCCAACATCGAGGTGCCGAACAAGGCTTACAACAAGGTGCCCGACGTCGCGTCCTGCATGCTGGATATCCGCTTTACCGAAGAGGACGCGGACACCATCTTTGACAGAGTAAAGGCCATCATTCCGGATGATTTCGACCTGGAAGTATACTGCAACGGGTCCATGCTCCTGGTGGACGACGACGATTACTACCTGCAGAAGATCAAGGCGGCTGTAAAAAAAGTGACCGGAAAGGACTCTGTCTGTTATGGCGCTTACGGCACGTCCGACGCCCGCTTTTATACCGAAAGAGGTATGAAGGGAGTGGAGTTCGGCCTTGTCGGCGGCGGAATAGGAACCGACGAGGAATGGGTCAGCATTCAGAGCGCCGAAGATTTCTATCACGTGCTGGTCGAGTTCCTGGAGAACGTGTAGCGCCGCTGCCGCCAAGGGCATCTGCCCGAAATCTCGGCGAATGCCCTTGATTTGTGAAACTTTTTATCCTTTTTGGTGAAAATGCCTTTATTCTCTGTCTGGAATAAAGGCATTTTTATTTTTGTGACAAAAAACCGCCGGATCTCAAAGGCAGTTTTCTTTCTGCTCAGGATTGCCCTTACTTCGTCTTTAAAATAGCCCCAACGTAAGGGGTTTTCTGCCTGCAGGAAACGCGGCAGAGCGTTTTTATCCGCAAAGTTGGTTTTTAATGGACGTTGCGGATAGTTTTCAGCTGCGGCTTAAGATCTCCAAAGTCCTTCCGTCAGGGCTGCCGCCGTAGAACTTGTTTAGGACCTTACCGAACACAGGCTGATCCGGCGCGGCGGATTGGAACAGGGTCATGCAGGAGCGTAGTTTTAAATCGTCCGGAGACCCCATCACCCGCCTCGGGTCGGACTCTTCCAGCGCGAGCAGCGCTTCGGAGATCTCGATCAGGCGCGGGCCCAGCACCGGGTGCCGCAGGTATTCGCGGGCTTCGCCCAGATCCCAGATCGCGTAATGCTGGGCCATCGCGCTGTAGCCCAGCCCCCGGATCTGCGGAAAGATATACCACATCCAGTGCGAGCATTTCCGCCCCGCCTTGATCTCGCGGAGCGCTGTGTCATATGAATTTTTCTGAGCTTCCAGGAAGCGGGACAGATCGTACATAGAATCACCTCACAGCGATAGTATAGCAGGCCGCCGCGCTCTATGGACGCAAAAAAGATTGCAGCGGCTATTCTTCCGGGTCCATCGGGTCATCCTCCGGCGTGTCGTCTTCGGCCGGCGGCAGGTCGTCTTGGACGCGCTCCTCCTTGTACAGGACGCGCCTGCCGTGGATCGCGCACTGCAGAGCGTGCCAGCGCATCTTCGCTTCGAAGACCGCGGTGTTGATCAGTTTGGCGAACGGGCCGGTGTACGCGCGGCGGGGCTGGAGGATCACCTGGCCGTCCTCGAGGCAGAGGACCGCGAAGCAGGCCATGTCGCTGACCCGGTACAGTTTCGGCTGGCCGACGTCCGTCATGGTGATCCCGTTGCCCTTCATCCAGCCGGCGAAATCGGCGATCAGGTTGTCCAGGCGGGCGGAGAAAGTGGTCATTCTGAAATTTTTGTCTTTGGTTTCGCAGTCGAGAAAATAAACGTCGTTTTCTTCCATGCAGACTCCTTTCGGTAAAAGCGATGGTTTACGGTTCTGTTTTCAAGGTTCCGGGGCAATTTGCAGTATAGGACCCGGAGTGTCCCATAGAACGGACAATGTGCTATAATGGTCGGGAAAGGAGCGCGCATGAGCGAGAGAAGACAGGGCATATTGGCGGCGATCATAAGCAACGTCATCTGGGGCTTTCTGCCCCTGTATTGGCATGCCCTGCGCCCGATCGAATCCTCTGTGCTGATCTTCTACCGCATCGTCCTGTCAGCCGTCGTGTGCTGGT
>JAEEUR010000075.1 GCA_016290595.1 Lachnospiraceae bacterium | reverse complement strand
TGAAAAAGGTAAAGAAAATCCCGAACTGCTGTTCATACAACAGTCCGGGTTTCACTTATAGCCAACCTTTTCAGACAGATGCCCAAATGGTTTTAGATTTAAAACTTTCTTATGAGCACCCGCCTAAAGGCACCGCTTTTTTCTTTTTCAGGCTTCCGGAACCTTAGGGAAGCGATTTCTGTTCCAGAAGATCCGGCTCGCCGATGCCGAGCCGCAGGCACATTTCACGGTAGAAGTGAGGCTCGCCGCTGGTCACGACCTCCAGACTGCCCCTGTGGTCCTGCCGCAGCAGACCGTTTTCGGCCAGCCAGTTTTTGATGTCCTCCGCCTGCGCGTGGGCGGGGTTCAGGAAGGTGACGCCCGGCGCCGCCTTTTCGAACTCATCCTTCACGATGGGATAGTGCGTGCAGCCCAGGATCACGTAGTCCGGATGCCCCTTCGCAAACAGCCGCTGCATATTGGCGCGGACGTTGTCCGGCACCTCGGCAAAGCGGCCCTGATCCAGGGTGGAGGCCAGGTTGTGGTTGCTGGCCGTATAGACCGGCAGGCCCGGGCACTGCTCGTCGATCAGCTTCTCATACAGGCCGGAATTGGCCGTGAACTCCGTGCAGACCAGTCCCACCTCCTTCAGATTCCGCCGGGCCACGTCGTTGGCGGCCGCCTGCACGATGCTGAAGATCGGCGTGTGCCGCGCCGGGGCATATTCGTCGTAGAGTGTGGAAAGCGTATTGCAGGCCACCGCGATCGCCTTCACCTGTCTTTCTTCCATGAAATCCAGGATATTGTTCATCAGTTCCAGAATGTTTTCCTTCGTGCGGTTGCCGTAGGGGCAGTTCGCGCTGTCCCCGAAATACAGGAGATCTTCCTCCGGCAGCAGCTCCTTCAGACTCTGTACTACCGTCAGTCCGCCGACACCGGAATCCAGCACGCCGATCGGCCTGTCACTTCTTTTCACATTCATTTCGTCCATACCTTTCTTTTCATTCCCCGCGCATGCCCTTCCAGGCCAGCACGTATTCCGCGATCTCCAGCTGCTCCTCCACCCGGTGTCCGATCGGGAAGCCGCGGAAGGTCTCCACCGTCAGAATGGGGATCTTTAGTTCATTGGTCACCGTGTTATTCAGGCTGCCGTTCGGCGCCGGACCGGTGTAGCCGAAGGACTCGAAGCAGATCTGCCCTTCGTCGATCGCGTCCAGCAGATCGAAGAAAAGATCGCTGAAATCCTTTGTAACGGTCAGGCTCGTGAAGATCAGGGAGCTGCCCAGAAAGTCACGTCCCTCCTGCACCACGATCGCCTCATGCAGATCCAGCACGATCTCCGGCTTCTTCTCACGGATATCCGCAAAGATCGCCGCCGCCAGACGGGCGGCCTGTCCGGAAGACGAGCCGGGATACGAACGGTTCAGGTCCTCCTTTCCCGTTACGTAACGGCGGTTTGCCGCCGCTCCCTGCACGTTCGCTACGCTCAGGACGTAAAGATCGCCGCAGGAAACGCTCGCCTGCCGGAGCAGCAGACCCGCGTACCAGCCGGCTTTTTCATCCCCATGCGTGCCCGCCACGATATACACCGCCGGGCCCGGTTTTTCCGAACGGATATGCCAGACCTCCGTTTCGGCGGCTTCTCCCGCGCAGATAAGGTAGCTTTCCCGGCTTACCGGATAGCTTTCGGCAAAGGTCCCGCCGAAATCCGCAAAGCTCATACGTTCGATATCCAGCGTGCTGTCCGGTTCGATCGCCCGGCTGTTCTTCACCCAGAAAACGTTCCCGCCGATCAGCACCGTATAGGCGCCGTCCGCGCGCGTTTCGGAAACGAAGGCCGTTGTCGGAGGCACCGTTTCCGGCGTTTCGGACGGCAGCGGGCTTTCCGTTTCTTCCCCGCCGCTCTCCGGCGGCAGCGTCTCCTGCGCAGCCGCCTGCGGCGCAGGCGCCTGCGTCGGATCCGAAGGCGCTTCAGCCTCCGTTACCCGGCCGGAGGGCGCAGGATCGCTGACCGCCGGTCCGGCTGCCGGAACGCAGCCGACAAAAAGTAAAGCAAGGCAAAGGATCAGTTCCCACGCACAGATCCTTTTTTTCCGAATCCGTTTCATGGATCTACTCCTTTATCTCAGCCAATCTCCTACCGAGCCTTTTACCAATTCATCATAACCCGGCAGGCCGCTCATGTCAATAGTATATTCCTCGCCGAAGACCCAGCCGAGGGCTTCCGCATACACCTGCACCGCCTGCAGATGCCGGCCGCAGCGCTCCTCAATGGGAACGCCGTTCTCATCGTAAGGGACGTACAGATAACCCAGTTTCGCGGCCTGCTCATAGCAGGCATCCTTCCCGCTTACCGCCAGCGCCGCGTTCGTTGCCCCGCGGATCCGGCCCTGGCAGGGGTTCGCCGTTTCCATCAGCACCGCCAGGGTATTGGTATAATCGCCCAGCTCGCGGTGCGTCAGGCCGTGGAGCGTAGCCGGTGAAACCTCCATGCGCATGGAGATCCCGATATCGTTCAGCTCCAGGCTGGCATCGCCTGAAAGCTTCATGGCCCGCTCATGCAGCACCGAGGAGTTGATGTTCGGGTACTCCGGCGAGGCCTCGTGCAGGTCGATGGTCAGATCGATCCCGTTTTCAAGGATCAGGTTTTTGATGGCAAAGGCGACCCGCTCGGTAAAGCTGCCGTTCTCCCGTCCCGGATAGGAACGGTTCAGGTTCCGCGTCTCCGAGCCGGAAAGCCCCTGTCCCGAAGGAAAATGCGTGTACAGATCCGGATCCGGCCACTGATCCACCGGATTGGTAGCCCGGGAACCGTAAACCAGCGTGCGGACGCCGCCCGCCGTCGGGATCTCCACGTACATCGGGGAGGCTTCCTGCGGGAAGTTGTTGGTAAATCCGCTGTTATTGGCCCGCGGCATCACGAAGACCGTGCCGCGCGTCACCTTCAGGTTTTCCGCCATGATCACGGCGGAAAGATGGCCCGCCAGCTCATCCGCGTGGGTCCCGCCCATCACCAGGAGGGAACCGCCCTTTTCTTCGCCGCGGAAGACGTAGATCTCCGTATCGCCCGCCGTTCCCTTCAGGGAAGGCAGATAGTCGCTCAAGTGCTGGATCTCGGTTCCTTCCGGCACGCGGATCTCCTCCCGGTAGTGCCGGAAGGTATAGAACTCGTAACCCGTCAGCACGGCTACGGTCAGGATCAGCAGCGCGCAGAACAGGTTTTGAAACAGCTTGTTCCGGAGGAAGGACAGCCGCCCGGACGTTTTTTCTTTCATCAGGCGCCTCCTTCCTACTTGATCATCAGGACCCGCAGCAGCAGCGGGATCACGACAAAGCACGCGCAGATCTTCATCTGCATTTTTTCCTCTTTCCAGAGTTCCCGTACGGTCAGGACCAGGATCAGGAGGGCGATCGCCCGGTATATCCACATTAAAAGCATCTTACCCCTCCTTTACAGCAGCACGCCCGCGATCTGCTTCGAAAACAGAACATAGAGGACGGCGTAGATCAGGCTGATGCTGATAGGGAGCAGGCTCCGCATCACGACCTTGCCGTAGGGTTCCGCACCGGCCGTTTTCGCGGAGATCCGGCCGGCTAAAGCGGCCGGCGGAATAAAATCTCCCATAGCCGCCATCAGGGACAGGCCGCAGATGGCGATGGTGATATCGGTCTGGGACAGAAGCGCCAGCGAGAAGGGAACCCCCAGCACGGAAGCGGAGCCGAAGCAGGAAATGGCGCCGAAGAGCGGCATGGTCACGGCCGCGACGATGATCATGACCGTCTGCGGCAGACTCAGGCCTCCCACTACGATCAGGCCGCGCACACCGGTCAGCGTCATCACTTCTATAAACATGCCGACCGCCATCAGAATGCCCATGACCGGCAGACAGCTGTGGACCGCATCCTGGAGCGTATCCAGAAGCGGCAGCTTTTTCCCGCTTAAGCAGCCGGAGGCGGCGCTGATCAAAAAGGTCAGCGGCATCGCCATGTCCGGTATCAGCTTGAAGACCCGGGTCAGCAGGATCAAAAGGATCAGGACGATGACCGGAATAAACAGCCGCCAGCTGTACTTTTTCCCGGCCTTTTCTCCCAGATGCGCCTCCATCTGTTCTTTCGTCAGCTTTTTCGCCTTCTTTAAACCCATGATCAGGGTCACCAGGATCGCGAGCGGCAGGACCAGAAGCAGCAGCGGCAGCTCAAAGGAAACGAAGGGAACGTCTACGCCGCTGCAGATCATGAGCGCCGGCAGGTTGACAGGCGGCGCGATCATGCCCAGAATAGCCCCGTAGGCGACCAGGGAAGCGGTCGTCACCGCGTCGATGCCGAGCATCAGCATGACCGGCGCCACGATGCTGCCCACGGACAGAACGGCTGCCGTCGAAGACCCCGTCACCATGCCCGGCAGCATCATCAGGATGGTCAGGCAGATCAGCAGCAGTGCCGGCCGCCGGTAGAAGCGCCGCAGGATCATCGTGGAGATAGCTTCCAGCGTGCCGACGGCTTCTATGACTTTCATAAAGATCATGGCGGTGGCGATGACCAGGATGGTATCCAGATAGGAGAAGGAACCCTCCACCAGATACCTCAGACCCAGGCCGTTGCCGCTGACCAGGCAGCCCGCCAGGGCGGCGCAGGCCAGACAGATGCTGATATGCAGCTTTGCGATAAAGCAAAGCCCGGCAAAGACCGCCGCCATGACCAGCAAAGCAAGGATGCTTTCTTTCACCGTTTTTCCTCCGAGGGGACTTTATTTCCCGAAGAGCTGCTTCACGACGGCCGTGCCGTCCTTCTGCTTTTCAATGTAATAGTAAGGCGTTCCGTTCTTTTCCAGGATGTTCTTCATCAGGCCGTCTTCATCGCCTTCCTGCACGATGATGGCCGCGTTGCAGCATTCCATGGCATCCGGGATGAACTTGTCGGAGAGGTTCCCGCGGCGGGTCGTGCCGCCTACGTGCATGGCCAGGATCGGGATGTTCTGCGCCTTGGCCGCATCGATCAGTTCGCGGACGCGGGCGAGCTCCTGCTCTTCCTTGATACCCGCCTGGCCGAGGCCCTTGGAGGAACCGCCGGCGACCAGTACCAGACAGCTGTGACCGGCCAGATCATCCGGCCCCGCCATGCCGACGACGTCGCATTCCACGCCGGCACGGATCAGCAGCGTTTCCGCCACGGTGCCGTCCGCGCTCTGACCGGCAGTCGTTACCAGAGCCGGACCCTGGAACAGGACGGGGATATCCGTGCCGGGAGCCGCCGTTTCGGCAGGCTTTCCGGCCTCGGTGGTCTCAGCCGGAGCCGGCTGACCGGCTTTCGTGGTCTCCGCAGGCTTATCCGCCGAAGTCTGGGCCGGCTTGGTGGCCGGCGCGGTCGGAACGGGATCGCTGCCGCAGGCGGCAAGGGAAAGGATCATGGCAAGCGCCAGAACAAAAACAGTCAGTTTTTTCATCGTTGTTTCCTCGTTTTCTTCTTTTTTGATAAACGGAGGGTTCGCCTCCCGGTAATATCCTTAATATCCGATGGCCTTGCCGTCCCGCCGGGGATCGGCCGCCCCGTAGATCACGCCGTCCTTGTACTGGATCGCCTGCACGGAACCGAAGATCTTGTTGAAATCGTCCGAGCCGTGCAGATCATAGCCGATCTTCTCAAGCGCACCGATCACGGCCGCGTCAAAACGATCCTCGTAATCATACTCCCGCTCGGTATCGTTGAAGACGCGCGGCTGATCTACCGCTTCCTGTATCCCCATCCCGAAATCCAGCACGTTGACCAGGACCTGCGTCAGCGTGGTGATGATCTTCCGGGAGCCGGGGCTGCCCAGCACCAGATAAGGCCTGCCTTCGGGGTCCAGGACCATCGAGGGGCTCATGGAGCTGTTGGGCGTCTTGCCGGGTTCGCACTTGTTGTTGGAGTTCACGCTTGTGGAGAATGCCGCCATGACGTTGTTCAGCACGATCCCGTATTTGCCCACGCAGATCTTGGAGCCGAAGATGCCGTTAACGGTCTGGGTGCAGGAGACCATGTTTCCGTCCGCATCCGCCACGGAGAAATGCGTCGTATCCTGCGATTCGCCCGCGTCGCTGTAATCGTAGACGCTGAGCTTTTCCGCCTTCTTCGTCTTGCCGAATTCGATCTGCGCCGCCCGCGCCTTCGCGAAAGCCTTGCTCAGGAGGTGATCCAGCGGGATATCCGCGTAGTCCGGGTCGCCCAGGTTGTCAAAGCGGTCGCGGTAGATCAGCTGGAAAACTTCACCGTACAGGTTCAGAAGCTTTTCGGATCCGAAGCCCATTTCTGCGATATCGAAATTTTCCAGGATGTTCATCGCTTCCAGCACGGTAGCGCCGCCGAAGGGCGTCGTCAGGATCGTGTAGCCGCGGTAGCTGCCTCTCACCACGTCCAGTTCACGCACCTTGCGGTTGGCCAGATCCTCCAACGTCATCAGGCCGCCGTTTTCATCCAGCGTCTCAATGATCGCCTCGGCGATCTCTCCGGTGTAGTAGCCGTCGGGTCCTTCCGCAGCGATCTTCTTTAAAGCCGCCGCCTGCGGCGCGTTGACCAGACGGTCGCCGATCTCGTACAGGAAGCCGTCGTCCAGATAGATCCGGGAAAGGCCTTCATCCTTTACCAGGTAGTCGTAGGTATCGATCATGTCCTTGTAGAGAGTCGGCGTGATGTAGTAGCCTTCCTCCGCCAGCCTGATGGCCGGAGCCAGGACCTCTTCCCAGCTGACCTTGCCGGAGCCGTAGCGCGTAAAGGCGGTCCAGAGGCCTTCGACCTCCAGCGGGACCGTCACCGAACGGGCGCCGTATTCCGCGCCGCCCCAGCTCTGGCTGGTCGCGGCGGCGGGAGCCGTCCCGCGGAAATCCAGAAAGTGCGCCTGACCGTCTGCGGTATAGATCAGCATATGGCCGCCGCCGCCGATGCCGGAGGCGTTCGGCTCCACGACCGAGAGAGCAAAGGCCGCCGCGACGGCCGCGTCGATCGCGTTGCCGCCCTTGGCGAGGATCTCCATTCCGGCCGCGGAGGCTTCGTATTTCGCCGTCGCCACCATGCCGACCTCGCCGGTATCGCCGCGTCCCTCCCGGGTCACGTGATTGCTCTCATCCCAGAGATACCAGCCCTTGCCGTCCGTCACGATCCCGTTTGCCGGCAGCGCTTCGGGCTCTTCCGCGGTCGTTTCCGCGGGCTGGGGCTGTGTCACGGCTTCCGTGCTCTCCGCCGCCTGCGTTTCTGCTGCCTTCGTTTCCTCCGGTGCCGGCTGCGTTTCCGCCGTGGTGTCCGCCGGAGTCTGAGCCGGCTGCGTTCCGCAGGCCGCAAGGCCGAACAGCATCGCGGCGGCCGTCAGGAATGCCAGCGCTTTTCTTAGCTTCTTCTTCATTCTTCTCTCCTTCTGCCGTCAATAGGCTAAGGCTTTTCCGTCCCGGCGCGGATCCGCGCCGCCGTACAGGGTATCCGGCCCGTACAGCACGGCCTGCAAGGCGCCGTAGCTGTGGTAATAGGCATTTACCGGATCCGTTTCGTAGCCCATGCCCTTTAGACGGTCGATCACCGCCTGGTCAAAGCGGTCTTCATAGTGCAGTATCCCGTCGGTATCCGCGTAGATGCGCGGCGCGTTGATGGCGTCCTGCAGCGTCATGCCGTGATCGATCACGTTGCTGATGACCTGCGTCACCGTCGTGATGATCCGGACGGCGCCCGGACTGCCCAGGACCAGGAAGGGTTTGCCAGCCGGGTCCAGAATGATCGTGGGGCTCATGGAGCTGAGCGGCGTCTTGCCCGGCGCGATCGCGTTGGGCGAAGCGGGATCCGCGGAAAAATCGCCCATCTCGTCGTTCAGGACGAAGCCCCGTCCCGGCACGGCCAGCTTGGCGCCGAAAGCCAGGTTGACGGTCTGCGTCACCGCCACCATGTTGCCGGCGGCGTCAGCGACCGAAAAATGCGTCGTATCCGTATGTTCGTAGTTCCAGGGATCGATCCCGCCAAAGTCCGCGATCTTCTCCGGATCGAACTGCGCGGCCACGGCCGCCGCATACTCCGGGGAGATCAGCCCCGCCTGCGGCACCGCCACGTAATTCGGGTCCCCCATATAGGCGGCGCGGTCCTTAAAGATCCACTTGAAGGTCTCCGCCTTGATATGCAGGTCCTCCGCGGAGCCGAAGCCGTAGGAGGCAATATCGAAGTTTTCCAGGATATTCAGGGCTTCGATCACGTGCGTTCCGCCGGAGGACGGCAGCGGGCTGGACAGGACCGTATAGCCCCGGTAGCTGCCCCGCACGGGCTCAAGCGCCTCCACCTCGTAGTTTTCCAGATCCTGCGCCGTCAGGAAGCCGCCCGCCGCCTGTACGGCCGTCACGATCTCCTGCGCCAGAATCCCCCGGTAAAACGCGTCCCGGCCGCCCGCCGCCAGAAGGCGGAGCGTTCCGGCATAGTCCGGATTTTTCAGCAGGAAGCCCTGCTCCGGCTGGAATCCGTCGTCCAGGAAAAGCGAGGAAAGGTATTCGTCCCGGACCAGATAGTCGTAGCTTTCCGTGATATCCGCCGCCAGGGTCCCCGTGATGGGGAAGCCTTCCTCAGCCAGCCGGACGGCCGGCTCGATCAGCGCCGCCCAGTCCAGACGGCCGGAGCCGAAGTGCTCGTACGCATACCAGAGACCGGCCACCTCGCCGGGCACGCAGACCGATTTGCCGCCGGCGGATTTTTCTGCGTTCAGGATCATCCCGTCCGCATCCTTTTCAAAGAGCGCCGGATCCGCCCCGGCCGGCGCGGTTTCCCGGAAGTTGAGGAAGAGCTCCGTTCCGTCCGCCGTGCGGATCAGCATGAAGCCGCCGCCCCCGATACCGGAGGAATTCGGCTCCACGACCGAAAGCGCGAAAGCCGTGGCGATCGCCGCGTCGACGGCGTTGCCGCCGGCCTTAAGGATCTCCAGACCGGCGCGGGAAGCCTCCACCTTGGATGCGGCTACCACCGCCTTCGTTCCGGCTGCCTCCCGGCCGCTGAGGTTCGTCTTTCCGTTCTCATCCCAGAGATACCAGCCCGCCCCGTCCGTGGGAACGCCTTCCCGTACTGTCGGCAGGGCAGCCTGAGTCTGTGTCGGGGCCGTAGGCTGCGCCTCCGTCCCCGAAGCCTCCGGGACATTCTCCGAAGGCTCCGCCGGCTGATTCCCACAGCCGGAAAGAAGGAGGACGAGAGCAAAAAGGAGGGCAAATATTGTCTTATGCGTGTGTTTCATGGCTGTGTACCGCCGTCAGATGAACCGCATCATTTGTTCTTTACGGCGCAGCCGCGATCTTGCCGTCGGAATCAACAACAAAACCGCTCTTGTTCAACGTAAATGCCGTGTAGGTATTGGCAATGACGGTCGGATCCCCGCTTACAGCCTGATCGCCTGCCACATAGGTCTTGCGGGTGATGCGCACCTGTGAAGAAGCCGAGAATCCGTCTGCGACATTAAGCGGAATATCAGCGCTAAGACTGATTCTTGCCGTCACTGTTCCGTCCAGCGTCAACGTTCCATCAGTATCGTTAACTGCCACATAAACAGCATTCCCACTAGCTGCCAAAGTGCTGTCTTTCAAGGTCAATGCACCACGATAATTGTAAACAGCCGGACCGGATTTGGCCGTATTGTCCTGCATGGTGCAGTTGTCAAGAGTCAGCTGGACTCCGGTGCCCATATAAACCGCTCCACCGTTGCCCGTGGCGCTGTTCCCGCTGAATACACAGTTGGTCATATCCGCATTTGCACCGGTAATATAGACTGCTCCGCCGTTGGAAGAACCGCTTGTATTGTTATTCACAACGCTGTTGCCGGTGAATGTCACCCCCGTAAAGCTCCCCGGGCCGCCCAAATAAACCGCGCCGCCATAAAGTTTAACTGTATCGCCATCCTTGGCAGTTCCGTTATTCTCCACAGAACCTCCGCTCATGGTGAGACTGCCTGAACTGGACACGTAAATAGCCGCACCGTTTTTGCCTCCGCTTGTGTGATTGTTGCGGACCGCACAGTCTGTCATGGTCAACTGGCCGTTGGTAAAGATGCCTGCTCCGGAATTGCTCGTTGACGTATTGCTAAAACCGCTTACTGTCAGTTTCTTCAGCGTGACAACAGCCGTTTCTTTGATATAGACGGCAGCTCTGGTAACAGTTGTTCCATCTTCGTGTTGAATAGTAATTCCGCCGTTACCGAGAATAGATACCGTCTTGCCCGTGTCGATCTCAAACACCGTCGACGACCCGGAGGCGGTAATTGTCCTTGCGGTCCCGTCATCCCGGATCGTGATCGACTTGGAGATCGTCTGCTTTGTGGAAACCGTGATGTCCTTCTTCAGCTCCACGATCTCGCCATCAGTTGCCGCTGCCAACATATCGGTAAAAGCACCGTCCCGGTAAGGTGTACTCGCTGTCACCGACTGGTAAAGAGCTGCCTCTACGTCTCTTTGCAGATAGCCTGTTTCCAGCAATGCCGTAGTGACGCCGTCTTCCGGAGCCCCCTTGAGACTTACGGCGCCACCGTTTACGGCCGCTGCGATCACGGAAGCCGTACCGCTCAGCACCTGCTTGCCATTTACATAAGCATTCAGATACAGGCTGATGGCTGAACCGGTCGTATTAAAGGTTTCTACCAGCACCACCGGCGTGGCCGCGTACACCGTCGCCGTGATCTTGCCGTCTAAGGTCAGCGTACCCGCATTCACGGTCACGGCTGCCTTGGTCAGGGTCACGCCGTCTGCTACCGCAAATGTAATACCGGTAACACCCTGCAAGGTCAGCGCACCGCCCTCGGTAAGGGTCAGCACCCCATCCGCCGAAGAGGCCGTGATGGTCCGGGTCGTACCGTCGTCACGGATAGTGAGCGATTTGGAGAGCGTCTGTGTGCCGGAAACCATGATGTCATCCTTCAGCTCGATCACCTGGCTGGCCGTGGCCTGCGAGAGCATTTCCGCAAAAAGACCTTCCGCCAGTTTGGTCGTACCGTCCGTATCATACAGGAACGCCTCCGGCGTCACGGGCGCTGCAACGCTCAGGATACCGGTGTTCAGCAGCATTGTAGTGGTAGACTGGCTGGCCGCTTCCGGCAGCGTAACACTGCCGCCATCTACGGCTGCCGCGACCACGGAAGCCGTACCGGTCAGCACGGTCCG
>JAEEUR010000074.1 GCA_016290595.1 Lachnospiraceae bacterium | reverse complement strand
ATCCGCCGCGCAGAGTTTCAGCGGAAGATCCGGGAATCCCAGCGGCAGGTGCAGAATCTGCGCCCGATGGGGGTCCGGCACGTCTGCGCGGTCTGCGGCCGCACGAATATCAGCAATCCCGAGCTGGAGTTCCGTTTCTGCAGCCGCTGTGCGGGAAACAGGGAATACTGCCTGGACCATCTCTACACGCACGTGCACGTGACGGAAGTTCCTCCCGCAGATCCGGAATAAAAATCGAATACGCAGGGCCGGAAAACGGACGTTTCCGGCCTTTTTTCTTTAGGCTCTATGTCAATAGTTGGGGTGGGACTTTACAAAAGTCCCGCTCCTTCTTGCGTTATTGAGGTTTTTGGTTGCTGAAGCCAGGAGCAAGGGTTCCAAGGCATGGCAAACAAACCTCCAAGCGCCAAGATTGTTACAGGGTCAGTTTGTGGTCAGCAGAATGCGCTTGCGGAACCGGTCGAAGCGTCTGATCCCGAAAGAAACCCTTTTCAGGACTTTGATTTTGTTGTTGAATCCTTCCGTTGGTCCGTTGCTGATAAAGTCGTAGCGGAAGGCGTTCAGGATCTCATGGGACCAGTTTGAAAAGGTCGCTGCGCATTTTTCAAAGTGTCTGATGCCGGAAAGATGAGCTTCTTCGATCCAATCCAGGAAAGCAGTTCGCTTAGCGCTGAACTTCTGTTGACTGAAGATTGCCAGGAATCGTTCTTTCAGGCGGTGAGCCCTGCGAAGATCATCATTGTAAAGAAGCATGATATCGCAGGCTTTTTTCTGCTCTGCATCCAAAGAGGCATATCGTTTTGTAATCAGGCTGCGGCTGCGCTTATAATACTTGCGAAGACTGACAGACATGGATTTCTGCAGATCCTTTCTGACATTCTCCAGAGCCCAGAAGACCTGCCTTGTGAAGTGATAGCGGTCTATCACGATCTTTGCAGCAGGGAAATAAGCCTTTGCCAGATCTGTGTACGGTCGGCACATATCACAGGAGAAGTATTGGACTTTTAAGCGCTCCTGCCGAGGGATCTGCTTGAAATACTGTGATAAATGTGCACTTTCCCGGCTTGGCAGGATATCCAGGATCTTGTGCTTGCGGGGATCCGTCAGAATACATTGAAACTTCTGCCGATCGGCATTTCCTTTGAACTCATCAATCGAAAGAGCATTTCCCAATGATGATCGGTCAAAAGATATCGTATCGAGGATCCTGTTTACCGTAGCCGAAGAAATATTCGTCCGCTCAGCTACCGCCTGAACGCTTTGTAAGGAATGCAGCTCTGCCGCGATGTAAGCCGTCAGCCGTACCGTTCGCTGCTGATAACGTGCCAGAAAAGGATATTTCTCCAAAAAGCGTTTACCGCAGGAGCAGATGTAACGACGCTTACGCAAGCCTAAAAAGCAACGTTTCTCCTGCAGAGGAAGGTCCTTGACATACTGCATGCGATAGTCGTGTATTCTGCCTGTCTTCGCGCCACAGGCAGGGCAGATCTGCGGCTTGGCCTTGGTTTCCAGCATGATTACAACGTCTTCATCGCTGTGAGAAACTTTTTTTACGATTACCCCTTCCAGATTTAACAAATCTTTGATAAGATGACTATGCATCTTTTTGCACCTCCAGGTGTGGTTGTCGGACCATTGGCGCTTGGAGGTTTTTCTTATTCTAACGCAAAAATGCTGGGGCGGATACCCACCCCAACATTTATTATAGAACCGAATAAAAACGGTGCCGAAGGCGGCGGAAGGGAAAACGGAAAAAAAAAGTAACAGAAAACCGCAGGAATGCGGACGAATCCGTCAATACCGCTTTATTCGGCGCGCCGTATCCTGTATAATAAAATAAACAAATCAGTCAGGAGGCGCCCCATGTGGCCTTTCGTAAAAGAGTACATCAAAAAGAAATACTGCATCGACCCGGACTTCCCCTTCCGGGAGGATCTGGAGACGGCCGTGTTCCGCCACAAGGACAACAATAAGTGGTTCGCGCTGGTGATGGACGTACGCGCTTCCAGCCTGGGCTTAAGCGGGGAGGAGAAGCTGCCGGTCATCAATCTGAAGATCGACGATCCCATGTACCGCGATATCCTGCTGCGGCTGGACGGCATCCTGCCGGCGTATCATATGAACAAGATGCACTGGATCACGGCGCTGCTGGACGGCACCGTGCCGGAAGAGCGCCTCAAGGAGCTGATCGACACGAGCTTTCAGGCGACGGCCTCTGCGAAGAAAAAGCAGAAGCTGCGCCCGGCGAAGGAATGGATCGTGCCGGCCAATCCGAAGTTTTACGACGTGGAAGGGGCCTTTGCCCGCAGCAGCGTGGTCGACTGGAAGCAGGGGGCCGGGATCCGGGCCGGCGATACGGTCTACATGTACGTGGCGGCGCCGGTTTCGGCCATCCTGTACCGCTGCCGGGTGACGGAGACGGATATCCCGTACCGTTACGAAGACGAGAACCTGACCATTATGGCCCTGATGAAGCTGCGGCTTGAAAAACGCTATGCCCCGGAGGCGTTTCCCTTTGAACGCCTGCGGAAAGAGTACAATATCACCGCGGTCCGGGGGCCGCGCGGCGTGCCGAATTCTCTAAGCAGCGCGCTGAAAAAAGCGGGAAAGAAAGAACAGGAGAGGAATGAAAGATGAGCGGAAGAACACCGATTCCCTTTGATCCGGCGGAACTGGCCATGCTCCACGATACCGGCTATTTCGGCGTTTCGTCGGATAAGCTGGAGGAGATCGCGGACGAGATGCAGTCCGGAAAGGATCTCTTTGACGCGGCCTGGGGGCGCGGGATCGATCCCGCCAATTTGTCGTCCGAAGACAGGCGGACGATCCGGGACCTTCTGGACGACGAGAATGATGACTGAAGGAGCCTCTCTATGGCTACGGTAGCAGAAGCGCTGGAGAGGCTGTCCCGGTCCCGCTTCCGCTCGGGCTTTTACCTGAGCCGGAAGGATATCGCCTATCTGGAGGAAAAGGGACCGGACGTGATCCGGCGCCACGCGCAGGATTTCGTGCGGCAGAAGCTCGCGCCGGCGGATCCGGTCAACGACGGGAAACAGACGCCCATGAGCGGCCATCCGGTCTTCAAGGCGATGCACGCGACCGCCTGCTGCTGCCGGGGCTGTCTTGAAAAGTGGTATCACGTGCCGCAGCACCGGGCGCTGACGGAGGAGGAACAGGAAGCCGTCGTGAAGCTGCTGATGGCCTGGATCGGAAGGATGGTCTGTCACGGACAGGAACGGCTGAAACACAGAGAGTTAAGGTGAGTTGATATGACGCAGTGGGAGAGAATGGAACAGGGGCTGATCTACGATCCGATGGATCCGGAGATCTTTCAGGTGCAGCAGAAACTCCTGGATAAGCTGTGGGCGTTCAACCGCTTAAAGCCCTCGGAAGAGGAGCAGAAGCAGCGCTACATGCACGAGGTCTTTGCGGAATGCGGCGAAAACTGCTATATCGAGCTGCCCTTCCGGGCCAACTGGGGCGGCGCGCACGTGCACTTCGGCTCCGGAATCTATGCCAATTTCAACCTGACGCTGGTGGACGACGGACATATCTACGTGGGAGACAAGGTCATGATCGGACCGAACGTGACCGTCGCGACGGCCAACCATCCGATCGATGCGGAACTGCGGAGCCGCGGGCTGCAATATAACCGGGACGTGGTGATCGGGAAAAACGCCTGGATCGGCGCCGGCGTGATCATCGTGCCCGGCGTGCGGATCGGCGAGAACGCGGTGATCGGGGCCGGCAGCGTGGTGACGCGTGATATTCCCGCGAACGTGCTGGCGGCGGGCAACCCCTGCCGGGTGCTGCGGGAAGTTTCCGAACGCGACCGGATGTATTATTACCGGAACGAGAAGATCGACCGGGAAGAACTGGACGCTTCGCTGCAGGGATAAGGCCCGGGAAGGAAAAGATATGCAGATCAAAGAGGGGATCGGCTGGAAAGCCGCTTATGATCCGGAAAAAGGCGTATACGGCGCGGAGATCATGGACCAGGGCTCGTGGGATCTCTACGAGATATCCGGCGCGGTCTTTAACCGCCTGAACAAAAACTTGAGCAGCCGTGAGGCGGAGGAACTGATCTTGACGGGACGCCATTTGTATAGGCATGTGAACGACCGCTGCGGCCCGTCCTATACGGTCGTGCTGGATGACGACTACGCCCTGTACTGTCCGTGGATGGCCGGCAGCAAGCCGGCCGGCAAGGTCTGGGACGAGGCACTCACGGACGCCGCCGTCGAGCTCTTCGAATCCGAAAAGGAAAACCGCGAGCAGAGAAGAAAAAAGCGGGAGAAGAGGCAGAAGCAGCAGCCCTGAAAGCGTAACAAAAAGTTCACAAATTTTTTTGGCACTCGCTATTGACAAGTGCTAACAACAGTGCTATAACGGGGCCGAACAGAGGAAAAGAGAAGACCTCTGGGACCAATGGTCCGAAAGATCCAAACACTCCTTCCCCTTGCTCAGAAAAATGAGTTGAGGAGGAAAAAACAATGTTGACACCTAGCATTTTCGGAGAGAGTTTATGGGACGACTGGTTCGGCTTCCCCGAACTGAGAGACCTGGACCGCGCGGAGCGCAAGCTCTACGGACACCATGCAGACCGCATGATGAAGACGGACGTGCGCGAGCACGAGGATCACTACGAGGTGGATATCGATCTGCCGGGCTTTGCCAAGGATGAGATCACGCTGGATCTGAACGAAGGGTACCTGACGGTCAGCGCCGCGAAGGGCCTGGACAAGAACCAGGAGAAGAAGGGCAAACTGATCCGCCAGGAGCGCTACGCCGGCGCGATGCAGCGGAGCTTCTACGTGGGCGAGGAGCTGACGGAAGAGGACGTCAAGGCCAGCTTCAAGCACGGTGTGCTGACGCTGATCCTGCCGAAGAAGGAAGCGAAGAAGCTGCCCGAAAAGAAGACCATCCTGATCGAAGGGTAAAGCGGCGGTGCAGGAAAACGAAATATCGGAACGCAGTGAGGGCGGGGCTCGGAAAGAGCCCCGCCCTTCTGTGATATTTCTGTGAAGTGCCCCCAATCCCGTTTTTATCTGCTATAATCAGCTTATCCTGCAGGGGCAGGCGTATGTCGGAAGGCATCATAAGCGGCGGTCAGCCTGAAAATTGATGATTGAGGAGCATGGTCATGGACGGAGCGAAGATCCTGGTGGTAGATGACGAAGAACGCATGAGAGGTCTGATCAGAGACTTCCTGCAGCGGGAAAAATATACGGTGATCGAGGCGGGCAACGGCGAGGAGGCCCTGCAGAAATTTTTTGACACGAAGGATATCGCGCTGGTGCTGCTGGACGTGATGATGCCGAAGCTGGACGGCTGGCAGGTCTTAACCGAGATCCGCCGCTATTCGCAGGTGCCGGTGATCATGCTGACGGCGCTGGGCGAGGACCGCGACGAGATCAAGGGCTTCGAGCTGGGCGTGGACGAATACGTGACCAAGCCCTTCAGCCCGCGCGTCCTGATGGCGCGCATCGCGGCGATCCTGCGCAAGCAGGAGGGCGAGGCCAACGCGCCGCTCATGCTGGACGGCCTGAAGTTGGACCGCGTGGCGCGGCAGCTGACCGTGGACGGCGAGCCCGTGGAGCTGAGCCTGAAAGAATACGAACTGATGCAGTATTTCCTGGAAAACGTCGGCGTGGCGCTGTCCCGCGAGGCGATCCTGAACCACGTCTGGAACTACAACTATTACGGCGATGCGCGGACCATTGACACGCACGTAAAGAAGCTGCGGAGCAAGCTTGGCGCGTACGGCGACAACATCAAGACCATCTGGGGCGTCGGCTACAAGCTGGAGGCCGATAAGAAATGAGCAAAGGCAAGGGAAAAAAGGCGCTGCCTCTCAGCCTGCGGACGAAGAGCGTTCTGATCTTCGTCGGCCTTTTTGTGCTGATGATCGCGGCGCTGTGGCTGATCAACCGCTTCGGTCTGAAGGCCTATTACCTGAAGCAGCAGCTGGTCCGGATGGAGGAGACCCGCTCGCTCCTGACCGAGCTGGCGCAGGATCCGAACGACGAAGAGCTGGAAATGGAGCTGAACCTGGCCTGCGAGCGCTACGGCATCACGATGCTGCTGATGGGCAGCGACGTGATCCTGTATTCGGCCGGCGAAGAGGAGCGGGGCCTGTGGCGCCGTCTGGAGATCGAGCAGACGATGATGCGGGAGATGGATAAGGTCTACGTCAAAACGGACGACCACATGATTTATCAGACCCGCGATCCCCTGACCCGTTCGGAGCAGATCATCTGTCTGGGCCTGGCAAAGTCCTCCGGCCAGGCGGAGTGCCCCTATCTGATGACCCTGTCGCTGGCCCGGATCGAGGAGAGCGCTCAGCTTTCCAACCGTTTCCTGCTGCTGATCGGCCTGGGGATCCTGCTGGTCGGGAGCCTTCTGATGTTCCTGTTTACCAAGCGGCTGACGGACCCCATCATTACCTTAAGCGGCCTGTCGAAAAAGATGGCGGCGCTGGACTTTTCCGAGCGCTTTGAGGGCCGGAGCGGCGACGAGATCCAGACGCTGGGCGAAAATATCAACGAACTGTCGGAAAACCTGGAGCTGACGATCGGAAATCTGCAGAAGGCGAATCAGCAGCTGGAGAAGGACGTGCAGGAGAAGGAGCAGCAGAACGAGCAGCGCAAGGAATTTCTGGCGAATATCTCGCATGAATTAAAGACGCCCATCGCCCTGATCCAGGGTTATGCGGAGGGGCTCCGGGACGGCCTGTGCGAGGACGAGGAACTTCGGACCCGCTACAGCGACGTCATCATCGACGAGGCGGAACGCATGAACCGCCTGGTGCGGCAGCTCCTGAATCTGGACGAGCTGGAATCCGGGGCGGTGCGCATCGAGAAGACCTGCTTTGACCTGGCGGCGCTGATCCGGGATCTTTCGGCCCCCTACCAGATCGGAAGCGAGCGTTCGGACGTCCGGCTGGAGCTGGATCTGCCGGAAACGCTGCCGGTGGAATCGGACGAGCTCTTAACGGAGCAGATCGTGCAGAACTACATCAGCAACGCCTTCCATTACGTGAAGAAGGGCGGCCTGGTCCGCGTTTCGGCTGAACAAAAAGGAGAGACCGGCGCCCTGATCTCCGTGTTCGATGAGGGCGATCCGATCCCCGAGGCGGCGCTGCCGCAGATCTGGAACAAGTTTTATAAGGTGGACAAGGCCCGCACGCGCAGCTACGGCGGCAGCGGGATAGGGCTTTCGCTGGTGAAAGCGTCCGCAGAGCGCCTGGGCGGCGGCTGCGACGTAAGGAATACGGGAGACGGCGTGGAGTTTACCGCGTGGTTCTAGGAACGGACCGCGTCCTCCAGTCCGAGTTCGGCCAGGATCTTCAGCACTTCCCGGTCCCAGAGCTTCGGCAGGCCGAAGTCCGGATAGAAACTTTTTTCGCTGACGCCGGTGGTGAGCATGAGCTGCTCCTGCCGGTAGCGCAGATTGATGAAGAGGGAAGGAAGCATTTCGGGGTCCGTTTCCCGATCGGCCGCAGCCAGAAGGGCTGCGGTCTTTTCTGTCGAATAGACCAGGACCAGAGAGAAACTTTTCGGCAGTTCCTTCCCGCGGATGAGCTGAAACGCGACGGGACGAAGCTGTCCCCAGCTGATATACGGCTGCGGAGCGTTCTCGCTTAAGGCCTTTCCGTCGAATTCGGCGGTGAAGCTCGTGGCGAAGCGGGCTTCGGACAGGAAGAAGCTGTCGAAGCTGTCTTTTATGAACAAATGCTGGGTAAAGTCCCTGAGACGGGTTACGGTTAGTCCGAGCATGGCGCCCTCCGTGGATCGGAATACGTGAATGTTTATTACAGAATTATAATAGCATGGCGGAGGGGGATTGACAAGAAAATTCTTGCAAATCCGCAAGGGGCGGCGTATAATACATTTTTTGTACAGACTAAAAACAGGAAGGCCTGATAAGGAGGCTGTTATGCAGGAAAAACTGGCAAGAATAAAGGAAGAGGCGCTGGCGAAACTGAATGCGGCGGGCACGATGGATACCTTAAATGAGATCCGTCTGGCCTACCTGGGCAAGAAGGGCGAGCTGACCGAAGTCTTGAAGGGCATGCGCGACGTGGCGCCGGAAGACCGTCCGAAGGTCGGCGAGTGGGTGAACTCCACCCGCAAGGCGATCGAGGAGCGGCTGGCTTCGGCGCAGAAGGAAATCGCGGAGAAGGCGCTGGAAGCGCGCCTCAAGGCGGAGACCGTGGACGTCACGCTCCCGGCAAAGCTCCCGGAGATCGGGCACCGTCATCCCAACACCCTCGCGCTGGAAGAGCTGGAGCGCGTCTTTATCGGCATGGGCTACGAAGTCGTGGAAGGCCCGGAGGTGGAGTACGATTACTACAACTTCGAGGCCCTGAACATCCCGGCCAACCATCCGGCCAAGGACGAGCAGGACACCTTCTACGTGAACGACAAGATCCTGCTGCGCACGCAGACCTCCCCGGTGCAGGTCCGCGTCATGGAAAAAACAAAGCCGCCTATCCGCATCGTGGCGCCGGGCCGGGTTTTCCGCTCGGACGACGTGGACGCGACACACTCCCCCTGCTTCAACCAGGTGGAAGGGCTGGTCATCGATAAAAACATCACCTTCGCGGACTTGAAGGGTACGCTGGCGCAGTTCGCCAGAGAGATGTTCGGCCAGGAGACGAAGGTCAAGTTCCGGCCGCATCACTTCCCGTTCACCGAGCCCAGCGCGGAGATGGACGTTTCCTGCTTCAAGTGCGGCGGCAAGGGCTGCCGGATGTGCAAGGGCAGCGGCTGGATCGAGATCCTGGGCTGCGGCATGGTGCATCCGAAGGTCCTTAAGATGAGCGGCATCGATCCCGAAGAGTACTCGGGCTTCGCCTTCGGCATCGGCCTGGAGCGCATCACGCTCTTAAAGTACGAGATCGACGACATGCGGCTCTTGTACGAGAACGACGAGAGATTCTTAAAGCAGTTCTGACCGGGAGCAGGAAGGAGCAGATATGAATACATCGTATAACTGGATCAAATCCTACGTGCTGGGCTTAGCCGCCGGCAATCAGGAATATTTCGATAAAATGACCCTGTCCGGGACCAAGGTCGAGGGCTTTGCCGCCCTGGACAAGAACCTGGAGAAGATCGTGGTCGGCCGCATCGAGAAGCTGGAGCCGCACCCGAACGCCAACAAGCTGGTGGTCTGCCAGGTAAACGTCGGAGGGCCGGAGAACCTGCAGATCGTGACCGGCGCGCCGAACGCGGCCGAGGGCCAGACCGTCATCGTGGTTTTAGATGGCGGCAAGGTCGCCGGCGACCATGACGGGCATCTGCCGGAAGAGGGCGTGCCGATCAAGGCCGGCGCCCTGCGCGGCGTGCCCTCTGCGGGCATGATGTGCTCCGTGGAGGAGCTCGGCTTCGAGCATACCTATTTCCCCGAAGCGCCGGAAAACGGCATCTATGTGTTCCCGGAAGGCAGCAGTGTGAAGCCCGGCGACGACGCGCTGGAAGCGCTCGGCCTGCACGATACGGTCTTCGAGTATGAGATCACCTCCAACCGCGTGGACTGCTACAGCGTGCTGGGCATCGCCCGCGAAGCGGCGGCGACCTTCCGCCTGCCCTTCGTGCCGCCCGTCGTGCCGAAGACCGGCAATAACGAAAACGCCTCCGACTACGTGAGCGTGGAAGTGAAGGACACGGATCTGTGCCCGCGCTACACCGCCCGCGTGGTGAAGAATATCAAGTTCGGCCCGAGCCCGAAGTGGATGCAGGAGCGCCTGCGGGCCAGCGGCATACGCCCCATCAACAACCTGGTGGATATCACCAACTATGTGATGGAAGAGTACGGCCAGCCGATGCACGCCTTCGATTACGACCTGATCGCGGGGCATAAGATCGTGGTGCGCCGTGCCGAAAACGGTGAGAAGTTCGTGACCCTGGACGGCCAGGAAAGAACGCTGGACGGCCGCATGCTGATGATCTGCGACGGCGAGAAAGCCATCGGCATCGCCGGCATCATGGGCGGCGAGAACTCCAAGATCACAGACGACGTGAAGACCATGGTCTTCGAGTCGGCCTGCTTCGACGGCACCAATATCCGTCTGTCTGCGAAGCGCCTGGGCATGCGCACCGAGGCCTCCGGCAAGTTCGAGAAGGGCCTGGATCCGGAGAATGCCCTGGCGGCCATCGACCGCGCCTGCGCGCTGGTGGAAGAGCTGGGCTGCGGCGAAGTCGTCGGCGGCTGCGTGGACGTTTACACGAAGAAGCCCGTCCCTCGCGAGATCCCGTTCCGTCCGGACTGGATCAACGCCTTCCTGGGGACGGATATCCCGAAGGAGACCATGCTGAGCTACTTCCCGCCGCTGGCGCTGGAATACGACGAAGCCCGCGGCGTGGTGAAGGTTCCCACGTTCCGGCAGGATCTGGAGGGCGAGGCGGATCTGGCGGAGGAAGTCGCGCGCTTCTTCGGCTACGACAACGTCCCGACCACCCTGCCGACCGGCGAGGCGACGGCCGGCAAGCTTTCCTACAAGCAGCGCGTGGAAAATCTGGCCTGCGACGTCATGGAATACTGCGGCTACAGCCAGTCCATGAACTATTCCTTCGAAAGTCCGAAGGTCTGGGACAAGCTGCGGCTGCCGGCGGATTCGAAGCTGCGGCAGGCCGTGACCATCCTGAACCCGCTCGGCGAGGATTACAGCATCATGCGGACCCTGCCCTTAGGCGGCATGCTGACGTCGCTGGCGACCAACTATAACCGCCGCAACAAGAACGTCAAGCTCTACGAGCTGGCCAATATCTACCTGCCGAAGGCGCTTCCCCTGACCGAACTGCCGGATGAGCGCCGCCAGCTCTGCTTCGGCGCCTACGGCGAGACGGATTTCTTCGCCTTAAAGGCGGCGGCGGAAGAGTTCCTGCGCAAGGCGGGCTTAAAGGAGCAGCTGGAATATGCCAACACCGGCGAATTCCCGTTCCTGCACCCGGGCCGCCAGGCGGTCGTGAGCTATCAGGGTACCGTGATCGGCTATCTGGGCGAGGTGCATCCCGCCACGGCGGAGGCCTTCGGCCTCGGCGAGCGGACCGCGGTCGCGGTCCTGGATCTGCCGGCCATCCTGCCGTTCACGAATCTGGACAATAAGCACTACGAA
>JAEEUR010000073.1 GCA_016290595.1 Lachnospiraceae bacterium | reverse complement strand
GATCGCCGCCGGCATCACGGCAGGCGGCCATAGGGTCATGTGCAAGACCACCGGGACCCTGCCCATCGCGATCTATCCGGACGGACGTCAGGAAGAAGTGAAGCGGCGCGGCCCGGCCAATATCCGCGAGCAGATCAAGTTCCTGCATATCGCGGCGAAGGAAGGAGCGGACTATCTGGTCATCGAATGCATGGCGCTTCTGCCGGAATACCAGCGCGTCTCCGGCAAAAACATGCTGCACTGCGACATCGGCGTCATCACCAACGCGCGCCTGGACCACATGGACGTGATGGGCGACACCCGCGAGGAGATCCTGGCCTGCCTGATGGAGATGCTGCCCGAAAAGGGGCAGATCTTTACGGCCGAACAGGACTTCCGGGAGACGTTCGAAGCCCGCGCGAAGAAGCTGGAGAGCAGCCTTACGGTAACAAACGAGCATACGCTGGGCGATCTGCCCGGCGCCGAAGCCCTGGACTTCCCGGAGAACGTCGCGCTGGCGCTGGCCGTCTGCGAGGCGGTCGGCGTGGAGCGGAAGACGGCCTACAGAGGCATCGAGGGCTTTATCCGCGATCCCTACGCGCTGTCGGTCTTTAAGGGAAACAACACGGTCTTCGTCAACGCGCTCTCGGCCAACGACGTGAGCTCCACGCAGATGATCTACGACAAGATCCGGGGCGACGAGGACGAGGAGCTGGTGATCCTGATCAACAACCGCGGAGACCGTCCCGCCCGCGCGAAGGATATGGCCCGGCTGGTGGGCGTGATGCAGCCGGCCCGGGTCTGGATCCTGGGCGACAACCAGCAGGCGCTGGAGGCTCTGTGCAAAAAGGCCGCGCCGAAAGCGGAGCTGAGCGGCTATTCGCTGGCCGAAGAGGTCCCCTTTGCAAGCGAAAAGCCGCGCCTGATCATGGCGGTGGGCAATATCAAGAACGAGGGCATCCGCCTGGTGGAACGGGCGAAAGAGGAGCTGGAGCTTACGGAAGGAGTCGGCTATGTACAGTGAGATCGTGATCGTGGGCATTCTGATCGCCGTGATCTTTTCAGAGATCAGCGGCTATTCCACCGGCGGCCTGGTGGCTCCGGTCTACCTGGCCTTAAATATCCGGGATCCGTGGCGCATCGCCTTCAGCCTGCTGATCATCCTTCTGGTCTGGGGCGCGGATCAGCTGATCGGGAAATTCCTGATCCTCTACGGCCGGCGGCTCTTCGCCGTGAACGTGGTCCTGACCTTCGCCCTGTCCTGGCTCGTCGGCGCCGTGGGCGTTTTCCCCTTCGGGATCCGCGTGATCGGCTACATCGTGCCGGCCCTGATCGTCAGGGATATCGAGCGGCAGGGCTTTGCCAAGACGGGCATCTCCCTCGGCATCTGCACGGCGCTCTGCGTGCTGGCGCTTTTATGGGTCGGTATGTTATGAGGCGCGGCAGAGCCTTTCAAAAGCATATCAGACGGCTGGCGGCGCTTGCCCTGATCCTCCTCGGAAGCCTCTTCCTTTCCGCCTGCGGACAGGACCCGGATAAGCTCCCCTACGCGAAGGTGATGGAGAAAGCGGCGCAGCTGCATGCCCGCTGCACGGAGAAGATCCGCGAGGAACGCGAAGCCAGAGGCCTTGCGCTCTCGGAAGAGGACAAGCTCGGCATCGGCCTTCTGGGGGAGGATTTCACCGCCATCATGACGACCTCCGCGGGACTGCCGGAAAAACGCACCTCCCAGCTGCCGGATTTTGCGGCGCTGGTGGTGAAATACTTTAAGGAAGCCGGCCTGAAGAAGGGCGACGCCGTCGGCGCGAACTTCTCCGGCTCGTACCCGGGCTTCAACCTGGCGGTGCTCTGCGCGGCCGAGGTGATGGGCCTGGACCTGCGCTACACGACCTCCGTGGGCTCGTCGGCCTACGGCGCGAACCTCCCCGAATACACCTTCCCGGAGATGGCCAAGACCTTATACGACGCGAAGCTGATCTCCCGGATGCCGGTCCTGATCACGCTGGGCGGCAAGGGCGACATGGGCCTCAACATGATGGGCTACGTGCTGGAGGAGCCGGAGGACATTCAGAAGATCGAAGAGATGAAGGCGCGCCTTATAGCCGCCGGGCTCGGCTGGGCCGAGATCGAAAGCTTTTCGCAGGATATCGCCCTGCACGAAGAGCTCTACGGTGAGATCAAAGCCTTCGTGAACGCCGGCGGGAACGGGCTGGGGCTCGGCTCGTCGGAGGACAGCTTTATGCTAAAGGCCGGCAGCGGCCTGCTTGAGCCGCAGACCGTGGAGATCACCGCGCACAGCGGCCTTACCGAACGATATCTGGCCAAGGGCCTGCCGACCATCCACCTGCTGGCCGTGAAAAAGCTCTGCGAGGAGAACGGCATTCCCTTTGACCCGGACGGGATCCCCGAGATCGGGACCTCCGGCGTGTACTATAGGAGCAAGACGCCATGAGCAGACGGAAACAGATCCTGTACGCCCTGCTGCTGCTGTTTCTGACGGCGGCGGCGGCGCTGATCTACGTGACGGGAAAACGGGTGCGTCTGTCTTACGCGGAGGAGATGGAGGCGGCCTCGCGCCTGCACGTAAAGGTCGTTCAGGCCGTGAAGGAGGAGCGGCTGGCCCGGGGCTATGCGCTGGTGCCGGAGGATACGCTTGAACTTGGCCTTTTGGGGGAGGAGATCACCGCGATCACCACCTCGCTGGGCAATCTGGAGGCCAAGCGGACCTCCCAGCTGCCCGATATGGCGGCCCTTTTCGTGCGGCTACTGGACGAGGCGGGGGTGAAAAAGGGCGATACCGTCGGCGCCAGCTTTTCGGCGTCCTTCCCCGGCGCGGATCTGGCGCTGCTCTGCGCGGCGGACGTGATGGAAGTGAAGGTCATCTACAGCGCGACCATCGGCGCCTCGAACTACGGGGCGAATCTGCCGGGCTACGTGCTGCCGGAGATGATCAAGACCGCGGTGGACGCGGGCCTTTTATCCACGATGCCGCAGATGGTCTCCCTGGGCGGCGACGGCGACCGCGGCGACAACATGCTCGGCTACCGCATGGAGGAGACCGAAGAGATCGAGGCCATGATCAGCCGCCTGAAGGAAGAGGGCTTCACGCTCCTGGAATTCGACAGCTTTGAGGCGGATATCGCTTACCGGATGGAGCGGATGGGGGATATCGCCGCCTTCGTGAACGTGGGCGGCAACATCCTCGGGATCGGGAACAACGAGGCGTCCCTGTCCTTCGGCCAGGGGCTCTTAAAGCCCTCGAAGCCGGTCTTAAGCGCCAAGAGCGGCCTTGTGGAGCAGTATCTGGCCCTGGGCGTGCCCACGGTCCACTTCCTGAACCTAAAGCAGCTCTGCGCGGAGACGGGCGTCCCCTTCGACCCTTTAAGCGTGCCGGAGATCGGGACCAGCGAGGTCTATTACAGCCACGACTATTCGAAGGCCGGGATCGCGGGAGCAGGCGCGCTGGCACTTGCCGCGTCCCTCGCCATTGAGTTTTTTGAAAAGAAGAGAAAACAAGAAGCCGGAGAGAAGGAAACATGAACGATAAACTGCGGAAACTGACAACGGCGGGCCTGTGTCTGGCCCTCTGCCTGGTCCTGCCTTTCGTAACGGGCCAGATCCCGGAGATCGGCAAGCGCTTAAGCCCCATGCACATCCCGGTCTTCCTCTGCGGATTCTTATGCGGGGCGCCCTGGGGGGCCCTGGTCGGCCTGATCGCCCCGATCCTGCGCTCCGTCCTCTTTCAGATGCCGGCGCTCTATCCGGATGCGGTCTGCATGATGTTCGAACTGGCGGTGTACGGCTTCGTTTCCGGTTTTCTGTACCGGAAGCTGCCGCGCCATAAGCTCTGGAGCCTGTATGTGGCGCTGATCGGCGCGATGATCGCCGGCCGCCTGGTCTGGGGAGCGGTCAAATGGCTCCTGCTGGGCCTCGGCGGCACGACATTTACCTTAAAGATGTTCCTGGCCGGCGCCATCGTGAACGCGGTGCCCGGCATCATCCTGCATCTGGCGCTGGTCCCGGCTTTGGTCTACGCGCTGGAGAAGGCCGGCTTTTCGGCTGAGAAATAAGGAGAGAAACATGAAGATCCTTTATCTGGACTGCGGCATGGGAGCGGCCGGCGATATGCTGACGGCAGCTCTTGCGGAACTTCTGCCGGATCCGGAAGCCTTTGCAGCCGAGCTGAACGGGCTCGGGATCCCCGGTGTGACGTTTGCCCTGATCCCCGCGGAAAAATGCGGCATCAAGGGAAGCCGGATGGAGGTCCTGGTGCACGGAGAAGAAGAGCAAGAGGCTGAAGAGCACGGGCATCACCATCACCATGAAGAAGAGCATCACCACGACCATGAGGAAGAGCATCATCATCACCCGGAGCATGAGGAAGAGCACCATCATCACCATGCGCACAGCACGCTGCCCGGGATCGAAGAGACCGTAAACGCGCTGAAGCTTTCCGAGAACGTGCGGAAGAACGTACTGGCGGTGTACCGGCGGATCGCCGAAGCGGAGTCCGCGGTGCACGGCCGGCCCGTGGAGGAGATCCATTTTCACGAGGTCGGCGCGCTGGACGCGGTCGCGGACGTAACGGCCGTCTGCCTGCTGATGGAAAAACTGGCGCCGGACGAAGTGATCGCCTCCCCGGTGCACGCCGGCAGCGGAACGGTGAAATGCGCGCACGGGATCCTGCCGGTCCCGGCCCCCGCCACGGCGCTGCTGCTTCAGGGCGTCCCCATCTACAGTACGGAGATAAAGGGCGAGCTCTGCACGCCCACGGGCGCCGCGCTTCTTACAACTTTCGCGGACCGCTTTGAGGCCATGCCGCTCATGCGCACGGAGAAGATCGGTTACGGCATGGGCAAAAAGGACTTTCCGCGCGCCAACTGCGTGCGCGCCTTCCTGGGCGAGAGCGGAGAGGAGAAGACCGAGATCATGACGGAGCTTTCCGTCAACGTGGACGACATGACGGCCGAGGAGATCGCCTTCGCGTGCGAGAGGCTGTTCGAAGCCGGCGCCGTGGAGGTGTACACCGTCGCGGCGAACATGAAAAAGAACCGCCCGGGCACGCTGATCAAGATCATCTGCGCGCCGGAGAAGAAGGAAGCGGTCATCCGCGCGGCTTTCCGGCACACGGCGACGCTGGGCATCCGGTCAGTCGAAACGAAACGCTATATCCTTTCGCGGAAAAGCGAGAGCCGGGAGACGAAATGGGGCCCGGTCCGGGTCAAAAGCTCGGAAGGCTACGGCGTGGGGCGCGAAAAGATCGAATACGAGGACCTCGCGCGCATTGCCAAAGCCGAAGGGATCCCGCTGGAAGAAGCAAGAAAGGCAGCGCAGGCTGCCCTTCGGGAAGAAAACTGAAAACACGGCGGACCGGATATCGGTATCAAAAAGGAAAAAGCTCCTGCTTACTGCAGGAGCTTTTTCGGCAGGCAGACGTGGGCTTTGCCGTCGTGCAGGGCTTCGATGCTGACGTCGATTTGATAGAGCGTCTTTAAAAGTGCGGCATCCATGACCTTTTCCGGCTTTCCGTCTGCAATCAGCTTTCCGCCGTGGACCGCAAGCACCCGGTCGGCGTACCAGAAGGCCTGCTCCGGGTTGTGCGTGGACTCAAGGATCGTGTAGCCGCTCGCGGAGAGCGTTTTGATCTGCTCTAAGACGCGCAGCTGGTTGCCGTAGTCCAGGTTGGCGGTCGGCTCGTCCATCAGGAGGATCCTGGCCTGCTGCGCCAGCGCCCGCGCGATCAGGACCAGCTGGCGTTCGCCGCCCGAGATGCGTGTGAACATCCGGTCCTTCAAATACTCAATATCCAGAAGCTTTAAGGCCTGATCCACGAAGGCCTCTTCTTTTTTGCCCGGAGAGCGCAGGCCGTTTGTCATGGCCGTTGTCCCCATCAGCACGGTGTCGCGCACCGTGTAGTTGAAGATGGCGGCGGCGGACTGCGGGATATAGGCGACGCGGCGGGAAAGCTCTTTCGCACTTAAGCTGACGGAATCCGCTCCGTCGACGAAAATTTCCCCGGAATAGCTTGTCAAAAGACGAAGAATGCATTTAAAAAGCGTTGATTTTCCTACACCGTTAGGCCCGAGCAGACAGACGAACTCGCCGTCCGGGATCTGAAAGCTGATATCGTCCAGCACGGTCTTCCCGCGCAGATAGGCAAAGCTTACGTTTCTGACTTCGATCGACATGGCCTACTCCCTTCTCCGGAGCATCAGGTAAAGGAAGAACGGAGCGCCGATCAGCGAGGTCAGGATCCCAAGCGGCAGCTCGATGGTGTAGAGGTTGCGGGCCAGATCGTCCACGAGCAGAAGGAAGATGCCGCCGATGAGGGCCGAGGCCGGGATCAGGATGCGGCAGTCGTCGCCTACGAATTTCCGGGCGATGTGCGGCATGACCAGGCCGACCCAGCCGATGATGCCGCTCACCGAAACGCTGGCGGCCGTGAGGAGCGTGGCGGCCAGGATCACGATCGTCCGCGTGACGCGGGTGTTGATGCCCATCGTCTTGGCTTCCTCGTCGTCCAGGGTCAGGACGTTGATCTTCCAGCGCAGCAGGAAGATCGGGACCATGCCGATCAGGAGCGGGATCCAGATGTAGTTCATCTTTTTGGTGTCCGCGCCGGAAAGGGAGCCCATCAGCCAGTAGGTGATGGCGGGGAGGACGTTGTTCGGATCGGCGATCATCTTGATATAGGAATTCCCGGCCGAGAAGATGGAACCGACCATGATGCCGGCCAGGATAAGATTCAGGATCTGGTTTCCGCGGCAGAAGCGGCTCACAAGAAGGACCAGCAGCACGCAGGCCAGGCTGGAGAGGAAGGCCCACATCGTGATGGTCATGTTGCTCTTGCCGAGCAGGATGGCGAGCGAGGCGCCGAAGGCCGCGCCGGTGGAAGCGCCTAAAATATCGGGCGCGCACATGGGATTGCGGAAAATGCACTGATAGGAGGTGCCGGCGACGGAAAGCGAGGCGCCGACCAAGATCGCGATGATGATGCGCGGCAGGCGGACCAGGACCAGCATGTTGTGCTGCACCTTGGTCCAGTAGGGCTCGATCGGGAAGAGCTTGGACCAGAGGATGCCGAAGCATTCTTTGATGCTGATATCAAAGCGGCCGATGAGCAGCGAAAAAACTGCCGTTATCAGCAGCAGCAAAAACATGAACAAGAGGACCGGGATGTTTTTTTTGCGGTTCAGGGACATAAAACAGAGTGAGGGCGGGGCCGTAAAGACCCCGCCCGGCCTTTCTTTACTTCGGCATCGCGCCGGGACCGGAGATAAGCTCGCTTAACATGTCTTCGGTCAGCGTGCAGTGATAGAACATCTCGTAGAACTTGACGATCTCGGCCTTCACGTCCCAGTCGAACTGGTCCGGATACAGGATCTCCGCCATCCAGATGATGCCGATGTAGCGGTTCACGGACGGGTAGGAGACGAAGCTCTGCGGCTGGTTCGGGGAGACGTAAACGTTGCCGTTCTTGACGGCCTGAAGCTCGGCCCAGGCCGGATCCTTCATGACGCTTTCGTATTCCTCGGAGCTGGAGAGGAACAGATACTCGGGATCCCAGGTCTGCAGCTGTTCCATGCCCACCTGCGTGGAGCCGTACATCTTGCCGTTCGGAACTTCCACGACGTTGATGCCCATGTAGCTCCAGATCTCGTCGAAATAGGTGCCTCTCGCGACGCAGCCGGCGCCCGTGCCGTCCGTTTTGCTGGCGGTGGCTAAGGTCTTCTTCTGGATCGTTTCAAAAGCCTTGTCGGTCTGGGCCAGAATGTCTTCGATATAAGCGGCGACGGCTTCCGCTTCCTCTTCCATGCCGAGCAGCCTGCCGAGCATCCGGTAGGCCTGGCCGGAGTTGGAGAAGGAGCCTTCGATGAAGACGCAGGGGATGCCGAGCAGCTCCTGCAGCTTGTTTAAGTCCTCGGTGATGGTGTCCTTGGGCTCGCCGAAGTCGATGATGATATCGGGACTTAAGCGGGCGACTTCCTCGACGTTCATCTTGGAGCCGGTCTTGTACAGGTCGCCGGTGATGGGCAGATCCCTGTACTGCTCGCCGTAGTATTTGAGAGCTTCATCGGTAAATTTGGAGGCTAAGGACGCCAGCTTATCGGCGCAGAGCGGCCACATAAACGTGGCGGCCATGTTGCCGGACGGAAGGATGTGCTGGATCTCGTCCGGGATCTGTACCTCACGGCCGACGGAGTCGGTGAAGATGCGCTTGCCCGTAACGGGATCCCTCGGCAGCGGCTCGGCCGTGGTGGGCTCGGCCGTAGTGGGTTCGGCCGTAGTGGGTTCGGCGGGAACGGCCTGCGTGGTCTGGGCCGGAGCAGCCTGCGTGGTCTGGGCCGGAGCCGGAGAGGTCGGTGCGGTGGTTGCGGCCTGGCTGCCGGGATCGGCGGCAGGCGTGGTCTCCTTATTTCCCGAAGCGCAGCCGCCGAGGACGGACAGAAGCATCAGGAGTGCCGCAAGAAGAGCAAAAAGTCTGGTTTTCGTTTTCATGAAGAACCCTCCTTCCACATTATACCGGCACTTTATCATGAGAAAAAACGTCCCGCAACCCCCCGGGGGGGTTGAAAAGGACGCATTTTTCTGATTTACTTTTCTTGTTTCCCTGTGTAAGAAGAAAACTGCCGCGCGGGGCGGAGGGGAAAGACGGCTGGAGGCAGGATCCCGGCAGGAGGAAGAGTTGTATGAGTGAAAAAGCAAAACAGTGGGATAAGGCTGCGGCGGAGTTCCAGCGGACCTTTGAGCTGGGCCTCAATCCCTATATCCGCAGCTGTCTTTCCTTCTGGGAGGAAAACGGCATGATCTTTCCCGGCTGCCGGGCCCTGGACGTGGGCTGCGGCGTCGGAAAATACGGGACGCTGCTGGCGGCGCGCGGCTGCGACGTCACGCTGACGGACATCTCGGAAAAGATGCTTGCCTTTGCGGAAAAAAACATGTCCGCCTCCTTCCCGGCCTCTGTCTGGCGGACCTTTTGCTGCGATTTTGACGAGGCGGATATAGATACAGACGTGTTTCACCCGCGCTTCGATTTCTGCTTTTCCACGATGTCGCCGGCCGTTCACGATGAAAAAACGCTGAAAAAGTTCAGCGCGCTGTCCCGCGGCTGGTGCTTTATCGCGGGCTTTACGGCTTCGGACGCCGTGCTGCGCCGCCGCATAAAAGAAGCGGTCGGTTTTGCGGAGCCGGCTGGAAGCGGAGAGCCTCTTGCCGGCCGGGAGCATACCACCGTGGCGCAGCTGGCGGAGATGCTGCGCGCGATGGACTATTTGCCGGAAACGAAAAGCGTCCCCTATCACTGGTCCGACCGCCGGACGGTCCGGGCGCAGGCGGAACTGATGCGGGAGCGCTGCTGGAAGGATGCGCCCGAAGCGGACGAGTACGACAGGAAGGCGCTGGCTTATCTTAACAGCATAGCGGATAAAGACGGGACGGTTTCGGACGAGGTGCGCACGCAGGTGGCGTGGCTTTACTGGAAGGCGGAAAAATAAAAAAGACCCCCGGCTGTCGGAAAAAATGACAGCCGGGGGTTCGTTCTTCTTTACGGAGCGATATCCGACACCGCTCCCATAAAGAGCGGAATACCGTTCTGATCCAGGATCAGATAGACGAAGGGGCGGTCGAGGACCACCTCTTTTTGATCGGGATAAAACGGCGCGGCGTTCTTGCGCATGGTGACGGCGGTCACGGCGGCGGCCTTCGTGCCCTCGCTGTCCACGTCGATATGCGTCTTGTGGATCACCCGGCCGATGGAGAGCGGATAGCTGTCCGTGATGCCGGAGAAGTCCGCGCCGACAAAGGCCGTGGGCATGCCCAGATCCATCAGCGCCTGCGCCAGATCGATGCCGAAATCGTAGGAATACTTCGGCAGGCCGACGGATACGGCGGTGTTTTCCTGCCCGGCCAAGAGCTTCGAAAGCTTTTCCGCGCTTAAAGAGGCGATGAAGTCCTCCAGGCTCACGCCCTCTGCGGGAAGCAGCGCCACGTAGGAATATCCGCCCTTATAGTCCTTGCAAAAGCCCGTGCAGCTCTCGTCCGCCAGATACTGCCGGACCGTGCCGCGCATCTGTGAAACGGTTCGGACGGTCCCGCCTTCGGCCGTGAACGGGGCGGCCTTATCGATCGCGTTCTCGTCAAAGGGCTCGGCCCATTTCGCCTCGAAGCAGAGGGCGTTTAAGAGCACCATCACGTCGGCGGGGTCAAGCTCCTCCAGGACCTTCGGGATCATGTGGTGCGTGTTCGTATCGGTCCACTGGTTGATGTCGCGCAGCGTCTCCTCGTTAAACGGCGCCTTGCGGATTGCGGCGGTGAAGTGGTCGACGTTTTTCTGCAGGAAGCTGTCCTTGATGATGAGGCCCTGCTCCTCCTTGAACCAGATGGCGTTCGCAAAGCAGAGCGTAAGATCCTCCGAAGCGGCAAGGCTCTGATACCAGCCGGCCTGATAGGCGTTCAAGTCCGCGAGCTTTAAGCTCCCGCCCAGCACCTTTTCCATCTCCTCCAGGGTCGTGCCGGCCGCGCCGTTCGCCGTCATGGTGAGGGCGGTGAGGACCGAAAGCGGAGAGACCAGAAGGTTTTCGCCGGGCTTCTCCTCCCGCACCTTCTGAAGCAGGAGGCTGCCGAGACGGTAAAGGGCGCCGGCAAAGGCTTCGTCGGCCTGCTTCGTTTCCACGGGCTGGGGCGTAAAGTCCTCCAGAAGGTCCGCGGCCTGCACCTTGCCGCCGGGCGTGATGGGAAGGCCCGCTTCAGCCGTGCTTTCCGGCACGGAGGCCGGGACGTCCCCGCCGGGCGCCTCCCCGCAGGCGGCCAGAGAGAGAAGCAGGGCAAAAGCGCAGAGCAGAGCAAGCATTTTTCCGAAAACAGAGGCGTGTTTCATAAATCGTTATTCTCCCGGTTCGGTCACGCTGCCGATAAAGATCGGCAGGTTGTTGACGGTATCGATGATCATATAGACGAAGGGACGGTCGAGATACACTTCGCGGGTTTCTTCCGGCTTCGGCATGGCGGTCGCCGCCATCGTCACGGCGGTCACGGCCGCCGCACGGGTGCCTTCATTGTCCACGTCGATATGGGTCATGTGGACGACGCCGGCGATCGCCAGCGGCAGGTCGCGGCTGATGCCTTCAAACTGCGCCGCGCCGCTGAAGGCCCGTTCCATGCCGAGCGCTTCAAGCGCTTCGTTTAAGGCCTGGCTGAAATCGTAGCTGAACTTCGGCAGCTTGATATAGGTCTTGATGCCCTGCTGCTTCGTCAGCAGGCCGTTCAGTTTCTCGGCGCTTAAGGAGGCGATG
>JAEEUR010000072.1 GCA_016290595.1 Lachnospiraceae bacterium | reverse complement strand
GACCTTGTAGTCGAATTTGTCGTTGTGCTTCTCGAGCAGCGCCACGGCTTCGGTATAGCTGATGCGGCCGAAGTCGGAGTTCATGACGTGCGTCAGGCGCTCGATGAGCCCCTTGTCCACGAAGCTGTTCAGGAAAGCCATTTCCTCCGGCGCGTTCTCCAGCACGTAGCGGATGATATATTTCAGCATCGCTTCCGCCAGGTCCATGTCGTCCGCCAGATCCGCGAAGGCGATCTCCGGCTCGATCATCCAGAATTCCGCCGCGTGGCGTGTGGTGTTGGAGTTCTCGGAGCGGAAGGTCGGCCCGAAGGTGTAGATGTTGCGGAACGCCTGGGCGAAGGTCTCGCCGTGCAGCTGGCCGCTTAAAGTCAGCAGGGTCGGCTTGCCGAAGAAATCCTGCGCAAAGTCGATGCCGCCGTCTTCGGTGCGCGGCAGCTTGTTCAGATCCATCGTCGTGACCTGGAACATCTCGCCGGCGCCCTCCGCGTCGGAAGCCGTGATGATCGGCGTGTGGACGTACACGAAATCACGCTCCTGGAAGAACTTATGGATCGCATAGGCTGCCAGCGAGCGGATGCGGAACGCCGCGGAGAACAGGTTCGTGCGCGGCCGCAGGTGCGGGATCGTGCGCAGGAATTCCACGCTGTGGCGCTTGGGCTGCAGCGGGTAATCCGGGGTCGAAGGGCCTTCCACTTCCACCGAAGCCGCCTTCAGCTCGAAGGGCTGCTTGGCCCCGGGCGTTAAGACGATGCAGCCGCTTACGATCAGCGCCGCGCCGACGTTGATATGCGCGACCTCGTCGAAGTTCGGCAGTTCCGTGTCGTACACGACCTGCAGCGACTCGAAGAAGGTCCCGTCATTGAGCATGATGAACCCGAAATTCTTGGAGTCGCGGTTATTGCGCACCCAGCCTCCCACGGTCACGTCCCGGCCGCCGTAGGCTGCCGGATCCCGAAAGATTTTCTTCAGTTCTGTCAGGTCCATCATAAACATTCCTCCAGATAGCTATATATTTCGTCCCGGCCCTCTTTGGAAAGGGCGGAATACGGCAGGATCTTCGCTTCGGGAGGAAGCGCAAGCTCCGTCCGCAGCAGCTTCAGCTGCCCCGCCCGCTGGGAACGATTGATCTTGTCCAGTTTGGTGGCGATCACCACCGGCTCGCGGCCGGCCGCGCGGATCCAGTCCGCCATCTGCTTATCCGCGGCGCTCGGGGCGTGGCGGATATCGGCCAGCAGGAAGATCTGCTTCAGGCTCCGGCTTCCGGTCAGATAACGCTCGATCATCTTCCCCCAGGCCGCCTTCTCCTTCTCGGAGACCTTGGCGTAGCCGTAGCCCGGCAGGTCCACAAAGTAGAACGAATCATTGATATGATAGTAGTTGATGGTGCGGGTCTTCCCCGGCTCCGCGCTCACGCGGGCCAGGGACTTGCGGTTCATCAGGCCGTTGATCAGGGAGGATTTCCCCACATTGGAGCGGCCGGCAAAGGCAAATTCCGGCTGATCGTTGTCCGGCAGCCTGCTGGTCACGCCGCAGACCGTCTCCAATACGGCTGATTTGATGATCATCTTCCCGCCCCCGTTTTTACTGCAGCAGGTTGTTGAGGCTGAAGCTGCGCTTCTTTTCCGGCTGGGCTTCCGGCGCGTCGCGGTAGGTCAGGACCGGGTCCGCGCCTTCCGTGATCACCTCCGGCGTGATGGTGCAGCTGGCGATGGTATCGTCGCTCGGCAGGCGGAACATCAGGTCCATCATGGCGCTTTCCAGCACAGACCGCAGGCCTCTCGCGCCGATGTTGCGCTCCATGGTCCGGTGCGCCACCGCCCGTACGGCTTCGTCGGTCACGATCAGCTTCACGCCGTCCATGTCGAAGAGGCGCTCGAACTGCTTGATGAGCGCGTTCTTCGGCTCGGTGAGGATGCGCACCATGGCGTCCTCGTCCAGCTCGTTTAAGGCGACGCAGACCGGCACGCGGCCGATGAATTCCGGGATCAGGCCGAACTTGACCAGATCCTTCGGCACCACCTGCGAGAAGAGCTCGCCCAGCGGCCGCTCTTCCTTCTCCACCACGACGCCGTTGAAGCCGATGGAGCCGGAGCCGAGTCTCGATTCGATGATCTTTTCCAGCCCGTCGAAGGCGCCGCCGCAGATGAAGAGGATGTTCGTGGTGTTGATCCTGATGGTCTCCTGGTACGGATGCTTGCGGCCGCCCTGCGGGGGAACGTTCGCGTCGGTCCCCTCCAGGATCTTTAACAGCGCCTGCTGCACGCCCTCGCCGGAGACGTCGCGGGTGATGGAGACGTTCTCGGACTTCTTCGTGATCTTGTCGATCTCATCGATGTAGATGATGCCGCGCTCCGCCCGGGAGACGTCGTAATCCGCCGCCTGGATCAGCTTTAAGAGGATGTTCTCCACGTCCTCGCCCACGTAGCCGGCCTCGGTCAGGGTCGTCGCGTCCGAAGAGGCGAAGGGCACGTCCAGGCAGCGCGCGATGGTCTGTGCAAGGTAAGTCTTGCCGGTGCCGGTCGGGCCGAGCATCAGCACGTTGCTCTTCTGCAGTTCGACGTCGCCGCCGTTTACTTCCCCGTACAGCACGCGCTTGTAGTGGTTGTAGACCGCCACGGACAGGACCTTTTTCGCGTTCTCCTGCCCGATCACGTACTGATCCAGGAAGGCCTTGATCTCCTCCGGGCGCTTCAGCTTGTCAAAGCTTAAACCCGAGCCGCTGTCCTTCCGCTCTTCCGGTCCCCACTCCTCTTCCAGGATCTGGGCGCAGGTGTCGATGCACTCGTCGCAGATATACACGTCCATCATGGGACTGGCGATCAGGCGCTCCACCTGGCTCTGGTTCTTGCCGCAGAAAGAGCAGAATTTTGAATTGTCTGTCTTTTTGGAAGGCATGCTTTCTCCTTAAGCGCGGTTGGCAATGATCTTATCGACCAGACCGTAGGCCACGGCCTCCTCCGCGGTCATGTAGAAGTCGCGCTCGGTGTCGCGGCTGACCTCTTCGAGGCTCTTTCCGGTGTTCTCCGCCAGAATGCGGTTCAGGGTCTTCTTGGTGCGCTCGATCTCCTCCGCCACGATGCGGACGTCCGTCGCCTGGCCCTGCACGCCTCCCGAAGGCTGGTGGATCATGACTCTGGCGTTCGGCAGAATCAGGCGCTTGCCCTTCGCACCGCCGGCCAGCAGGAAGGCGCCCATGGAGGCCGCCATGCCGAGGCAGATGGTGGAGACGTCGCACTTGACGAACTGCATGGTGTCGTAGATCGCCATGCCGGCCGAGACGGAGCCGCCTGGGCTGTTGATGTACAGGCTGATATCCTTGCCCGGATCCTCGGACTCCAGGAACAGCAGCTGCGCGGTGATCAGCGAAGCAGTCACGTCGTTGACTTCTTCACTTAAGATAACGATACGGTCCTTTAAGAGCCGCGAGTAGATGTCGTAGGTGCGCTCTCCGCGGCTGGTGGACTCCAGAACGTAAGGAACTAAACTCATAAAACTCTCCTGTTACTTGCTTTCCGCAACGATCAGATCCAGCGCCTTCTGGGTGGCCAGATCCTTCTTGTAGCTTACCATGGACTCGTCGTCGAAGAAGCCGCGGACCTTGTCGATATCCATCTGATAGTCGGCGGCCAGCTTCTTAAGGCCCTCTTCCACGTCTTCCTCCGTCGCCTCGATGTTTTCCGCCTTCACGATGGCTTCCAGCACCAGACGCCCCTGGATGCGCTTCTTCGCCTGTTCCTTATACTGGTCGACGATCTGCTTCATGCTCATGCCGGTGTACTTCAGGTACTGTTCCAGCTGCATGCCCTGCATCTGCAGGCGCTCGCCGAATTCATTCACCATATCCTCGGCCTGGGACTCGATCATGGGATCCGGGATCTCCATGGAGGCGTTCTCCACGGCCTTGGCCAGCACGGCGTCTTCCTTCGCGGCCGTCGCTTCCTTTTCCTTCTGCTCCAGAAGCTTCTTCTTCAGATCCTCCTTGTAGGCGTCCAGAGTCTCGAACTCGGAAACGTCGGAGGCGAACTCATCGTTCAGCTCGGGCAGTTCCTTCTCGCTGATGGACAGGACCTTCACGTGGAAGACGGCGTCCTTGCCGGCCAGTTCCTTGGCGTGGTAGGCTTCAGGGAACTTGACGTTCAGATAGCGATCTTCGTCGATGTTCATGCCGACCATCTGCTCTTCAAAGCCGGGGATGAACTGATGGGAACCGATGACCAGCTCCTGCTCGTTGGCGGTGCCGCCTTCAAAGGCCACGCCGTCCACGGTGCCGGCATAGTTTAAGGTCACGGTGTCGCCTTCCTGCACGGGACGGCCGTCCACGTCGCGCAGGGTGGCGTTCTTTTCCTGTTCCTTCTTCAGCGCGGCTTCGACGTCCTCGTCCGTGACCTCGGCGGGCTTCACGTCCACGGCCAGGCCCTTGTACTCGCCCAGGGTCACTTCCGGCTTGGTGGCGACGGTCGCCACGAAGATCAGGGACTTGCCGTGCTCGACCTGCGTATAGTCCAGGACCGGGCGGGAGGTGATCTCCAGGCCGGATTCCTTGCAGGCCGCCTCATAGGCGTCCGGCAGGATGTCGTTCACGGCCTCTTCCAGAAAGACGTCGGGACCGTACATTTTCTCTATAATACTGCGCGGCGCCTTGCCCTTGCGGAAGCCGGGGACCGCGATCTTGCCTTTGTTCTTCTGATACGCGCGCTGCTCCGCCGCGGCGACTTCTTCCGCCGGAACCTCGATCGTCAGCTTTACCATGTTCTTTTCTTGCTTTTCGACAGTTACACTCATGGGATTGATTTTCCTCCTTGACCCCTTCGGGTTTTCCGTTTCCTTATGATGACAGGCCGGCCGGAGCCAGCGCATATCAATGTGGTATTGTACCACAATAGTGTTTAAAATTCCACTGTTTTTTTCATGCCAGCCGCTGAGCCGGTCGAAGCGGCCTTTACTTCTTCTTCACCGAAAAGCCGAACTTCCCGATGCTCTCCTTCAGCGGAGCATATTCGCCGTGCGAGTAGACGATCAGATCCGCTTTCGTCAAGTCCAGGCGGCCCTTTTTGTCCAGCAGAGAATCCTCCACCTGAACGCCCACGATCCTCGCCACGAACATATCGTGCGAGCCCAGCTCCAGCACCTTTTCCACGCGGCATTCCAGGTTCACGGGGCACTCCGCGATCAGCGGCGCGTACTTCAAGTTCGGCGCCGGCGCGGCCGTAAGATGCGCCGCCGCGAACTTGTCCGTATCCCGGCCGGACTTCACGCCGCAGAGATCGCAGGCCTTCGCCAGCTTCGCCGGCACCAGGTTCACGGCGAACTCGCCGCTGCGGCTCACGATGCCGTGCGAGAAGCGGTCCTTGCGGATGGAGACCGAGAGCATGGGCGGCTCGCTGCAGACCGTCCCGACCCAGGCCAGCGTGATGATATTCGGCTTTCCGCCCTCCTCCGCGCAGCTCAGCATGACCACCGGCACGGGATTCAGAAGGTTTCCGGGCTTCCAGTTCTGTTTCATAAAGCACCTCGCAGACGCCTATATAAAGGTTCAGCACCTCATCGCGCTCAAGCGTCAACGAAGTGCTGAAAGCAGGGGCAGAAAGATTCGAACTCTCATCGATGGTTTTGGAGACCACTGTTCTACCCTTGAACTATGCCCCTAAAGGGAAAAAACACGCGTCCTTTATAGCGCAGTTTTCCTGTCCTGTCAAGCATTTTGTTAAAAATCCGTGTAATTTTCGCGAAAAAAGCGTCACTTTCCCCGCCGTCCGCCCGCCGTTCCGTCTCTTTATTGACAAAGCCGGGGAAAAGGGATAAGATAGCCGCATGGACGCCTTAAACCAGCAACCCAAAAAGAAAAAAGGATGGATCCTGACCCTGCTGTTCGTACTGCTGAACGTGGGGGTCTTGCTGTGGATCGGCTTCAGCGAGTTCAAGCGCAAGGAGGAAAGCAGCACCGGCTTCGCCGACATCAGCGTCCACTGGCCCTTCCTGGTCCTCTCCTTCCTCTGCTTCCTGACGATGGTCCTTTCGGAGTCCGGCAAGTTTTACTTCCTGATCCGGCGCCTGACGGAGAAGAAGGACTTCTCCACCGCCGTCAAGGCCACGCTCTACGGATATTATTACGACAACATCACTCCGTCCGGGTCCGGCGGCCAGCCCTTCCAGATCCACTACCTGCGCAAGTGCGGCCTGCCGAACGGCGCCAGTCTGGCGATCCCGGTCTATTCCTTCCTGCTTTATCAGATCACCTTCGTGGTGACGGCGGGGCTCACCTTCCTGCTCTTCCGCAACATGTTCGATTACCCGGGCATCCGGGTCACG
Source organism: Lachnospiraceae bacterium (assembly GCA_016290595.1). GTDB lineage: Bacteria > Bacillota > Clostridia > Lachnospirales > Lachnospiraceae > UBA6987. The sequence goes on along the minus strand of JAEEUR010000072.1, from coordinate 5,046 downwards.
GCCATCATCGGCATCAGCATCTGCTCGCTGATCCCTCTCGGCATCATCATCGCGGCGGTCTTCCCGAAGACCATGGCGAGATTCGTCATGTTCGTGCTGCGCGGACTGGCCGCCATCCGGATCATTAAGAATCCGGAGGAAAAGGGCGACAAATTCCTGCGCCATCTGACCGAATACAGCGACGCCATCAACTATATCAACCGGCACCGCCGGCTCTCCCTGGAGATGCTCCTGCTCTCCGTCCTGTACCACGTGGCGCGCTGCAGCCTGCCCTTCTTTATCCTGCGGGCCTTCGGCGCGGAGGTGGAATACCTCTACACGCTGGTCGCCACCTATTATCTGTACGCGGCCATCAAGATCATCCCCACGCCGGGTGGTGCCGGCGCGGCCGAAGCCTCCTTCTATCTGATCTTCTCCGAGCTGCCGGAACCGGGCCTGATCTTCTGGGCCATGCTGGTCTGGCGCTTCTTCAACGATTATATCTTCCTGCTCTGCGGCATGGCGCTGACCTCCTACGAATACCTGAAGGCCAAGGTGCGGGCGCGCCGTCAGAAGCGGCTGGAAGCCCGTGAAACGGCCCGTACGGAGCGCGAAAAAGCCAGGCTGGCTGAAGAAGAGGCCCGCCGTCTGGAAAAGGAAGCGAGTGAGGCAGAGAAAGAAGAAAGACGGAACAAGCAGAAGCGCAGAGGCAAAAGCGCCGCTGCGGAAAAAGAAAAGCCTGGAAACGCTGCGGGGGAAAGCGATAAGCCTGAAAGCGCCGCAGCGGAAAACGCTCCGGACGCCGGCAAAGAGGGCTCTACGCCCGGCCCGGATCCCGGGGATCCAGCGCGTCCCTGAGGCCGCCCGTAAAGAGGGAGAAGGCGATCAGCAGAACGGAGATCACCAGCGCCGGGAACAGCGTCTGGGTCGGGTACAGCTCCAGCGCCGCCCATGCGCCGGATAAAAGCGTGCCGAGGGAAGGCTCCGGCGCGGGGATGCCCAGGCCGATATAAGCCAGAAAGGCCTCGGTAAAGATGGCGGAAGGCACCGCCATCATGGCGCCGCTGATCAGCGGCGAGAGCGAATTGGGCAGGATATGCCGGAATATGATCCGGGCGTCGGAAGCGCCCATCACGCGGGAAGCGAGTACGTATTCCCGCGTTTTATTACGCAGAAACTGCGCCCGCACCAGCTGCGCCGTATGGGTCCAGCCCCGGACCGCCAGCGCCAGGATCATGGTCCGAACGCCGGTCCCCAGCAGCATGATGAACAGGCTGCAGATGACCACATTGGGGATGGAGCGCACGATCTCGCAGAAGCGCATCAGGATCAGGTCCGTCTTCCCGCCGAAGTAGCCGCAGACGGCCCCGTACAGCGCCCCGATGACCGTATCCGCCGCCACCGCGAAGAAAGCGATCAGCAGCGAAACGCGGGTCCCGCGCCAGAGCCTGGTCCAGAGATCGCGGCCCATCTGGTCCGTCCCGAGCCAGAAATTGACGTCCTCCCCCACGCCCATATAGACGTAGTAGTCCACCACCACGTCGCAGTATTCGGCGCCGGAGGCGCTCTGATAATAATTCTTCGTCCGGATCACGCTGCCCTCCGGATAGCGCTCCGTATCGCTTAAATACTCCGCCCGCCGGTCCCGCAGCACCGCATAGCCGCGGGCGATCCCCAGCTTCTTCAGGAGCGGGATGCGCGGCGGCATGTTGGAGAGATACTCTCCCGCTTCGTTCGTGAGCTGCTCCCGGTAGCCGTACGGCGTCATCAGCGGCCCGAAAACGGCCATCGCGATCAGGATCAGCAGGATCCAGAAGGCCGCCCTCGCGGCCTTGTTTTTTTTCAGACGGTCACGCATCTTTTCCACCTCCCAGACGGATCCGCGGATCGATGAGCCCGTAGGAAAGATCCGTGATCAGGACCGTCAGCAGGTTGACGGCGGCATAAAAGAACAGGACCGCGATGGTCAGGAAATGGTCGCCCGCCTGGATCGACTGCGTCACCAGGCCGCCCACGCCCGGGATCCCGAAGATCCGCTCCACGACCAGCGAGCCGGACAGGATCCCCGTGAACATGGGGATGATGACCGGCATCAGCGGCACCAGCGAGTTCGGGAAGGCGTGGCGCAGCAGCACCTGGCCTTTTTTCAGGCCTTTGGTGCGGGCCAGGAGCAGATAGTCCGCGGACAGGGTCTCCAGGAGCTCGCCGCGCAGATAGCGGCAGAGCGAGGCGACCGGATAGAAGGACAGGGCCAGGACCGGCAGCACCAGGGAATGCAGGCGCTCCGGGAAGCTTCCCAGCGACTGATAGATGATCGGGAAGGCCTTCGCCTGATAGCCCAGAAAATACTGCAGGGCGGAAGCGACGACGAAGGAAGGAACTGAAATAAAAAGGATGATGAAGAGGCTGATCAGATGGTCCGGCAGCCGCGACTTATAAAGCGCCGCCCACATGCCGGCCAGAAGGCCCAGCGGCAGGGACAAAAGCAGCGAGAGCAGGTTCAGGCCCAGCGTCACCGGGATCCTCTCCCCGATCACCTGCCAGACCGGCACCATCGGCTCCAGCTTGAAGGAAACGCCCCAGAAGCCCTCAGTCACCAGGTTTTTCAGGTAAGTGAAGAACTGCACCGGGACCGGCTCGTGCAGGCGGTACTTCTCCTCCAGGATCCGGACCAGCTCGGGGCTGTATTCGGGGTCGTCAAAAGGAGACCCCGGCATCCATCGGATCACGAAAAATGCCAGGGTCACGATGGCGAGCAGCGTCAGCGCCATCATTCCCAACCGCTTGAGGATATAGGTCAGCAAGGGCTCTCCTTCGGGCTCTGCCTTACGGCAGCGGGGCCGCAGCCCCGTTTATTCGCTCTTGAGGTCCGCCAGCCAGGGCTTGAAGGTAAAGCCGAGGGACGGGCTCGGGTTCTTTAAAGGCAGGATCAGCTTCGGACTGACCAGGTACTGGAAGCTGGTCTCGAACAGGGGTATGGTCAGCCGGGCCTCCAGCGCCGCCTTCTCCATCTCGCCCGCCAGCTGCACGTTGTAGGCGCGGTCGTTCTTGACGCGCGGATCCGTATCCTGCAGCGTGATCGTCTCGTTGATGAAGGCGTTGCCGTACGGCGCGTTGGCCTGGGCCCAGTAGGTGTCGCTGTAAACGTCCAGCACGTTGAAGGGGCTCTCGTCCGTCGCTTCCCGGCTCCAGTTGGACAGGGCCAGCTCGTAGGAGTCCGGATCCGTGCGGAAGGCCTTCATGTTGGCCAGGCGCGTCTTCTTCGGCACCTCGTCGATCGCCAGGGAAAAGCGCTCCGCGCCGAAGATCTCCTCCAGATGATGCTGCAGGAAGAGCGAGGCGGTGTGCATGTCCGGATTGTCGGATTCGATCAGAAGATGCAGGGTCAGCTTTCCGCTGATGCCCTCCTCCGCCAGCGCCTTCTCAAAAAGTTCGCGGGCCTTCTGGGGCTGATAGCTCTCTTCCACCGTCTCGCGGTAGGATTTCGCGGTATCGGTATCCTTAAAGTACAGGCTCTTCTCCGGATCCGCCAGCGAGGTGTCCGGGATGATGTAATTGGCCGGCGTGCCGGCTACCAGCTTCGCCAGCGACGCCCGGTCCACCGCGTACCAGAGCGCGTCCTTGAAGTTCTGATTGTCCAGGATCGGCTGCTTCGTATTGCCTCGGTTGATCTCGATCTGCATGATATAGCGGGCGGCGTAGCTGACGTAATCCTCGCGCTCCAGATACTGCACCGCGATCTGGGAGGTCAGGGCCGTGGCGTCCAGCTGGCCGGACAGATACATCTCCGCCTGCGTCTGGTAGCTTTCCACGTAATGCAGCTCCGCCCTGTCGATCTTTATTTCATCCGCGAACACGTAGTACGGATTCTTTGTCAGCGTGATCACGGATTCCTTCACCCACTTCGTGACGTAGAAGGCGCCGCAGTACAGGGCCTTGTCCACGTCGGTCCCGTAGGCGGTGCTCGTGCCGTCCCCGCTGCGCAGCGAGTCGAAAAGCGCCGGATCCGTCGGCACCGTGCCGTAGCCGATGAACTGCTGCATCACGTTGCGCTGCGTGGCGGCCGTCGTAAGCGTCAGCTCCAGCGTCAGCTCATCCACCGCCTTGATGCCTACCGCAGGCCAGTCCACGGGCGCCTCCGGCGTCTGGCGGAAGTATTCGCGGGCGTTCAGGATGGTGATGTACTGGCCCAGATTGTCGCCGGCCCGCTGGGCCAGCTTCGGATCCAGCGCCGCCTTCAGGGACGCTTCAAAGACGGCCGCGTTGATGGGCCGGTCCGTCTTCTGTCCCTGCGAATCCGTGAAGAACAGACCCGGACGGATCTTTATCCGCCAGACCTTGCCTTCCGCATCCATCTGCTGCGGCTCGCTCTCCGCCAGCTCCGGGCGGATATAGACCGTCTCCCGGTCCTCGTTCGCGAAGCGGCGGTACAGGCGCGCCTGCGAGAAATCGTTCAGCATGTCCTCGCTCGCGTTGGCCAGATAGGGATTCAGGGTCGTCCACTTGGTGTCCGGGAAGCGCAGGACCTTTTCCGGCGTTTCCTTTTTCCCGCAGGCGGACAGCGACAGCAGCAAAACGGCTGTCAGAAGCAGCACGAGCAATCGTTTGACGCGCATAGGGCACTTACCTCCTTTGCCTTACATCGCTTTGCCGAAGCCTTCCAGAAAGGCAGCGGCTTCCTCCAGCGTCGCCGCGATCCGCAGCGTATCCATATCTTCCGGATCGATCAGCCCCTCCGCCAGCATGTTGTCCACGTAGGCTTTGAATGGTTCGTAAAAGCCGTTCAGATTCAGCAGCGCCAGCGGCCTGGCGCTCTCCGAGAGCCGGTTTTCGCATAAAAGCTCGGAGAATTCGTCCAGCGTCCCGTAGCCGCCGGGCAGGGCCAGAAAGCCCTCCGCCAGCTTCAGCATCGTCTGCTTGCGCTCCGCCATGTCCGGCACGTAGATATATTCGCTTAAGTCCGGATGCACGTTGGCCATCATCAGCGGCAGGTTCGGGATCACACCGACCACGCGGCCGCCGTTCTCCCGGACGCTGTTCGCCAGCACGGACATGAGGCCGTAGTCC
>JAEEUR010000148.1 GCA_016290595.1 Lachnospiraceae bacterium | reverse complement strand
ATCCAGGCGCGCGGTCTTGCTGCCTTTTTCCAGCGCCGCCCAGTGCGAGCGGGAAATACCTGCCATGGCTGACGCGTGTTCCTGCGTGCAGCCCGCCCTGATCCGCAGCCTGCCGATCACGATGCCGAACGCTTTTCTGTTATAGAGCATATGAAAGCCTCCTTTCTCTCTATAACAGCGCGTGTTTTTTCGCGAAAGGGACTGCGGGATGCGGGTCGTTTTTCATGTATATTATATCCCTGCCGGACGGAAAGCCTGTCAGCTATGGGATACAAAATGGAGAAAGCCGGAAAAGACAAAAACAGCCTCCACGCCGGGAAAGGCGCGGAGGCTTGAAGGATATATGGTTTATTTAATATTGCCGAGGTATTTCAGCGCCAGCATGGTGGTGTCGTCGAACTGCGGCGCGTCCTGAACGAACTCGTCCACTGCCGCTTTCACGCTGCCCAACAGGTCCCGGCAGGAGGCGTTCGGGTCGCGGTTGAGGGCCTGAAGGAGGCGGTCGGTGCCGAAGAGCTGTCCGGCGGCGTCGTTTGCCTCCGGCACGCCGTCGGTGTATACGAAGACAGCGTCTCCGGGCTGAAGCTCAATGGTGTATTCCCTGTACGCAGCGCTGTCCAGCGCGCCGATCACGAAGCCGTGCTTATCCCTGTACAGTTCGAAGTGCACGCCTTTCTTCAGGTACGGATATTCGTGGCCGGCGTTGGCTGCGGTGAGTTTTCCCGTGCTGATCTCCAGAATCCCCAGCCACACGGTGACGAACATCTCCATCTTGTTGTTGGAGCAGATGGCCTCGTTGGTTTTTTTCAGGATCTCCGCGGCGGATTTGCCCAGCATCGCGCAGCTCTGGATGATGATCTTGGAGGCCATCATGAACAGCGCCGCCGGGATGCCCTTGCCGCTCACGTCCGCCATCACCAGGCACAGGTGGTCGTCGTCGATCAGGAAGAAATCGTAAAAGTCGCCGCCCACTTCCTTGGCGGGCTGCATGGTGGCATAGATGTCGAATTCCTTCCGGTCCGGGAAGGGCGGAAAGATGCCGGGAAGCATGGACTCCTGGATCTGGTTGGCCATGTGCAGCTCCGTGGCCACGCGCTCCTTTTCCGCCGTGACGGAGCGCACCTGGTCGATGTATTCCACCGTCTTGTGCGAAAGCGAGGCGAAGGATTCCGCCAGCAATTCGATCTCGTCTCCCGTGCGGTCGCCCGGCTCCATTTTAAACTCCAGATTGCCTTCCTTAAGCTCCGCGATCCTGCGGGTGATGCTGTTCAGGGGCTTTACGATCTTTTTACCCAGCACGACGGCCGCCGCGGCTGTAAGCAGCGCAAGGCTCAGCACGAGTACGGTGAGGGTGAGCCTGGACTTCCGGATCTTACCTTCGTAAACGGAAGCGGTCTCCTGCTGGATGGACTCGCAGCTTTCCGTCAGCATTTGGGCAGGCCGGTCGGTCGCATCCCGGCTGAAGGCGGAGACCAGCGCCCAGCCCACCGTTTTGAGGGGCGCGCCGGTCATATACCAGTCGCCGTCCTCCAGGCTGATGAGGCGCACGTCCGTTTGTCCGTTCAGGGCATCCGTGACCAGCGCGGAAAGCTCCCGGTTTTCCAGATGGCGCAGATCGTCCGCCCGGTCAGAGTGCTTTACACTGAAAAGGCCTTCTGTTTTGGGCGAAAACACCACGTGGCCGTTCTGATTGACCACAAAAACGTAGCCGCCGTCTTCCTCTGAAGCCTGAACTTCGGCCTGCATGGAAGAAAGGAACAGGTCGGACCCCACCACGGCCTCCAGCCTGCCGTTCACGTATACGGGCATGGCGCACACGATGCCGATGTCGCCGGTAAAGGCGTCCGTTTCCACGTCGGTGAAGATCAGCTGTCCCTTTTCCGCCGCCTGGACATACCACGGGCGCGTGCGGGGATCGTAGCTCATCAGCGATCCGTCCCGGTCGAATTTGGACGCGGAACGGTCATCCGCGATCAGGAACACGCCCTCCGGCAGGCCGATAAAGCAGGAATTGGTCTCCTCCGACACCCCGAAAAGCGAAACCATCATTTCGGACATATTGGCGGCGATGCCGATGCGCCGGCCGAGGGCCGCGTCGTTCTCGTCCGTGCCATCCGCAATGAACAGCTGTGTGACCGCCTGTCCGTCAAGCGAAGCGTCCGGCGGAGCGCAGTCTGCTGCAGGCGCTTTTTCGGGCTCGGAAAACAGCTTCTGCGCGTAGTCCCCCAGCATCTCCA
>JAEEUR010000071.1 GCA_016290595.1 Lachnospiraceae bacterium | reverse complement strand
GGATACAGAGATTAAACGTTGTCTGGAATTGACAAACATGGAACAATACGCGAATAAGCGTATCGGAAAGCTGTCCGGAGGCATGCTACGCCGTTTGGGAATAGCACAGTCGCTTTTAGGAACTCCAGGATTACTACTGCTGGATGAACCGACAACAGGTTTGGATCCGGAAGAGCGTATGAGATTTAAATCATTGATCCATACCATAAAAAAGAACTGTACGGTCCTGCTTTCCACCCATATCGTGGAAGATGTTACAGACGTATGCGACGGTGTCATGATTATGAATGACGGAAAGGTCCTGATAGGAGCAAGCGGACCAGTGATAGCTGTTGAAAGCATAAAACCGGATTTAGAGGCTTATTATCTGTCCTGTATACATCATGAAGGGGTATAAAGAGAAAAATATATGGAAAATGAATCTCCTAATTATCTTTAGATCTCTGCCGATTCTTTTCGGAATGGCAGGGCTTATTCTTGCTATCTTTCCGCTTTCCTTTCTTCCTGATTTCTTCCAGGGGGAATTGGAAGAGGCGCGTGCCAAGTGTATAAGCATGACTCACGGTTTGCTCCTTTTGGGAAGTCTATTGCCCTGTCTGGCTTTGCTGCCATCCTGGGTGGAAGAAAATAGCCGGGAATTGCTGTGTGCCGTTGTAAGCGGAAAGACTCCATGTTTTACACTGATTCTTTGGATCTTTCGATTTTATTCTTTGATTGTTCTGCTACCGGTTGTAGCCGCCTGCTTGTTGCTGCAGATCTCACTGCTGGAAGTGTTAAGGCTGTTAGCAGAATTGATGTTTATTCTTGGCGCTTACTATTTGTTGTTATGTTTGCTGCAGTCCGCATTACTAAGCGCTATGGGAATAGCATTGTATGTTTTGTTTTCCGTCATCGAATGCCGAAATACAGCTGTGCAATCCTTTTGCCTGATTCGTTCGGATCTGTTTTATCATAACGGCTTTTTCCTTCAAGAGGGAATTGCTTTGCTGCCTTTAGCGGTCATTTGTGAAATCGTTGCTTTTTTTCTGGAGAAGAGAAAAATAGGCATCAACGTATGATAAACGCAAAAAAAGAAAAATCCCTTGACATTCCTTGTTTTCCTGCTACAATAGCCCTATCCCGAAAGGGATCATAAAGCGTTGAAGAGAAGAGTAAGCAGGAAGCGGCTTCACCAGAGAAGGGTGCCTTGGCTGGAAGCATCCGGAAGACGGCCTGCCGAAGACCACCTCCGAGCGGCCCCAATCCGGCCCGTGTGACTTGCGTGAAAGGTTAAAGAAGAGCTTCGGACAGGAAGACCTATCCGGGGAAACAGGGTGGAACCGCGGATTAATTTCGTCCCTGACAGCGGCTTTTAAGCCGGCAGTCAGGGACGTTTTTTGTTGGAAAAGGAGAAGAGTATGAAAATCACGTTAAAAGACGGTTCGGTACGCGAATACGATCACGCCATGCGGGCGATCGATATCGCGAAGGATATTTCCGAAGGCCTGGCCCGAATGGCCTGCCTGGCGGAGATCAACGGGGAAGAAAAGGATCTGCGCACCCTGATCGATCAGGATGCCTCTTTAAATATCTTCACGGCGCGCGACCCTCAGGGCCTGGCGGCGCTTCGGCACACCGCCAGCCACGTCATGGCGCAGGCCATCAAGCATCTGTACCCGTCGGCGAAGCTGGCCATCGGCCCGTCCATCGCGGAAGGCTTTTACTACGATATCGACTTCGCGGAGCCCATCTCGGTAGAGGATCTGCCGAAGATCGAGGACGAGATGAAGAAGATCGTCAAGCAGGACCTGCCGCTGGAGCGCTACGAGCTGCCCCGCGAGGAAGCCATCGCCTGGGCGAAGTCCGTGGAGGAGCCCTACAAGGTGGAGCTGATCACGGATCTGCCGGAGGACGCCGCCATCAGCTTCTATAAGCAGGGCGATTTCACGGATCTGTGCGCCGGCCCGCACCTGATGAGCACCGGCAAGGTCGGCAAGGCCTACAAGCTCCTGAACCTCGCAGGCGCGTACTGGCGCGGCAGCGAGAAGAACAAGATGCTGACGCGTATCTACGCGACGGCCTTCGCGAAGAAGGAAGAGCTGGAGGAGTACCTGCAGAAGCTGGAGGAGGCGAAGAAGCGCGACCACCGCAAGCTCGGCAAGGAGCTCGGCATCTTCATGACGGACGAGCTGGTCGGCAAGGGCATGCCCATGTTCCTGCCGAAGGGCTACACCATCTGGCGCATCCTCGAAAACTATATCCGCGACAAGGAGATCGCGCAGGGCTATCTGCACGTCTTAACGCCCTGCATCGGCACGGTGAACCTGTACAAGACCTCAGGCCACTGGGATCACTATCAGAAAAATATGTTCCCGGCCATGGAAGTGGAGGACGAAGTCTACGTCCTGCGTCCTATGAACTGCCCGCATCACATGCGTATCTACGCGAACCAGCCGCACTCCTACCGGAACCTGCCGGTCCGCATCGGCGAGATCGCGCACGACTTCCGCTACGAAGCCTCCGGTACTTTAAAGGGCATTGAGCGCGGCCGGCATTTCTGCCAGAACGACGCCCACCTTTTCGTGACGCCCGAGCAGATCAAGGAAGAGTTCTCCAAGGTCGTGGACCTGATCTTCGATACGTACAAGGATTTCGGCATCACGGATTACCGCTGCGTGCTTTCCCTGCGCGACCCGGCCGACAAGGAGAAATATCACGATGACGACGAGATGTGGAACACGGCGGAAAACGCCCTGCGCGAGGTCTTAAACGACCTGCACCTGGACTACACGGAGGAGATCGGCGAGGCGGCCTTCTACGGCCCTAAGCTGGACGTGAACGTGAAGCCCGCCGTCGGCGCGGAGTACACGCTCTCCACCTGCCAGCTGGATTTCTGCCTGCCCGCCCGCTTCAACCTGACCTATATCGACAAGGACAACGTGGAGCGCACGCCGGTCGTCATCCACCGCGCGATCCTGGGCTCTCTGGACCGCTTCATGGCGTATCTGATCGAAGAAACGATGGGCAACTTCCCGGTCTGGCTGGCGCCGGTCCAGGTCAAGGTCCTGCCGATCTCGGACAAATACATGGACTATGCCGAAAAGGTAAATGCCGCGCTCGAAGAAGCCGGCCTCCGTGTGGAGCTTGACCGCCGCGGGGAGAAGATCGGCTACAAGATCCGCGAGGCGCAGAGCATGAAGATCCCGTACATGCTGATCGTGGGCCAGAAAGAAGAGGAGGACGGCACGGTCGCGGTCCGCTCCCGTTCCGAAGGCGATCTGGGCGCGCAGCCGCTGGGCGAGTTCCTGGCCAAGGTGCAGGAAGAGATCCGCACGAAAGCGCACTAAGAATAGACCCTCTTGCCTCCCCCCCGGGAAAGCGGGGGGAGGTGGCCCGAAGGGCCGGTGGGGGGCGACTTGAGGACACCTGCAAGAAAGGAGACCGCCATGCCAAAAGTATTATTAATCAACGGCAGCCCGCACAAAGACGGCTGCACGGCCCTGGCTTTAGAGGAAATGATCAAAGTCTTTGCCGAAGAAGGCGTTGAAACCGAACTGATTCAGGTCGGAAACAAAGCCATCCGCGGCTGCATTGCCTGCGGCGGCTGCTGGAAGGCGGATCACTGCGTCTTTTCGGACGATCCCGTGAACGAAATCGCCGCGAAGTTCAAAGAAGCCGACGGCCTGGTGATCGGTTCTCCGGTCTACTACGCCTCCCCGAACGGCACGCTGCTGGCCTTCCTGGACCGGCTCTTCCAAAGCTCACACTTTTCGAAGCGCATGAAGGTCGGCGCGGCCGTGGTCAGCTGCCGGCGCGGCGGCAACACGGCGTCCTTCGACGTCCTGAACAAGTATTTCACCATCAGCGGTATGCCCGTGGTTTCTTCCACCTACTGGAACCAGATTCACGGCTGCACGAGGGAAGAGGCGGAGAAAGACCTCGAAGGTCTGCAGACCATGCGCAATCTGGCCCGGAACATGAGCTTCCTGATCCGCGCCATCGCAGCCGAAAAGGAAAAGAACGGCCTGCCGAAGGTCGAAAGAGAGCACTACACCTGCTTTGCCGACGGAAAATAAAATATCGCTTTCCGAATACGCCCTGTTTGCTTGTCAAACGGGGCGTTTTTTCGTAAAATAAAATCAGAACGAAACAGCCCGGTTTCCATACAGTTCCTTCAGGAGGCGGCTATGAACGAAACAGAAAGAAAAGAAAAAATAAGGCTCCGGGAGCAAAACGAGCTTCTGCGCCTGAAAGCGGAGCGCTCGAAGGCGCGCTGCGCCGGTTATTTTATCGTGCTGCTGGTGATGATCGTCCTCACGGACGTCCTCGACAACCTGGCCACGAATATCGGCGGCAATATCACCTCCAGCTTCATCACGGAATTCTTCGTGAACGGGAAGGTCTTCGGCAAGAGCTACGAGTATGAGGCAGGGCTGGCGCTGCACAACACCATCAGCCTGATCGGCTACGTGATCAGCTTCCTGGTCTCGTTTTACAAATCGCTGGCGGACCGCATCGGCCGCAAGCCGCTTTTCGTGCTGTCGGCGCTCGGCATGGCGGCGGGGCTTCTCATCATTTTCTGCTGCAGAAGTTATCTGGTCTTCCTGATCGGCAGCTTCATGCTGTCCTTCTTTATCGGCAGCGACATCCAGATCCTGTACGTCTTGGAGGAGGCGCCGAAGGAAAAGCGAGCCACGGTCTACAGCCTCTTAAAAGGCATCGGCGGGCTGTCCTCGGTAGCGATCCCGACCATGCGGGCAACGCTCATGCAGAACGATCCGACGAAGTGGCGCAACGTGTACCTTCTGCCCGGCCTTTTCGGGCTGGCGGTCGCGGCGCTGATAATCCTTCTGGTCAAGGAAACGCGGATATTCCAGGACCGGCGGATTGAACAGCTGGAGGCGGCGCAGGCGCCGGCTGATGTGGGAGGGGCACTGAGCAGCGCGCCGGAAAGCCCGGCGGAAACAGGGGAAGCAGCCGTGAAAAAGGCGGCTCCCGAAGTCAAGGCCGGTGTCATCTCCGCCATCAAATATATCTTCAAGCGGAAAGATCTAAGGACTCTGATTCTGATCAAAATGCTTTTCGATGCGGCCATCGTCGCGATGACGAACTACGAATCCATCATGTACCGGGCCAATATGAGCACGGAAGCTATCACGACGGCCGAGTTTTTCTACCCCTTCCTTTACTGCGCGGCGGTCATCGTATCCGGCGTCCTGGCGGATAGGATCGGCCGGAAGAAGACGGTGCTGATCTTCGGCCTCATCTGTGCGGCATCCTTCGCGATGTTTATTCTTTCGGCCAACAGCCTGTGGAGCCCGGCGCTGGTCGGCGTCGGCTACGGCCTGTATCTGGGCGGCTACTGGATCGGCCGCGACTACATGGAGATCATCTCCACGGAGATGGTCCCGACCGGCATCCGCGCGTCCATCATGGGCGCGGAGGGCCTTCTGGTTTACATCGGCATGGGCGCGGGCTTTGCCTTCGTGAACGTCGGGATGCTCTTTCTGCCGCTCTGGCTGGTCTGCAGCATCTTTGCCCTGCCCTGCATCCTGATCTCGGTCTTCCTCTTAAGCCGCAAGGTAAAGGAGACCATGGGCGTGGATTATGAGTCGATTTCGGGAGAAGGCGTATGAAGGTCGTGATCATCGGTGCGGGGCTGGGGGGCCTGAGCTTCGGCGCCTGCGCGGCAAGGGACGGCCACGAAGTCGTCCTGATCGATAAAAACAAGGAACCGGGCGGCGTGCTGACTTTGGCCCGGCAGGACGGCTTTTTCTTTGAGCAGGGGCCGCTGGAACTGACGGACCTTAAGCCGGAGGAATCGGTCGGCGGCTTTCTGGAAAGTCTGGGGATCCGTCTTAAGACGGTGCGGGATGACCGGGGCCTGGCAACACCGGATTTTGCCCTGCTGCCGCCGGCAGAATATGAGGGCCCGGACTGGCGGAAGAAGCGCCTGAAAGAGCTTTTCCCGCAGGATGCGGCGGGGATCGACGAGTATTACCGTTTTTACGACGCCCTGATGCGGCTGCGTTTCCTGGGCGGGCAGAAACAGACGCTCCTCACGAAACTGCAAATGCTGCTGACATTCCACAAGATCAAAAAGTACGAGAACATGACCTGCCGCGAATTCACGGAGCGGCTTTTTTCCGACGAAAAGCTCCGCCTGGTCTTCAACGGGATCCTGGCGGATTTCTGCGCGGACCCGGAGGAGGTCCAGTGCTTTACTTTGCCCTTCGTGAACACGGAGACCGCCTTCGACAAGCGCATTCCGGTCGAAAAGAACGGGAAGCTCTACTATCCCAGCTTCCGCTACGTGGCCGGCGGTGTTCAGAAGATCGCGGAAGGACTCTGTGAATACATCCTCTCGCACGGCGGGACTTTCCTGCCGGAAACGGTGGCAGAAAAGGTCCTGATCGAAGAGGGAAAGGCCGTCGGCGTGCGGCTTTCGGACGGCCGGGAGATCGCGGCGGACGCCGTGGTGGGCTGCGGCAGCGCGCGGGATTTCTTCACGGAAACGGTGGGCCTGGAGCATCTGGACGATAGGTACCGGAAGATCCTGCAGGACTTCCGTCCCATGGAGGCGGTTTTCATGCTGCACCTGGGCGTGGACTATGATCCGTCGCCGTACCAGAAGCAGAGCCTCTGCTATTACTACGGCAGCTACGATCTGCACGCGGCGGTGGAGCGCCTTAGGAGCGGCGAGTATCACGAGGGAAAGGACGGTTATCTCATCTATTTCCCGGACCGCCACGCGCCGGACTTCGCGCCGGAGGGCTGCCATTGCGTGACAATTTATACCGTCTGCCCGGACCGCCTGAAACAAGGCAGCTGGGCGGAGAAAAAGGAAGCATACGCGGATCAGCTGATCCGCCTGGCAGAGGAGCATCTGCCGGGTCTTTCGCAGCATATCGTGACGAAGAAGATCGTGACGGCGGAGGATTACCGCGTGCTGACGCATATGAAAAAGTCTTCCTTCGGCGGGGTGGTCCCCGTCTGGAAGCAGTTAAATCCGCCGCATATCACGCCGGTGAAAAACCTGTTCTTCGTGGGGCAGCAGAGCGAAAACGGCGGCGGCGTGCCGATCGTAATTGGCGGCGCCCGCGAGGCGTACCGGAAAGCAGGATTATAAAAAGGAGGAACCTATGAACGAAGTCATTCAGGCATTAAAGGAACGCCGGAGCATCCGGAGTTTTAAGGCGGAGCTGCCGCCGAAGGAGATCATCGAACAGATCGTGGAAGCGGGGCTGTACGCGCCCAGCGGAATGGGCCGCCAGTCTTCCCTGATCCTGGCCGTCACGGACAAAAAGCTGCGGGATCAGCTCTCGGACATGAACCGCCGGATCATGGGGCGGGAAGAGGGGGCCGACCCCTTCTACGGCGCGCCGGCGGTGCTGGTGGTGCTGGGGAATAAGAGCGTTCCCACCTATCTGTATGACGGAAGTCTTACGATGGGCAACATGCTGAATGCCGCGCATGCGCTGGGCCTCGGCGGCATCTGGATCCACCGCGCAAAGCAGGAGTTCGAAACGGAAGAGATGAAGGCGCTTCTGAAAGAGCTGGGCGTGGAAGGCGAGTGGGAAGGCATCGGCAACTGCGCGATTGGCTATATCGACGGGGAGCGCCCCGCGCCTGCGCCGCGAAAAGAAGGACGGGCATATTATATCTGACCTGTCGAAAACGAGATATAAATTTTACGGTCCTGCTCCGCCGCAAGTTCCGCTTGCCAGGCGGAGCTTTTTTGTTTACAATAGCAGCAGAGGAAGGATCGGCTTCCTTTGTTCGGCACAGCCTGGAACAGGCGGAGGAGAAAGATGAAAATTACGTTTCTGGGAGCGACGCACGAGGTGACGGGCTCCATGACTTATATCGAGGTCGGGCGGCACCGGCTGCTGGTGGACTGCGGCATGGAACAGGGCAAGGATATCTACGTGAACCAGACCCTGCCGGTCTCCGCGAAAGCCGTGGATGCGGTCTTCCTGACGCACGCGCACATCGACCATTCCGGCAATCTGCCGCTGCTGTACAAGGAGGGCTACCGCGGCCCCATCTACGCGACGGAGGCCACGACGAATCTTTGCCGCATCATGCTGATGGACTGCGCGGCCATTCAGGAATCCGAGGCCGAATGGCAGAACCGAAAGAACGACCGCGCGAACAAACCAGAGGTGGAGCCGCTCTACACGAGCGAGGACGCGGAGAACGTCCTGAAGCAGTTCATCCCGATATCCTTCGGCGAAAAAAAGCAGGTCGAGGAGGACGTGATCGTCCGCTTCGGCAGCGCGGGGCACCTTCTGGGCGCGGCGCATATCGAACTGTGGCTCACGGAGGATGGCGTCACGAAGAAGATCGTGTTCAGCGGCGACGTGGGCAATACGGACCGGCCGCTGGTCGGCGATCCGGAGCCGGTGGAGGAGGCGGACTACGTGGTGCTGGAATCCACCTACGGGGACCGGCTGCACGAGCCGCACGACGGGGAGCACGCCTACGTGCTGCAGCTGGCGCAGGTGATGGACCGCACGTTCTCGCGCGGCGGCAACCTGGTGATCCCGGCCTTCGCGGTCGGCCGCACGCAGGAGATCCTGTATTTTATCCGGCAGATCAAGGAGGAGGGCCTGGTAAAGAGCCGGCCGGACTTCAAGGTGGTGCTGGACAGCCCGCTGGCCGTGGAGGCGACGGCCGTCTTCCAGCAGACGCCGCGGGAATACTTTGACGACAACACGCGGGCCGTGCTGGACGCGGGGAACAATCCGATCTTTTTCGACGGCCTGACGCTGTCGGTCTCGACCGAGGAGTCCAAGGCCATCAACTTTGACGAGGAGCCGAAGGTGATCATTTCCGCCAGCGGCATGTGCGAGGCGGGCCGCATCCGCCATCATTTGAAGCACAACCTGTGGCGGCCGGAGTGCACGGTCCTGTTCGTGGGCTATCAGACGGCCGGGACGCTGGGGCGGGTGCTCCTGGACGGCGCCGAGACCGTGAAGCTCTTCGGCGAGGAGATCTCGGTGCAGGCGGAGCTCGCGACCATCGACGGCATCAGCGGCCATGCGGATCAGAGCGGCCTGGTGAACTGGCTGAACGGCTTTCAGAAGAAGCCGGAGATGGTCTTCATCAATCACGGCGAGGATGCGGTCGTGGACAGCTTTGCGGACTATCTGCACGAGGGCTACGGCTACCGGACGGCGGCGCCTTTCAGCGGCGCGCAGTACGATCTGATCAGCGGCGAATGCCTGGTGGAAGCCGAGGGCGTGCCGATCGAGAAGAAGACGGTGCTGTCCGCCGAGACGGCAAAGGTCTATGAGGCCTTAAAGGCGGCGCTGGCGGCGTTGACGAGGCTGGTGGCGCAGATGAAGGGCCGCACGAACAAGGAGATCAAGAAGCTGACCGGCGAGATCGAAAAGCTGGTGAAGAAGCATTCGGCGGAAGGATCCGGAGAAGACGAAAAGAAAAAATGACCGGACTGAAGGCGGGAGAAAAGGCTTGAGGCAGAACTACGACAAACTCATGCAGGAGATGATAGCGGAGATAGAGCGGCAGCAGGGGCCGGACGCCCTGCCGCCGCGCCTTCTGCTGCACAGCTGCTGCGCGCCCTGTTCCAGTTCAGTGCTGGAACAGCTTTCGGAGCACTTCCGCATCACGGTCTTATACTACAATCCCAACATCTATCCGCGGGAAGAATATCTTTTCCGCAAAGCGGAACAGCAGGACTTCATCCGCCGCTTTCCCTTCAAAAATCCAGTGGGTTTTTTGGACTGCGAGTACGAGCCGGCTCAGTTTTACGAGGCGGTGAAGGGCCTGGAGCAGGAGCCCGAGCGAGGCGGCCGCTGCACGGTCTGCTACCGCCTGCGCCTGCACCGGACGGCGCTGGAGGCGGCCAAGGGCGGCTACGATTTCTTTGCCACGACCCTGACCTTAAGCCCCTTAAAGGATCCGGAGCGCCTGAACCGGATCGGGCAGGAGGAAGCGGAAGCGCTGAAGGAGGCGTCTGCGCCTCTGCCGGAAGGCGCCGCTCCGCCGCGTTACCTGCCTTCGGACTTCAAAAAACGGAACGGCTATCTGCGTTCCACGGAGATCTGCCGCCTTTACGATATGTACCGACAGGATTACTGCGGCTGCGAGTTTTCGGTGCGCGCCGGGATCCCGGAGCATTAAAACAGAAGCGGACAAGGAGCTGTTATGGCGTATTTCGGACATTTTTACCTGGACAGAGAGAAGGATATCATCGTGGAGCTTTCCCGCGAGGGCGAGCGCCTTTTCTATACGCTGCGCACGCCGAACCACCACAGCGGCAACCTGATCACCAACTTCGCGAAGCTCTGCGGCGTG
This sequence comes from Lachnospiraceae bacterium, assembly GCA_016290595.1. Lineage (GTDB taxonomy): Bacteria > Bacillota > Clostridia > Lachnospirales > Lachnospiraceae > UBA6987. Next base: position 1,132 of record JAEEUR010000071.1, on the reverse strand, counting down.
CCGCTCTCAGAGGACGAGAACGGTTTAAAGATCATCACCGGCGAGGTCCCGTCCTACATCGACGGGGACAACCGCGAGCTTTTCGCCCTGCGTTTCGGCGGCACGAAGGTCGCCAACATCTACCCGGACGGCCGCATCGAAAAGAAAGCCGCCGTGCCGGCCATCGCCAAGACCCTGATGAGCCAGACCAAGGATTACAAGCTGGACCTGTTCCGCACGCTGGTCAAGACCTACATTTTCACCGACTGCAAGTTCCGCACGGACCTGCATACCCACATGAACGCGATCCTGGAGCCGGATATCCTGATCGCGCTCGGTATCGCGCATCAGATCCGCTATCCCTTATATTACGTCAAAAAGCTGGACTTAAAGCTGGCGCCGTCCCAGTGGGACGCCCTGATGCGGCAGCGGGAGGAAGTCGCGAAGCGCTTTGCCCATACCGCGCCGGAAGGCAAGTACCTGGACCGCAGGATCGACGACAACTGCTTCATCAATTTCGCGGATCTGATCGTGGGCGACCTGCCGCATGCGGCGGAAAATATCCCGAAGATCCGCGCCTCGCTGGCGGTCCTGAAGGACGGGCAGGCGGTCTTTTCCAACCTGGAGAAGGTCTATCTGTACCGCTACGTGTTCACGAAGGGCACGGCGTCCGATGAAAAGCTGCCGCCGCTGCTCGTGAAAACGGCCGGCGAGCGCATCCCGGACGAGGAGATCGCCCGTTACTTAAAACAGATGCTCGCGGACGACGAGAGCCCGCTGTACCGCGACAATTCACTCTTCCAGGACAAGCTCCTCTGGATCGCGCGCGGCTACCGCCGCCACGGCATCGACTATGCCGAGATCTCCGACACCAGCCTTGTGAAGGCGGATCAGGCGCCGGAAGTCCTGCGGCAGATCCACGCCGTCATGCCCGCCGTCACGCGCGAAACGGGCGTGCTGCTGCGCTTTCTTGCGGCCATCCGGCGTACGCCTCTGACCATCGTGCGCGACAGCGTGACGCCGAGCGGCTACCTGGCCGAGAACCTGCAGGTGCTGCGCGCCGTGGCCGCCGATCCCTACGTGGCCGGCAGCGACATCGTCGGCGAGGAGATCAACGATATCATGGAAATGCGCAGCGTGATCCGGGAGCTGG
>JAEEUR010000070.1 GCA_016290595.1 Lachnospiraceae bacterium | reverse complement strand
AACCTGGATACCCTGCTGCACCCGCAGTTTGATGCCGCTGCCTTAAAGGCCGCGAAGCCTTTGGGCAAGGGCCTGGGCGCCTCCCCCGGCGCTGCCTGCGGCAAGGTCGTGTTCACGGCCGACGACGCGGTGGCCTGGGCTGCCCGCAAGGAAAAGGTGGTTCTGGTCCGTCTGGAGACTTCTCCTGAGGACATCACCGGCATGAAGGCTGCGGAAGGCATCCTGACCGTCCGCGGCGGCATGACCTCCCACGCGGCCGTCGTGGCGCGCGGCATGGGCGAATGCTGCGTCTCCGGCTGCGGCGACATCAAGATCGACGAAGAAGCCAAGGTCTTCAGCCTGGGCGGCCAGACCTTCCATGAAGGCGACTTCATCTCCATCGACGGCACCACCGGCAATATCTACGGCGGCATCATCCCGACCGTGGACGCCTCCATCTCCGGCTACTTCGGCCGCATCATGGGCTGGGCGGACAAGTACCGCACCCTGAAGGTCCGCACCAACGCGGATACCCCGCAGGATGCGAGAAAGGCCCGCGAGCTGGGCGCGGAAGGCATCGGCCTGACCCGTACCGAGCACATGTTCTTCGAAGCCGACCGTATCGCGGCTTTCCGCGAAATGATCTGCGCCGAAACGAAGGAAGAGCGCGAGACCGCTCTGGCCAAGATCCAGCCGTATCAGCAGAACGACTTTGAAAAGCTGTACGAAGCCCTGGAAGGCACCCCGGTCACCATCCGTCTGCTGGATCCGCCTCTTCATGAGTTCGTTCCGACCACGGAAGAAGATATGGCTCTCTTAGCCAAGAATACCGGCCGCAGCCTGGAATACATCCGCAGCCTGGTCAGCAGCCTGCACGAAGTGAACCCGATGATGGGTCACCGCGGCTGCCGTCTGGCCGTCACCTATCCGGAGATCGCCGTGATGCAGACCCGCGCCATCATCCGCGCGGCCATCAACGTCCAGAAGGCACATCCGGAATGGGTCATGAAGCCCGAGATCATGATCCCGCTGACCAGCGAAGTGAAGGAATTCGTCTTCGTGAAGAAATACGTGGTCGCCACTGCTGAGGAAGAACTGGCCGCCGCCGGCGTACAGATCCCTTACGAAGTCGGCACCATGATCGAGATCCCGCGCGCGGCTCTGACCGCCGACGAGATCGCGGCGGAAGCGGACTTCTTCTGCTTCGGCACCAACGACCTGACCCAGATGACCTACGGTTTCAGCCGTGACGATGCGGGCAAGTTCCTGGGCTACTACTACGACGCGAAGATCCTCGAGAACGATCCGTTCGCCCGTTTGGACAGAAGCGGCGTCGGCAAGCTGATGAAGATGACCATCGACCTGGGCAAGCCCGTCAATCCGAAGCTGCACTGCGGCATCTGCGGCGAGCACGGCGGTGATCCGAGCTCCATCGAGTTCTGCAACGAGATCGGCCTGGACTACGTGTCCTGCAGCCCGTTCCGCGTCCCGATCGCCCGCTTAGCGGCGGCGCAGGCGGCCATCGCGGCCGATGCGGCCAAGGAAGCGGCTGCGAAGGCGGAAGAAGAGGCGTTCAAGGCGGAAGTCGAGCGCAAGGTCGAGGCCGCCAAGGCTGCCCTTAAGGATGCCGGCGAGAAGTTCAGCTCCGCTGCGATGGACGCCGGTGCCGAACTCAAGGATTTCCTCTCCGCGGGCGTCAAGAGCCTGGTGGCCGGCTGGGAAGAAGTCAAGAAGACCTTCGGCGAGCAGAGAAATAAATAATCGAAGTTAATTAACGGAGACAGGATCCCATGACTATATTTCACGGCCATGGGATCCTTGTCAAATAAAGGAGAAAAGCGATGACTTTTGCCGAACAGCTGGAAACAGCCAATACCAAGAACGCCTTCATGATCCACAACCATATCCGCGCCGTCTCCGTGAGCGATAAGGAAGCCGTCTGCGAAGCCGACGCTGGCCCCGACGCCTTAAATCACATGGGCACGGTCCACGGCAGCATGCTGATGAGCCTGGCCGAGGTCACCGCGGGCCTGATGACCCGCAGCGATTCCCGCCGCTATGTTTCCGTGGAAGCCGGTTTCCGCTTCATCAGCGGCGGCAAGGCCGGAGAGAAGCTGATCGCCCGCGCACACATCGTCAAGCGCGGCCGCACGCTTGCCTTTATCCGCACCGCCGTCTATCAGAACGAAAAACTCCTTCTGGAGGGCGACGTCACCTTCTTCTGCATGGGAGAATAAATGCTTTAAAAAGCTCGGAAGGCGGTCTTTCCGGGCTTTTTCCGTACAAGACGGCAGGCAGAAAGGAGACTGGTATGCAGAGCAAAAGTGAAAGAGGAAAAACCTGGCTGCTGGCAGCGCTGATGATCGAGGCGCTGGCAGCCTTCTGCGCCTTTGTTCCGCTGGGAATGATATGGGTCTATGGCATGATTCTTTCCATGGCGGCTGCAGTTGTTTATGCCGTTTTCTGGTTCCTGAAGCTGAATCACAGAACAAATCGTACAGATGACATGCTGCTGCTGTTCCTGCCGGTCTTTTTCTATACGGGTTTTTCTCTGGCCTTAAGGGGCGAGACAGTTTCCTTTACAGCAACCGTTGCGGTCAGCGCCGGTGCAGCCGTTCTTTCTTGCCTGTCACTTCGCGCAAAGCCTGATGAAAGCGGGAAAAGAGTGCCGGGAGAAAGGATCCTCCTGATGGGAGGCCTCAGTATCGTTCTGCTTGGCGCGGCGCATATCTGTGAGAATGAGTATCGAAAGCTCTTTGCCCTGTATCAGCTTCGTGAGGCAACGGGGATCGTCCGGATCCTGTATTATGCGCCGGTCGCTCTTTTGGGAATCCTGCTGACCGTATTTACAGTCCTTTTGTTCGCTGCGCCGAAACCGGCGGACTTTTCGAGGGAAGGAATGACAAAAAATGAGGAATAAAGAAGAGATCCGTTCTCAAACCATGCTGCCGGATGGGCAGACGGCCGGTACGCAGATCACGAAGAACATCTGGCTGGCCCCGGACGGAAAATACCGCTGGGTCTATGAGTTTAACATGCTGAAAAATCCGACGATCCTGATCTCCGTCGTGCGGGTGCTGCTGCTGGCCTTCGGCATCGTGATGGCGCTCATGCTCGCCGTCCAGCTGACCGAGGGCGTCATGGGGACCTTCGAGGAGTACTGGGGCTTCTATAAGGGCATGCTGATCCTGCTGGGCATCCTGCTGTTTCTTTCGGTCATCGCGTATCTGATCGTGGCGAAGAGCTTCGGCTGGAGCTATTTCGTCCTCTTCACGATGGATGAGGAATTCGTGCAGAACCGCTACATGAAGCAGACCTTCGAAAAGGCGCAGGCGCTCGGCTGGCTCACTGCGCTGGTAGGTCTCGTCGCCGGGAATCCGACCACGGCCGGCGCGGGACTGATCTCGGCGACCCGGGATACTTCCACCTCGGAGTTTGCGTACGTCCGGAAGGTGAAAGCCGTGCGGCGCCGCCAGGTGATCTACGTCAACCAGCTCCTGGGGCACAACCAGGTCTATGCGGAGCCGGAGGATTTTGACTTCGTGCGGAACTGGATCGCGGACCACTGCCCGAACGCGAAGATACGGGGCCATTAAAGCATGCTGAAATTGAAAAACTGCCGGGTCTGCCGGCAGTTTTTTTGTGCGGTGAAAACGCCTCTTACGCCAACGTTTCCAGCAGTTTGACGTATTCTTCGGCGAGCTTTTCCGCAGTCCCGAGGACGAAGGGCGTCTGGTGCCGCTCGTAGCAGGCGGGCGTGGCGTTCTTTGTCGGCATGTAGGAGTGGTAGCCGCAGGAGTAGGCCTTGATCAGCGTGAGCGCGAAAGGAGAGTGCTCCTTGATATACTTCCCGCTGCCGCAGAACATCTCGTACGGAGCCATGATCAGGCCGCAGTCGCCGAGACGAAGCACGTTGAGTTCGATCTCGCGCGTGAGGCCGGCCTGCGCGCGGCGGCGGATGGAGCCGCACTGGTACGGGCTGTAGAAGCCTTTTTCCTTGCAGAGCGCCCGGATGCGGGGCGTGTTGCCTTCATCCTTGTAGATGGCCCAGACTTCCTCCGCCAGCGGCAGCAGGGCGTCGGTCGTGTGGTCCAGCTCCCCGGTGAAGCTCTCCGTCGCGAAGGCCAGCTCGTCCGACACGGAAGGCGTAAGGCCTTTTTCTAATAGCTTCATCACGTGGGAAGCCAGGATGTGCGCATAGGCGCGGTGCGTTTCGTCGCCGTACCCTTTTCCGAAAGTAATTCCGGGGATGGATTCCTCCTCGATCCGGGTCGCGGGATTTAAGTTCCCGGCGGCTCCCTGCAGATAGACCGCACGCGTTCCGGGCAGGAGCGTCTCCGCTTCCCTCACGAGGACGCCGGGATAGTCGGCGCTCAAGTTCGGCTTCAGGCGGCCGCCGGTGATGGTCGCGTGCGCCTGGAAATTGATGAAGAGGATATCGTCCGCGTCCTCGCGGGAAAGCTTCACCAGCTGGAGCTCGGGATCCTCCGGCTCCTCGTGGCCGATAAAGCGGTATTTCTCAAGGTCGGAGCTGTATTCCTCCCCGTAATTGTCGCCGGCTTCATACGCGTCTTCGGGCGCGGGATCATCCTTGCGGTCCCGGTCGGTCATGAGATAATGGCGGACGAAATTGAGGCGCATGCCGGGACGTCCCACTTCGATGCTTCCGTAGGAGACCGCCGCAGGCTTTAAGTCCGCCAGCGCGCGGCGGGCGGCGCGGATGAGGATCGGCGGCAGGTATTCGTGAAGATAGACGCGCATGGTCTCGAGCGGGCTCTTGTGATCCGGCGCCGAGTGCGTATGCGTGCCGCCGAGGAAGATATGATCCTCGGGAAGGCCCGTGGACCCGGAGATGGCGGCGCGGTATTCGCCGATCAGCTCGTTTTTGAGACTGATCATATCCAGCGTGAGCAGGACGAAGCGCTCGCCGGAAGCGCCTTGCAGCGCGACGGTGTTTACGTAGATCGGGTCCAGGACGCGGGCGGCGGGACGCAGATGCGTGATCCCGTAGCCGGCCAGAGGGATCCCGCCGATGGCGGGGGTGATATTCTCGCGGGCAAAGCCGGCGAATAAAGCGGACATGAAAAAACCTCCCTGAACGAACTTGAAAGCTGAGAATATTATACCGCCGGCAGGGCCTGACGGCAAGGCTTTTGAACGCATCCTTTCCCGGAAAGTGTTGACTTTATGGCAAAAATCTGATATATCATGTTTGCAATACATCCTAAAAGAAAGCGAGGTATCGATGATGACTGCAGAGAAAAGAAACATGACAGCTGAATATCGTATGATGACCTCGGTTTGCGTATTATAATTTCGATCAGATCCGATCTGATTCTGAAACCGTGGCGTTTTGGTCACGGTTTTCTTTTGCCTTCTTGAAGGCTTTTCCGCGCCCCGGGGTCTCCGCACAACAAAAACGAACAGACAACGAAAAGAAAAAACGAAACGGAGATCGAAAAATGAATCAGATCCAGGAAAAACAGGGAAGGATCATTGAAGTCCGGAAGAACAGCTTCATCATCGGCTGCCAGGAAGAGGAGATCTTTGCCAGACTGAAAGGGGGCTTTTACGAAGAAACGCCGGATAAGCTGCCTGTCGTCGGGGATTACGTCACCTTTCTGCACAATCCCGCGGGGGATTCGGTCATCCGGTCCGTCTGCGAAAGAAAAAGTTATCTGCAGCGGCCCGATCAGGCCAGGACCGGCGTGATGCAGCCCATGGCCGCGAACGCTGACTGGTGCTTCATCGTAACGTCTCTAAATGAGGACTACAGTTACAACCGGATCGCGCGCTACGCCGGCACCGCGCTGGAAGGCGGCGTCATGCCGGTCGTCATCCTCACCAAGGCGGATCTTTGCGAAGACGCGGAACGCTACGTCCGCGAGGCACGGGGCATATCGGATAAGGTCCGGGTCCACGCGGTTTCCGCCCTGACCGGTCGGGGACTCAAGAAACTGGAGCCGTATTTTGCTCCCGGCACGACGATCTGTCTTCTGGGTTCTTCCGGCGCCGGCAAATCCACGCTCATCAATGCCCTGGCAGGCGAAGAGATCATGAAGACCGGCGCGGTGCGGAAGTCGGACGCGAAAGGCCGGCACACCACGACGCATCGGCAGCTGATCCGGCTGGCAAACGGCGTGTGCATCATCGATACGCCCGGGATGCGCGAGATCGGCATGGCCAAAGCAGAAAGCGGGATCGACGATACGTTCTCGGATATCCTCGAACTGGAATCGCAGTGCCGCTTTGGCAACTGCCGGCACGAGACCGAACCGGGCTGCGCGGTGAAGGCGGCGATCGCGGACGGGTCGCTCCCGAAAGAAAGATGGCTGCTTTACCGGAGCCTGAAGGAGGAAAACAGGAACAACTACGCGAAGATGAAGGACGTTTCCCGCCGCATCAAGGCGATGAAGAAGGAAAGGGAAAGGATGGAATAAGAAAAAGGGGGCCTTCGCGGCCCCCTCTTTATGTTTGCGCTTTATACCGGCAGGAAGGCCAGCGCCGAGAGCGTCCCGGCGGAGAGCATCATCCAGAGCTTCATGGTCTTTTTGCCGGACATAAGATGGACGGCCCAGGCGATGCACGCCGCCGCCAGCACGCCGACCATCCACAGGCTCTGGATGCGCTTCGCCGTCCAGCCGAAGTTGGAGACGTAGAGGGCGATCTTCGAGGCGGCGATGACCGCAAACAGCAGGCTTTCGATCAGGAGCAGCAGGCAGCTTATTTTCAGCAGTCTGCCGCTTTTTTCGTTTTCGGCGGTGACGGCTTCGCTCATTCGGGTCACCAGCCAGAGCAGGACAAAGTTTATAGCCATGACGCGGCAGAGCTCAAAGAAGCCTTTCCGCGCGTACTGCGAGACGATGAAGCCTTCCGGCAGGGTGTGCGTGAAGGCGCCCAGAAAATAGCTGGCCTGCAGGGCAAAGAAGGCGACGTACAGGACGGAGAAGAGCAGGATCACGCCGGCCCAAACGCCCGCGGGGACGCGGCGGATGCTTCCCAGAAAACGAGAGAGTGTGTATCTCTGCCGCAGGAGCTTTTCATCCTCATAGCGGGCGGAGCCGCCGATGAGGCCGTAGATATAAGCGCCGGCAGGCAGACTGAAGATGAGATAGAGAATGGTCTCCTCATCCAGTTTCAGCCAGTCGGTGAGCCCTTCCAGCTGCTTGGCGAAAGTGCTGTCTGCCTGCATCAAAAGCTTGACGGCGCCGGTGAAGAGCAGAAGGGAAATAAGCAGCGCGCCGGCGATCCACCAGGCGCTTTGCTTTTTGCCTTTCGTTCCCCGTACGGCATTGCCGAGACCTTTGGCCCAGGTCCGGATGCGCAGAAAGTAATGATAAAAAGGAATTACGAAGAAGCCGTTCAGGCCGTCCACAGGCAAAAAGTGCCCGCTTTCCCCATCCAGCAGCTTTCCGCTGCGGGCGAGCACCCACCAGACGATGAGGCCGTGGACAAAGAGAAAGAGCTGTGCCTCGTTCCAGACGGTATAGATGCGGAACGTGAATGCTGCCGTCACGGCCAGCAGGCAGGCCAGCCAGAACCAGGATTCAGCGGTGGCTTTCTTTTTCCGGTTCAGGATCAGCACTGCCGCGACGGCAAAGGCCATAATGGGCAGGACGGCCCAGACTGGTTTAAGCGGGTCATCGTCCCAGCGGCCGAGGTCGTTAAAGAAGAGCCAGACGTACAGATAGGCGGCGGCGTAGGAAAGCAGGGCGAAGAGAATCTCCGCGCGGCTGACGATAAATGGTTTTTCGGGGACCGGCGCGACCGCGGCCATTCCGCCGTTCGGCACTTCAACTGTGTTGATATTTATTTCATTGGGATTATTGTTTGTTGTTTCGTTCATCATTAATCTCCTTGCTGAAAGCCTCGCCGCCGGGACGAAAACTTTCTCGGGGCCGGTTCTAAGGCCCCTCGAAAGTATTGTCCGGCCGGCTCGGCAAACCACGTGGATGCTCACTAGTCGCTTCGCTAAATCGTTCGAAAAGTATTGTCCGGCTCGCTCGGCGGCTCGCGTTTTTTTATTCCTTAAACTCCAGGATATCTCCCGGCTGGCAGCTCAGTTCGTGGCAGAGGGCCATGAGCGTGGAGAAGCGGATGGCCTTGGCCTTGCCGTTCTTTAAGATGGAAAGGTTGGCGGGGGTGATCCCGATGCGGTCTGCGAGGTCGCCGGCGGATATTTTGCGCTTGGCCATCATGACGTCGATGTTGACAATGATCTCCATGGCGGCCTCCTAAATCGTCAGATCCAGCTCGTCCTTCATGCGGATCGCCGCTTCGAAGCTGTTTTTTACGATGCGGACGATGAGCCCCATGAAAGCGGCGGCGAGGGTCAGGCAGAAGAGGACGGGCAGGTGCGGCGCCAGATCTTCATGAATGCAGAGGATGCCGGCGATCAGTCCCATGAAGGCGGCGCCGAAGCAGCACCAGGAGGCGATGCGCATGCGGCGGACGTTTTCCGGAACGAAGACGTTATCCTTCTTCAGATTCATCAGCATCAGGTAAAGCTGCGCGAGGGCGATCCAGGCGACGACACTGAAGAGCAGAAAGCAGACGAGCAGCGAGATGCCGCGCCAGCTGTACAGAACGGAAAGAGAGCTGTTGACGGCCGTCATGGCAGGGTCTCCGCCGATCAGTTCCCGCAGTCCGAGGATGACGAGCACGTCTCCGGCCAGCAGGATCAGGGCGAACAGGGCGACGCAGAGGAGCGAGAGCTTTACGCTTTTATCCTGATTCCAGTTCATAGAAACCTCCCGGCCAAAGCGGGCGGCCTTCTGCCGCTTATTTCTCCGGCCGGAAAGCAGTGTAGCATAGATATTTATCGCTTGTCAAGCAGAAATTATCGAAAAACGATAAAAAATTATTGCGATACAGCGGACGCGAACGGTCTTTCCTTCGCGGGTGCGGATGCTCCGCGCCGGAGAGGCAAGGCGCAGATATCCCTTTGTTTTCACCGGAAAATGTGCTATACTGTGAGTGTCATTTGCGAACCGAAGCGAAAAAACAGGATCAGAATACGGATCAGGATTCGTGAAAATAAGGATAATCATCCTCAGATCAGCAACATCACAAAGGAGGAACCCTATGGATCAGCAGTTTGACGTGATCGTCGTGGGCGCCGGCAACGGCGGTCTTGCGGCGGCGGCCAATACCGCCAAAGCCGGCTGCAAGACGCTGCTCTTGGAAAAGCACAACCTGCCCGGCGGCTGCGCCACGAGCTTTAAGCGCGGACGCTTCGAGTTTGAGCCGTCCCTGCACGAGCTCTGCAGCGTCGGCACGGAGGAAAGGCCGAATACGGTCTATCAGATCTTCAAGGACCTGGACGCGAAGGTCGAGTGGCGCTACGAGCACGATATTTTCCGCACCATCTTAAAAGGCGAGGACGGCTACGACATCACCCTAAAGGCCGGCATCGACGCCTTCTGCGAGTCGGTGGACGCGGCGGTGCCCGGCAGCAAGAAGAGCGTGAAAGATTTCCTGGCCTTAAAGAAGAAGATCAACGCGGCCATCGACTACATCTACAAGATGAAGGGCAAGCCGAAGGGCCTGACCATGATCTTAAAGCACGCGGATTTCATGCGCGTGGCCGGCCACAGCGTGGAAGAGGTCATGACGGCGCTGGGCATGCCCGAAAAGGCCCAGAACCTCATCAACACCTACTGGGGCTATCTGGGCGTGCCGACGGACGAGCTGAACGCCATGCATTTCCTGAGCATGCTTTACGGCTATGTCACGGACGGCGCGGCTATGCCGCACCACCGCAGCCACGAGCTGTCTCTCGCCCTGGCGGACGTGATCCTGAAACACGGCGGAGAAGTGTGGTACAACAGCGAGGTCACAAAGATCCTCTACAATGAGGACGGCAGCGCCGCAGGCGTCGTGGCGAACGGCGAAGAGATCTACGCCAAAGAGATCATCTCCAACATCATGCCGAACGCCATATTCAACATGAGCGACCCGGACAAGGTCCCGGAGCACAGTCTGAAGCTGGCCAACGCGAGAGAATTCGGCATCTCCGTCGCAACGGTATACCTCGGACTGGACTGCACGGCTGAAGAGCTGGGCATGAAGGACTACACCATCTTCATCAAGAGCGATCCCAACCCGCGGAAACAGTACGACGAGCGCCTCGAGGAAGGGCTCTATATCGTGAACTGCCTCAACAGGGTCGTGGAGGACAGTTCGCCGGAAGGCACGTGCACGCTGTTCTTTACGATCCCGATCTTCGGGGAGGACGTACCGAAAGACCTGAAACCGGAGGAATACAAGGCGTACAAAAACGCCGTCGCGAAGAAATATATCGAGGACACGGAAAAAGTCCTGGGGATCTCCATCATGCCGCACATCGAGGAGATCAGCGTGGCGACGCCTGTCACGTTCGCACGGTACCTTGGCACGCCGGAAGGAACTATCTACGGCTACAAACTGTCCGGATGGGACAGCCTGATGGCAAGGACGGCGGCGGAAAAGACCGACTTCACCGTTCCGGGTCTGAATTACTGCGGCGGACATTATACCCGCGGCGACGGATACAGCAGCGCTTATATCACCGGGGAGACCGTCGGCAAGCGGGTCGCCAACCGCGTGAAGGGAGGTGTCTGAGATGGCAAAACCGAATCTCTGGAGTCTGAACCCTCTGGATTTCACCAAAATGAATCCCGCCCGCGAGGCGCGGATCGAAGCGGCGCCCGCGGCGAAGCTGCCCGAACTCGGCTCCTACGTGCCGAACAGGATCGCGGCAGCCCTGCATCCGAAGGCGCAGTATCTGAAGGTCGCCGAGGTCATCGATGAGGCCGGCGACGCGAAGTCCTTCGTTCTCGTACCGGATCCCGCCAGGGGCACCGAGTCTCTGGCCTGGTTCAGCGCGGGACAGTATCTGTCCCTCGAGATCGAGGCGGAAGGCAGAATGATCACCAGGCCGTATTCTCTGGCGTCTTCTCCGAAGGATGCCCTGAACGGGGAGTACCGCATCACGGTCAAAAGGGTCCCCGGCGGACTGGCGTCCAACCGGATCCTGGATCACTGGACAGCCGGGACCGAGGTCACGGCTTCCGCGCCGCTGGGGGAGTTCACCTATGAACCGCTCAGAGACGCGAAAACGATCGTCGGTCTGGCGGGCGGCAGCGGCGTCACTGCGTTCCGCTCCTTCGCAAAAGCCATTGCGGAAGGTGACGAGGACGCCGACCTGATCCTGCTTTACGGAAGCAGGACCATGGAGGACGCGCTGTATACTGCCGAGTTTGACGAACTGGCAGCGAAATGCCCGAGGTTCCGCATCGTCCACGTGCTCAGCGCGGGCAGCGCGGAAGGCGCCGAAGAGGGATTCCTCTCCGCGGAACTGATCCGGAAGTATGCGCCGCAGGGGGATTTCTCTCTGTTCGCCTGCGGACCGCAGGCCATGTACGATTTTCTGGAAGGAGAATACCTCAAACTGGGGGTCCGCCGGAAATACATCCGCAGGGAACTGTACGGCGAGGTCATGAGCCCTCTGAAGATGCAGGGCTATCCGGGCGGCGAGCCTGCTGATGTGACGATCCGGGTGCACGTCGCGGGAAAAGAATCCGTCGTGAAAGGCAATACCGGCAAAACGGTCCTTCGCGCACTGGAAGACGCCGGGATCCATGCGCCGGCGCATTGCCGCAGCGGCGAGTGCGGATGGTGCCATTCCCTTCTCATTTCCGGTGAAGTCTTTGTACCGGAAAAAGTGGACGGCGTCCGGGAAGCGGACCGTA
>JAEEUR010000069.1 GCA_016290595.1 Lachnospiraceae bacterium | reverse complement strand
GCGGAAGCGGATGAGGCTGCCGCGGAAGAGAATACGGAGGCTTAAAAAATGGCTGTTACTGCCAGCATGGTAAAAGAACTGAGAGAGATGACCGGCGCCGGCATGATGGATTGCAAGAAGGCGCTGGATGCGACGGCCGGCGACATGGACAAGGCTGTTGAGTTCCTGAGAGAGAAAGGCCTGGCTGCCGCCGCGAAGAAGGCCGGCCGCATCGCCGCCGAAGGTCTGGTAGCCGCGAAGGTCGAAGGCAACAAGGCCGTTATCTGCGAAGTGAACAGCGAGACCGACTTCGTGGCGAAGAACGCGGATTTCCAGCAGTACGTCCGCGAAGTCGTCGATCAGGCGATGAATACCAAGGCCGCGACGATCGAAGAGTTCCTGGCGGAGCCGTGGGCGCTGGATCCGTCCGTGACGGTGGAGCAGAAGCTTTCCGGCATGATCGCCGTGATCGGCGAGAAGCTGTCCATCCGCCGCTTCGAGAAGGTCGAAGGCGATGCCGTGGTGGCTTATATCCACGGCGGCGGCCGTATCGGCGTTCTGGTCGAAGGTGAAACGAAGGCCGAAGACAAAGCGGCTGTGGAAGAAGCCCTGAAGAACGTGGCCATGCAGATCGCGGCGCTGCGTCCCCAGTACGTCTCCCGCGCGGACGTCTCCGCCGATTTCATTGCGAAAGAGACCGAGATCCTGCGTGCCCAGATCATGAACGATCCCAAGGAAGCCGCGAAACCCGAAAAGGTCATCGCCGGCATGATCCAGGGCCGTATCGCGAAGGAAATGAAGGAATTCTGCCTGGTCGATCAGATCTACGTGAAGGCCGAAGACGGCAAGCAGACCGTCGGCCAGTACCTGCAGCAGGTCGCCAAGGCCGCCGGCTGCGCGCTGACCGTCAAGAACTTCGTCCGCTTTGAGACCGGTGAAGGCATCCAGAAGAAGGAAGAAGACTTCGCAGCAGAAGTTGCCAAGCAGATGGGAATGTAAGTATCATCCTCAGAGAGAGGAGCCCCCGTGAGGGGGCTCCTTTTTCCGTTTCTTCACGAAAGATGACGGCGCTTTCTCTGATAAATATTCCTTGACTATCCCCGTCATTCATGTCATAATAAAGCATCGCCTTTATATTCTTTATAAATTTTTAATAATTTCAGCGCGGATCATGCAGTATGATCCCCTGCGCGAAGGGAGGTCCCTGTGGATTTATTTGAAAAGTGTTTCCGCCCCTCAGCTGCCGACGAGGCCCGCGCCCGCGGCGTATACCCGTATTTTCACGCCCTGGAATCCCGCCAGGACACGGAGGTCATCATGGAAGGCAAGCGCCGCATCATGCTGGGCTCCAACAACTATCTGGGCCTGACAACGAACCCGGAGGTCATCGAGGCCGGCATCGAGGCGTATAAGACCTACGGCTCGGGCTGCAGCGGCTCCCGTTTCTTAAACGGCACCTTAAGCCTGCACCTGGAGCTGGAGGCGGAGCTGGCAAAGTTCCTCGGCAAGGGCGCCGTCATGACCTTCTCCACGGGCTTCCAGTCGAATCTGGGCATCATCAGCGCCCTGGTCGGCAAGAACGACTACGTGATCATGGACCGCGAGAACCACGCCAGCCTGTACGACGGCTGCAAGCTCTCCTACGGCACCATGCTTCGCTACCGCCACAACAACATGGAAGAGCTCGAAAAGTGCCTGCAGCGCGTCCCCGAGACGGCAGGCTGCCTCATCGTGACCGACGGCGTCTTCTCCATGGGCGGCGATATCGCCAAGCTCCCGGAGATCTGCGCCCTGGCTGAAAAGTACGGCGCCCGCGTGATGGTGGACGACGCGCACGGCCTGGGCGTCATCGGCAAGGGCGGAAGAGGCACGGCCAGCTACTTCGGGCTGGAAGATAAGGTCGATATCTACATGGGCACCTTCTCCAAGTCGCTTGCGTCCCTGGGCGGCTACATGGCGGCGGATGCGCGCGTCATCGATTACGCGAAGCACTGCTCCCGTCCGTTCATCTTCTCGGCGTCCATGACGCCGGCCAGCGCGGCGGCGGCCCTGACGGCCTTAAAGATCCTCGAAAGAGATCCGTCTCTGCCCGAAAAGCTGCAGGAGAACGCCCGCTACATGCGGCAGCGCCTGCGCGACAAGGAGATCAAGATGCGCTCCGGCGGCGGCGAGCAGATCCCCATCATCCCGATCTACACCTATGAAATGTTCCGCACCCTGCAGGTCACGACCGAGCTCTACGACAAGGGCGTTTACGTCAACAGCTCTCTGCCGCCGGCCGTGGGCCCGAACGAGTGCCTGATCCGTACCTCGCTCATGGCGACGCACACGCACGAGCTGATCGACGAGGCGGTGGATATCATCGCCGAGGTCTTAAAGGAGCAGGGCGTATGAGAAAGATCGCACTGGTTACCGGAGGCAGCTCCGGCATCGGGCGGGAGACCGTGAAGGCGCTCGTTGAAGCCGGCTGCCGCGTCTTTTCCGTCAGCCGCCGTCCGGTGGACCGGGCGGATCACATCTGCGCGGACGTCACCGACGAGGCGCAGGTCCGGGCGGCGGTGGAACAGGTCCTTCAGGAGGCCGGCCGCATCGACATCCTGGTGAACTGCGCGGGTTTCGGCATCTCCGGCGCGGTGGAATTCACCGAGCTTTCCGAGGCGAAGCGGCAGTTCGAGGTCAATTTCTTCGGCATGGTCAATATGAACAAGGCCGTGATCCCCGCGATGCGGGAAGCCGGCGGCGGGCGGATCGTGAACATCAGCTCCGTGGCGGCGCCGGTGCCGATCCCCTTCCAGACCTACTACAGCGCCTGCAAGGCGGCGGTCAATTCCTATACGATGGCGACGGCCAACGAGATCCGGCCCTTCGGCATCTCCATGTGTGCGGTCCAGCCGGGCGATATCGCGACCGGCTTTACCGATGCGCGGGCGAAATCCGTTGCCGGCGACGACGTCTACGGCGGGCGCATCTCCCGCAGCGTGTCGGTCATGGAGAAGGATGAGCGCGGCGGCATGCAGCCTTCGGTGGCGGGCCGGTATATCGCGAAGATCGCGCAGAAAAGAAAAGTCAAGCCGCTCTATGCGATCGGTTTTTCGTACAAGGCGGTCTGCTTCCTGATCAAGATCCTGCCCTGCGGCCTCGCCAACCGGATCATCGGAATGATCTACGCGAAATAGCGTGATTGTGCAATATTCCGCAGTTTTTCTCAAAAAACCTTCAAAAGTTTATCAAAAGTATCTTGTAAAAAAGCGCCGTTTGACATATACTGGAAACGGCGCATTTTCGGCGCAAAAAACGCAGAATGAGGTGAGCGTGATATGCTTAATTTCGTAGTCGCCGCCAGTGACATCAGTATTGGCGAGGCACTGGGCAACATGGTCGTCGGTCTCGGCGTCGTGTTCGCAGCCCTGTTGTTCCTGTGCGGCATCATTTCCCTGTTCAAGTTTATCTCGAAATGGGACAAGTCTGCCGCCAAGGCTCCGGCAAAAGCGCCGGTAAAAGCCGCAGCGGCCGCTCCTGCCGTAAAAGCCGCTCCGAAGGAGGAGGGCATTGACGGTGCCGTCTTAGCGGTGATCTTAGCCGCCGTCGCGGAAAAATGCGGGCCGAACGCCCGGATCACATCCATCCAGAAAAGCAAATAACACGAAATAAAAAGGAAATTTCCAGGAGGAATTCAAAAATGAGCAACTACAAGATCACTGTCAATGGCGTAACTTATGATGTAACCGTAGAAGGCGGCAATTCCGGCCTCTTCTCCGCTCCCATGATGAGCGCTCCCGCTGCGTTTGCTCCGGCCTTCTCCGCTCCCGCTGCTCCGGCTCCCGCTGCCGCTCCGGCTCCTGCCGCTGCTCCGGCCCCTGCCGCCGCTCCTAAGGCTGCTGCCCCCGCCGGCGGCGGCGTCAACGTGGAAGCTCAGGTTATCGGCAAGATCTTCAAGGTCGTTGCCAAGGTCGGCGATGCGGTTTCCGCCGGTGACGAGATCGTTATCTTAGACTCCATGAAGATGGAGATCCCGGTCGTCTCCCCTGCGGACGGCACCGTGGCCAGCATCAATGTAAAGGAAGGCGACGCCGTTGAAGTCGGCGACGTGATCGCGACCTTAAACTAAGCCCTATTCCAAAGGAGTAACTGCCATGTTGTTAAGTATCGGTGAGACATTCTCGAACCTGGCTCAGCAGACGGCCTTTGCTTCGCTGGACTGGAAGAACTACGTGATGATCGTCGTCGCGTGCATCTTCCTGTATCTGGCTATCGCCAAGGGCTTTGAACCGCTGCTTTTAACGCCTATCGCGTTCGGAATGCTTCTTGTAAACATTTATCCGCAGATCATCGGCGCCCCGACCACGTCCTATCTGGACCCGGAGGGGAACGAACTTGCGGTGGTGGAATTCGACGGAGAAAGCCTCTACGCGGCGATGAACGTGGCCGGCGACGTGGAATATCTGGAGAATGAAGCGCACATCATCGACGCCTCCGGCGTCACGGTGGCGACCATCAAGATCGGCGGAAACGCCAAAGAATCCCTGAAGGCGATGGGCGCTCCGGAAGAGGCGACCAGCCGGAACGTGGTCAGCCTGCTGTACTATCTGCTGCAGAACGAAGCCTATACCACCAAGGAAAATGCCGGCGGCCTGCTTCACTATTTCTACATTCTGGACGAATGGGCCATCCTGCCCTGCCTGATCTTCATGGGCGTCGGCGCCATGACCGACTTCGCGCCGCTGATTGCGAACCCTATCAGCTTCCTCCTGGGTGCCGCCGCGCAGTTCGGTATCTACGTCGCTTACCTGGGCGCCATCCTGCTGGGCTTTAAGGGCTCCGAAGCCGCTGCCATCTCCATCATCGGCGGCGCCGACGGCCCGACCTCCATCTTCCTGGCTTCCCGTCTGGGACAGTACCACCTGATGGGCCCGATCGCCGTTGCGGCGTATTCCTACATGTCCCTGGTCCCGATGATCCAGCCGCCTATCATGAAGGCCATGACCACCGAGAAGCAGCGGAAGATCAAGATGGGCCAGCTGCGTCCCGTTTCCAAGCTGGAACGCATCCTGTTCCCGATCATCATCACCATCGTCGTGGCGATGATCCTGCCGTCCACCGCTCCCCTGATCGGCATGCTGATGCTCGGCAACCTCTTCCGTGAATGCGGCGTGACCCGTCAGCTGCAGGAGACCGCTTCCAATGCTCTGATGTACATCGTCGTTATCCTGCTGGCCGTTTCGGTCGGCGCCACCACCAGCGGCGAAGCCTTCCTGCGTATTGAAACGCTGAAGATCGTTGTTCTGGGTCTGATCGCTTTCGCCTTCGGTACCTTCGGCGGCTGCCTGCTGGGCGTCGTCATGTGCAAGGCGACCAAGGGCAAGATCAACCCGCTGATCGGCTCGGCCGGCGTTTCCGCCGTGCCTATGGCCGCGCGTGTCTCCCAGAAGGTGGGCGCGCAGGCGGATCCGACCAACTTCCTGCTGATGCACGCCATGGGCCCGAACGTGGCCGGTGTTATCGGCACGGCTGTCGCGGCCGGCGTCTTCATGGCCATCTACGGCGTCTTCTAAACCATCGTTTTCAGCCGACAGGGCGGATGTGCGCATCCGCCCTGTTTTTCAAAAGAAGGACTTAAAAATATGCCCGAAATCATTGCAAAACCCGTAAAAATCACCGAAACCGTCCTGCGTGACGGCCACCAGTCCCTGATCGCCACTCGCATGACCACCGAGCAGATGCTGCCCATCCTCGAAAAGATGGACCGGGTCGGCTACTATTCCGTGGAATGCTGGGGCGGCGCCACCTTCGACGCCTGCCTGCGCTTTTTGAGCGAGGATCCGTGGGATCGTCTGCGCAAGATCCGCGAAGGCATGAAGAATACCAAGCTTCAGATGCTTTTCCGCGCGCAGAACATCCTCGGCTACCGCCACTACGCGGACGACGTCGTGGACTACTTCGTCAAGAAGTCTCTGGACAACGGCATTGACATCATCCGCATCTTTGATGCGTTGAACGATCTGCGCAACATGCAGACCGCGGTCAAGGCCACCAAGGCCTACGGCGGCCACGTGCAGACCGCTATTTCCTACACCCTCGGCGAGCCGTACACGGTGGAGTATTTCGTGAACCTGGCCAAGGCCATGGAAGATATGGGCGCGGACTCCATCTGCATCAAGGATATGGCCGGCCTGCTGATCCCCTATGAGGCCGAAAAGCTGGTAAAGGCCATCAAGGAAGTCGTTTCCGTCCCGCTGCAGCTTCACACGCACTACACCAGCGGCGTCGCGTCCATGAGCTACTTAAAGGCCATCGAGGCGGGCTGCGATATCGTGGATACCGCCATGAGCCCCTTCGCGCTCGGCACCAGCCAGCCCTCTACGGAGGTCATCGCGAAGACCCTCGCCGGCACGCCGTTCGATACCGGCCTGAATGAAAAGCTACTGCTGGAGATCGCGGACTACTTCCGCCCGATCCGCGAGCAGGCGCTCGCCAGCGGGCTGATGAATCCGAAGGTGCTGGGCGTGGATATCAATACCTTAAAGTACCAGGTGCCCGGCGGCATGCTGAGCAATCTGGTCAGCCAGCTGAAGGATCAGCACGCGGAAGACAAGTTCTACGACGTCCTGAACGAGATCCCGCACGTGCGCGAGGATCTGGGCATGCCGCCGCTCGTCACCCCGTCAAGCCAGATCGTGGGCACGCAGGCCGTCATGAACGTCCTCTTCGGCGAGCGCTACAAGGTCGCCACGAAGGAGACGAAGGCCCTGCTGCACGGCGAATACGGCAAGACGGTCCGCCCGTTCAACGCCGAGGTGCAGAAGAAGGTCATCGGCGACGCCGAGCCCATCACCTGCCGTCCGGCGGATCTCTTGGAGAATGAGCTGCCGAAGCTGCGCGAGGAGATCAAGGAATACAGCATCCAGGACGAAGACGTGCTGACCTACGCCCTGTTCCCGAAGGTCGCCATTGATTTCTTCAAGGAAAGACAGGCCGGCTTCCCGAAGCTGAAGGCCGCAGAAGAGGCGAAGAAGGCGGAGCAGGAAGCGAAGGAAGCCCCGAAGGCGGCTCCCAAGGCCGAAGCGCCCGCCAAGGAGAAGCTGGTCCCGCTGCCTGCTCCGTTCCTGGGCTCCTGGCCCGGCGTGGTCGGCGAAGAAGCCGCCAAGCTGGTCTCGCACGCCCCGAAGGCCGGCGACGTCATGGAAGGCAGCGTCAAGTTCGGCGCCTCCGACGTCAAATACAAGATCGATTGCTTAGGATAAACGATAAAACAATAAAGGAGACCCTTTATGCAGACAGACGTCCGTCCGGCCGAAATGGCCCGTATCAACACACCTGAACTGGCAAACGCCTTCATCGAAGAGCAGCTGCAGGCGCTGCGCGCGCAGATCGGCAGCAACAAGGTCCTGCTGGCCCTCTCCGGCGGCGTCGATTCCTCCGTCGTCGCGGCCCTCCTGATCAAGGCCATCGGAAAACAGCTGACCTGCGTGCACGTCAATCACGGCCTGCTGCGCAAAGGCGAGCCGGAGCAGGTGATCAAAGTTTTCGGCGAGGAGCTCGGCGCGAATCTGATCTACGTGGACGCGGTCGACCGCTTCCTGGATAAGCTCGCCGGCGTGACCGATCCCGAGACCAAGCGGAAGATCATCGGCAAGGAATTCATCGACGTCTTCGCTGAAGAAGCCCGCAAGCTGGATGATATCAGATTCCTGGCGCAGGGCACCATCTACCCGGACATCCTCGAATCCGTCGCCGGCATCAAGGCGCACCACAACGTGGGCGGCATGCCGGAAGAATTCGATTTCGAGCTGGTCGAGCCGGTGAAGCTTCTGTACAAGGACGAAGTCCGCTGCGTCGGCAAGGCCCTCGGCCTGCCGGATTCCATGGTCTACCGCCAACCCTTCCCGGGTCCCGGCCTGGGCGTGCGCTGCCCCGGCGCCATCACCCGCGACCGTCTGGAAGCCGTACGCGAATCCGACGCCATCCTGCGCGAAGAGTTCGACAAAGCCGGCCTCGCCGGCAAGGTCTGGCAGTACTTCACGGTCGTCCCGGACTTCAAGTCCACCGGCATCAAGGATGGGAAGCGTACCTTCAGCTGGATCTGCATCATCCGGGCCATCAACACCGTCGACGTCGTGGAAGTCACCCCGGAATACCTGCCCGCCTGGCTTATCGACCGCCTGGTCCGCCGCATCACCACCGAGGTCGAAGGTATCTCGAGAGTTCTGGTCGACTACACGCCCAAGCCGCCTGCGACCGTGGAATATGAGTGAGATACGGGGTTCCAAAAACCCAGTATTTTCAAGGCTTTCCGACTTCACAAAGGTTCATTTGATAACAATTTGATAACATTCGCATGATTTCCCGTTATTCTCCGTATCAAGGGGTTTTGGGGTAAAGAGTCATTCTTGACGGTTTGCGATTGGAACGATCCATATTATAAAGCCCTTCGCTGTGGGTATGCAGCGAAGGGCTTTTTGTCGTTATGGGGGTGATAGATAAACTTGGGATGCATTATCCGGCTTTCTTCTTGAAAAAGATTGCCAAAACAACACAAACAATGATTCCAACAGCATATGGAATCGCTACCCAAAATGCGGTCTGGGCTGGTGCACTATAACAGGCATATTTAATGCCCCACAGCATGTCGCAATAGTTATATGCAATAACAGCACACATAACGTCAGACAGAAGAACTGCCAAAATCCAGAACACAGTAGATAATGCTTTCATGAAAGATCCCTCCTTATTTGTTTGATGCACTCTTAAGGAGCAAAACAGCACCGGCAACTATGGCTGCAAGGCATATAAGCAGGAATATTCCATTCCCGTCTATCGTGATCATGGATGATTCGCCAATCTGGTCAGACGCTGAGGGCATGAAAACGGAAACAAGTCCCCATATGATCAGGCAAATGATTCCACCAATACAGGCAATCATCCCAAGAATACGCTTCTCTCTGCCGGTATTATTGGTTGGCTGAACATTCTCTGCACCGATAACCGGCTCAGATACAGCGGAGTCATCTTCCTTCATCAGATAGTCCAGTGATACATCGAAATACTCGCTGATGGAAATAAGCGTATCGCTTTCGGGGACTGCTTTTCCAGATTCCCACTTTGATACAGCCTGTCTGGATACGCCCAGCCGCTCCGCAAGCTGCTCCTGTGAAAGACCATCTTTCTTTCGAAGCTCGTATAGTTTTTCCGAAAGTGCCATGTTTTCCTCCTTTCACGCAGAGCATACTCAAACGTCAGGTAGAAGTCTATACATACCCGTTTGCAATAACGCAACCAGCAGTAGCAGTTGTGTTTTTTCGTGAAATTTTCGGCAGCAGATGCAGAAGGGGCTATCCTTCAGTATTGCCCTTGAGCGCATTGATCATAGCGTCGCTCAGCTCCTGGGACGGCACTCTCGCTGTGATCTGCGTGTCATCATACTGCGGATAGTAATACAAGTCTTTTTCTACGCCCTGACGCCTTGACAAACCCAAGTTTCGACCCTGACGTAACGCCATATATCGTACCGTAAGGAGCTTCAGCGAGAATGTCATTTTGGACCATGAGGACGTTATGTGAGAGTGTCACTGGTCACCCGTACATAGCTCTCAGGTATTATACATCACCTTTGAAAACTCGTGAATGATCTCGACGATGCTCTCTTCCGGGATAGGGGGTCCTTCGTTGAGCCATTCCAGGAGGAGATTCAGAACCCCGGCGTTTTGAAAATAGGCGGTGTAGTAGGCGGTGGCGTCCTTCGTTGGCCCCAGGGTGAGATCGACCTGGGCGCGGGTGATGAGGGTCCGGTAGTTGCCGCTGTTCGCGCAGGTGCAGAACCGCCGCAGCGTCGGGTCGTTCAGGAAGCGGTGGATATAGGCTGCGATGATGCCGCGCTCAGCGCCGCCGTTTTCCAGCGGAAGATCCCATTGGGTATCCCCGCCGAATACCCGCGCTACGCTCTCCCACAGCACCTCCCGGATCAGCATGTCGATATAAGCGTAGTGGGCATAGAAGGTGGAGCGGTTCACCCCAGCCATCTGACACAGCTCCACCACGGTGATCTCTTCGGGCTCCTTCGACTGGAAGAGCTCCAGAAATGCGCTTTTCAGCGCCGCCTTGCTCCGTTCTGATCGGGCGATCCTTCGGTCCATACTCCGTTCTCCTCAGAAATTCCGACACATGTCGGATTTTGTTTGTTGTTATCCAGTATACAGACCATTATAATTTCTGTAAAGGGAAACACTGAAAAAAAACAGATCAGCGGTTTATGTGTTTTCTCAAAATCACTTGGAAGAGGAACGACTATGAGCAGACTGAAGATCCGAACCAGAAGCCAGGCTCAGGAGTTGGTGGACAACATGTACGCGGGGATGGAGCGGAGGATCGCCGCCAGCCCCTCCGGTCTGTGTCCCATCGACATCACCCTCAGCTTCCTGAACCTGTGTCACGCCCAATCCTGCGGCAAATGCACCCCCTGCCGCATCGGCCTGGGGCAGCTGTCCGCCCTGCTGAGGAAGGTGCTGGACGGGGAGGCCGACATGGATACCCTTGTCCAGATCAAAGCCACCGCCCAGAATATCGTCGACAGCGCGGACTGCGCCATCGGCTTCAACGCCGCCACGCTGGTGCTCAACGGTATGGCCGGCTTTGAGGACGATTTCCGGGAGCATATCCTCCATCATCAGTGTCTGGCCTCCCACCGCAATTCCGTTCCCTGCATTACGCTCTGCCCGGCGGGCGTGGATATCCCCGGCTATATCTCCCTGATCGCCGACGGCCGGCCTGCCGACGCCGTGCGGCTGATCCGCAAGGACAATCCCTTCCCCACGGCCTGCGCGTATATCTGCGAGCATCCCTGCGAGAGCCGCTGCCGCCGCAGCATGATCGACGATCCCATCAATATCCGGGGTCTGAAAAAGTTCGCGGTCAACCAGGCCGGGAATGTGCCCAATCCCCCCTGCGCCCCGGACACGGGCAAAAAGGTCGCCATCATTGGCGGAGGTCCCAGCGGCCTTTCCGCAGCTTACTATCTGCGCCTCATGGGCCACGCCGTCACGGTCTTCGAAAAGCGCAGGCGCCTGGGCGGCATGCTCCGCTACGGCATCCCCAGCTACCGTTTCCCCCGGGAAAAGCTGGATGAGGAGATCGCCTCCATCCTGTCCACGGGGATCGAGGCCCACACCGACGCGGACATCGGCAAGGACATAACGATGGAGCAGCTGAAAAAGGATTACGATGCCGTCTATATCGCCATCGGCGCCCAGACTGACCGAAAGGCGGGTCTCCCCGGGGAGGACAGCGGCCATGTGATCTCCGCCGTGGAGATGCTCCGTGGGATCGGCGACTACCAGATGCCCGACTTCTCCGGCAAAAAGGTCGTCGTCATCGGCGGCGGCAACGTGGCCATGGACGTGAACCGTTCCGCCGTCCGGCTGGGGGCGGAGAAGGTCACCTGCGTGTACCGCCGCCGCGAGGCCGACATGACCGCCCTTCCCGAGGAA
This sequence comes from Lachnospiraceae bacterium, assembly GCA_016290595.1. Lineage (GTDB taxonomy): Bacteria > Bacillota > Clostridia > Lachnospirales > Lachnospiraceae > UBA6987. Next base: position 273 of record JAEEUR010000069.1, on the reverse strand, counting down.
GTTGAAGGCGCGCTGGCGGAGGGCGTGGAGCTGCTCACCATGAAGGCCCCCGTCCGCATCGAAGCGGATGAAGAGGGCAACGCCGTTGCGCTTTGGGTCAAGCCCCAGGTCTCCGGCGCCTTCGATAAGGGAGGCCGGCCAGCGCCCGTGGCTTCCGACATGCCCGAGCTGCGCATCCCGGCGGACCTGATCGTCGTGGCTGTGGGCCAGGGCCTTGAATCCCGCCATTTCGAGGAGTCCGGCATTACGGTCAAGCGCGGCTCCATCATGGCC
>JAEEUR010000068.1 GCA_016290595.1 Lachnospiraceae bacterium | reverse complement strand
CCGTCACCGTTTTGCGGACCAGGACGGGCTCGAAGTTTTCTACCACGCCGCCGTTTTCATCCAGGATCTGGCTGACGATGCGGGGCTGATAGTAATAGCCGCCGTTGATCAGCGAGCAGTAGGAGGCCGCCATCTGGATCATGGTGCAGGAAAAGCCCTGGCCGAAGGAACTCGTGGCCATGTCCACCACGGACATGTTGTTCTCGCTGAAGATAAAGCCGGATGCCTCGCCGGGCAGATCCACGCCCGTCCGGGCGCCCAGGCCGAAAAGCCGGTGATAGCGGATCATGGTGGCCGCGTTGACCCGGCTCGCGATATTCATCATCGCGTCGTTGCAGGAATTCCACAGCGTCTCTTCCAGGTTCTGCTGCTTGTGGCCCTCCAGCAGGTGGCAGTGGATAACGGTATCGCCGAAGGTCTCCTGCCCGTCGCAGTAAAAGATCGTATCCGGCGTGACCACGGCCTCCTCCAGCGCCATGCCGACGGTCAGCTCCTTGGCCACGGAGCCGGGCGGGAAGGCGTCGCTGATGGTGAAGTTCCGCCAGACGCGGTTGCGCAGCTCTCCCAGTTCCTCGTCGCTTAGGCTCTCCTCCGAGGGCAGCCAGGACATGCGGCTTAAGTCCGTGGGATCCGCCGGCGAGAAGGATTTGTCCGTCGCCATAGCGAGGATCTCCGCGGTCTGCGGGTTCATGACCAGCACGCCGATATTGCCGAAGGGCTGCTTTTCGGGATTCGTCGCGTAATCCTGGATCTTCTGCTGCACGACCGACTGGACGTACCAGTCGATGGTGCTGACGACCGTATAGCCGTTGGAAGCATCCTGGAAAACGCGTTCCAGATCGCCGTCCTGATTGATATAGCTGTAGCTCTTGCCGTTGACGCCCTTCAGGTAGTCGTTGTAATACTCCTCCAGGCCCCAGTGTCCCTCGGAGGAGTCGCTGCCGGAAAAGCCCAGCACCGTGCAGGCCAGCTCCTCGTACGGATAGGCCCTCTGGTATTCCGTCTCGAACCAGACCCCGGTCACCTTGTCCGCATGGAGCGCCTTGCCGTTGGCGTCCTCCGCGGAATTGTAGTTTTCCTGATAGGCCAGGAAGAGATCCTTCTCGGCGCCGGTGATCCGCCTGCCGTAGCGGATGTACATGCTTTTCGGGTTGTCTGTCAGGACCTGTTCCAGATCCGCGCGGTCGTAGCCGAAGCATTCCACGAGCGCGTTGACCGTCGCCTCGCGGTTCGGCTGCGGGGCGGAAGCCCGAGCCGTGTACAGGATCACCGACGGGTCGAGGATCAGATTGTACACCTCTTCGCTGTAGGCCAGCAGCGTCTGCTTGCGGTCCACGATATTGCCGCGCTTAAAGGGAATGGCGCTGCTGGTATAGGTCTGCTGCGCCAGGATCGACTTCTGGTACTCTTCTCCGTTGTCCCGCATCAGGACCACGATATAGAGCGCAAGCGCGAATAAAACTGCCGATACCACGCCGAGGGCTATCGTCAGTTTTCTTCGCATATAAATATTCAGTTTCAGGCGTTTTCCGCCGTTCTTATTTCCCCGGGATGTCTTCATACTGTCTCACGTACTCTCTGAGCTGTTCGGAATAATTCACCTGGGCGTTCGAATCCGGATAAACCATTCCCAGCTGCTCGGTCGCAATCTCATATACTTCCGCAAGATTCACCTGGGCTTCCATACGGTTCTCAGTCATCTGATTTTCTGCTCTCAGCTGAGCCAGCTGGTTTTCCAAACGGTAGATATTGCTCCGGGAGGCCGTGACGGATGCGTTCAGCGACAGAAAGCTGAAGCACATAAAAGCAAAGGCCAGCGTCAGCGTCATCATGAAAGCAAACATCGCCAGGCGAGCCCAGTTCAGACGGCGGGGCTGTTCCTGCGGCTGAGACTTCGGCTCCGCCTTCGGCAGAGTCAGGATCTCTTCGTCCTTGGTCGGCACGGACACGATCTGGGTCCGCAGCGTATTTCCTTCCTGATAAATAACGGTTCTCTTTTCCATGATGCGCCTCTATTCTCTCTCCGCTCTTTCAAAGATCCTCAGCTTTGCGCTGGCAGAGCGGCTGTTGTTTTTCAGTTCTTCTTCGGTCGGCAGGACCGGGTTGCGGGTGACGACCTTTCCCCGGCTGACCGCGCCGCACACGCAGCGGGGGAAATCCTTCGGGCAGATGCAGGGGTCTTCGGCCTTCCGGAAAGCGTTTTTGACGATCCGGTCTTCCAGAGAGTGGAAGCTGATGACCGCCAGTCTTCCGCGAGGAGCCAGCAGCCCGATCAGTTCGCCCAGGCTCTGCTCCAGGACCGTCAGCTCCTGGTTCAGCTCGATGCGGATGGCCTGGAAGGTCCTCTTGGCCGGATGGCCGCCGCCCTTCTGGTACTTCATCGGGATGGCCTTCCGGATGATCTCCACCAGCTCTCCGGTGGTCCGGATCGGTTCCTCCTGGCGGGCCAGCACGATGCGTCTTGCGATGAAGCTGGCGAAGCGTTCCTCTCCGTAATCTCTCAGGACGCGGGCCAGCTCCTGTTCGCTGTAGCCGTTCACCAGGTCCGCCGCCGTTTCGCCCGCGGAGGCGTCCATGCGCATGTCCAGCGGTGCGTCGTGCAGGTAGGAGAAGCCCCGTTCGGGATTGTCGATCTGATAGCTCGAAATGCCCAGATCCAGCAGGATCCCGTTCACCCGGCGGATATTCAGCTCCGCCAGGACCTGCGGCATTTCTCCGAAGTTTGCTTTTATCAAAGTGTAGGAGGGGTGTTCCCCTTTTTCCTCTTCCATCGCTTTCGCGACTTCCGCCAGATGCTTGTCGGCCGCCCGGAGGGCTTCGGCGTCCCGGTCGATCCCGACCAGCGTTCCTTCCGCGGAGAGCCTCCGGAAGATTTCCCCCGCGTGCCCGCCGCCGCCGACGGTCCCGTCCACATACACGCCGTCCGGCTCGATATTCAGCCCTTCCAGGCATTCCGTCAACAGAACGGGGGTGTGTACGAATTCCATCTCGGCTCCTTGTCGCGGGGACGGTTTTATATTCCCAGATCCGCCATCATTTCGGCTAATTCATCAATATCCTCGTAATGCGATTCCTTTGTCCAGGCTTCCTTGGACCAGATCTCCAGGCGGTTTCCTACGCCGCAGAGGACCACGTCCTTGACCAGATCGGCCGCTTCCCGCAAGGTCTGGGGAAGTAAGGCCCTGCCCTGTTTGTCGAGCTCCGCTTCCGACGCGCCGGCTAAGAGATATCGGGAGAACTTCCGGGCGTTTTTGTCGGTCAGGGGCAGGGCCTGGAGTTTGTTGACCAGCTTTTCCCATTCTCCGGAAGGAAAGGCGAAGAGGCAGCCGTCCAGTCCTTTGCTGACGACGAAGTTGTCGCCCAGCTGTTCGCGCAGCTTAACAGGAATAATGATCCTGCCCTTGGCGTCCAGCGTATGATTGTATTCACCCATCAGCATGGCCTGTTCCCTCCTTTCCAGTCCTCAAATGGGGGAGAAAAAAGCGGGTGCCGAAGTTCGGTTTTCTGCCACTTCGCACCACTTTGTGCCACTTCTCTCCCTTCTGGCTCATATTCTACGCAATCCCTCTGGGAAAATCAAGGGTTTTTTTCATTTTTTTTAAAAATTTTTGCAACTTTTTCCGGCATCAAAAAAGGCCGGAATCCGTTGGGATTCCGACCTTTTCCGAACCTTTGTTTGTCTGTTTTTCTCCGGTGGGGGAAAGTGTTTTATGGCGCCCCGCCTATTCGCTTTTTTCCTCCGTTTTTTCGGCTGGAGTGGGGGCGTTTTCCTGCTTTTCCGCCTCTCCGGCGGACTGTGCAGCCGCCGCCAGCTTCTTCCGCCGCAGCATCACGATTATGACCGTCACGCTGGCGATCACCAGAACGGCCGAGAGCAGCTGGGAGACCGCCAGACCGGTCTTTCCGATCTGCAGCTGGTCCGTCCGGAGGCCCTCGATCCAGAAGCGTCCCAGGCCGTAGCCGGCCAGGTACATCAGGAAGATCTGTCCGTCGAACTGCTTCTTCTTTTTCAGCGAGAACCACAGCAGGATCAGCAGGACGCCCAGGCTCCACAGGCTTTCATACAGGAAGGTCGGATGGACCTGGATATAGGTGACGCCGTTCTCCACGAAGCTCTTTTCCAGATGCTCTGCCGTGACCATGCTCCGGTTGACCTTGTCCAGGTTGAGCGCCATGGCGAAGGGGCCTTCCGTATAGCGGCCGAAGGCTTCCATGTTGATAAAGTTGCTCCAGCGGCCCGTGTACTGCCCTGCGATCAGGCCGCAGCAGGCCGTATCCAGGACCAGGAGGGGATTCAGCTTTTTCCGCCGGCTGTATACCACGGCCGTCAGCACGCCGCCGATCACCGCCCCGTAGATGGCCAGTCCGCCGCCGCGCAGATTGAAGATCTGCAGCAGGTTGTTCTTATAATTGTCCCAGGCGAAGATCACGTAATAGAGACGGGCGCCGATCACGCCGAAGATGATCGCGTAGACCACCAGCTCGAAGTAGCGCTCCGGATCCTGGCCGGTCTTTTTCGCGACCAGGCAGGCGATGGAAAGGCCCACCAGCACCGACAGTGCGATCACGCAGCCGTAGAAATAGATCTCAAAGCCGAAGACCTTGAAGCTGCGGCTCATGTCGCTGATCTTCAGCCCCAGCTTGACGAACCAGATATCGACCGTCATCATCAGATATGCCATAAATTACTCCTCCCGTCGGCCGGATCAGTATTTTCCCAGCAGGAACGCGGCCCGGAACAGAAAGCTTTCCAGCCGGCTCTGCCGGTAAAAAGGACAGTGAAGCAGGAAACGCAGCCGTTTCCCGAAGCTGTCCGCCTTCAGGAACTCTTCCACCGCAGCCGTCAGGCCCAGCGGTTCGAGCGCCTCGGCGTTTTCCTGTGTGAAATACGCCATCTGCCGTTTGTTCTTTTCGCCCTCGCCTTCCATGGCGCGCCGGCCGGCCTTCAGGATCCGGCCCAGGCGGCCCTTTCCGTAGCCGAGCTCGTTTCCCCCGTGCTGGCGGTAGAGCGTGCGCGGCGTTTCGTCGAAAAGGATCTGCCCGTACAGCGCCGCCAGTCCCGCGATCCACAGATCGTAGACGTAGATCCTCGAAACGTCCCGCGGCCTCTGGATGAGCGCCAGCAGTTCGTTGTTGAAGAACTGATTGTGACCGGGGCAGATATTCTGGATCAGCGTGTTGGCCGGCGTGATGGCCCGCAGCTTCTTCCGCGTGACGCCGACCGGATTTAAGTTTTCGTCAGCCGTCAGGGAAGGGCAGGCCCAGAGCGTCGGCCCCTCGGCCTGAAGCAGCGCCTCGACGGCGGCCTCGACCTTGCCGGGCAGACATTTGTCGTCCTGATCGCAGAGCCCGTAAAAATCATACCCGGACGCTCCGTCCAGCAGGGCGAAAAAGCTGGCGTTGCAGCCGACGTTTTCACCTTTCAGATACTCGACGCGGCCGGGATACTTCTCCCGGAGCGCCCGCACGGTATCGGCCGTCGCATCTTTCGAGCCGTCGTCGCGGATGCGCAGGGTCAGGTCGAATCCGCCCTCCTGCGTCAGGATGCTTTCGGCCTGCTCCGTCAGATATTTCTCTCCGTTATAGGAAGACAGGAGGATCAGGACGCGCGGTTTCATTTTTCCGTACCGTCCTCTCCCTCCGTCAGCGAGGCCGTGATGTGGCCCGCCTGCACGCCGCTGGTGCTTTCCTTCACGAAGAGGATGCGCAGCGTTCCGAATATCAGCATGAGATCCGTGAAGATCCCCATCTTATTGATATACATCAGATCCATTTCCAGCTTGTCGTGCGGGTCGGTGTTGTAGCGGCCGTAGACCTGCGCGTAGCCGGTCAGGCCGGCCTTGACCTGCAGGCGCAGCCGGAAGGCGGGAAATTCCTTCGCGTACTGCTCCGCGATCTCCGGACGTTCCGGACGCGGCCCCACGATGCTCATCTCGCCCTTTAAAATATTGATCAGTTGCGGCATCTCGTCCATGCGGATGGCGCGGATGACCTTGCCGACCGGCGTGATGCGGTCGTCGTTTTCCGTGGTCAGGCGGGCCACGCCGTCCTTTTCGGCATCCGTCCGCATGCTGCGGAATTTGATCATCTTAAAGACCTTCGAGTCCTTGGTCAGGCGGGTCTGGGTGTAGAAGACGGGGCCGCCGTCGTACAGCTTGACGGCCAGCGCGGTCAGCAGCATGAAGGGCGAGGTCAGGATCAGGCCGATCAGGGAGGCGACGATGTCAAAGGCCCGCTTGACCGCCAGGAATTCCGGTACCGGGCGCTTTCTTTCCACGTTGAGCACCGGCACGCTGTAGGACTGGATATGCCTGGCGCCGGCCAGGATCACGTCTCCGACGTCCGGCAGAAAGTAGCCCTGAATGCCGTTCTCCACGCAGTACTGGGCGATCCGGTTGCGAAGCGACGCATCGATACCGATCACGAACAGGGCCTCGTAGCCCTCTAAAACGGCCTTAAAATCGTTTCCGAGCTTTTCTTCGGGGAGAAAGGCGCTGAGACGGAATTTGCGGGGATTTTCCTTGATCTCCTCGATGCGGAGCAGGTCCTCGTGCGTCCGGTACAGCACGGCGGTCTTCCGGGGCGGGATCAGTTGGAAATAGATCCGGGTGATCAGCTTGCTCCAAAGGATGTTGCAGATGACCTGTCCGATCAGCAGCAGCAGGAAGGGGATGGGATTGTAGAAGCGCGTCCAGGCCAGCGCCGTAGCCGCGTAGATGCCCATGATGGACAGCGTGCAGGAAAGGCTCTGCGAATACGCCATGTCGCCGGCGGAGGTAAAGCCGACCAGATAGGCATTGTAGGTGCTGTTCAGCAGGTACAGCAGGATGCCGTAGAGCAGGGTCACGTAAAAGTAGTAACGGTATTCGCTGTGGCCCAGTTCGATACTCCGGGTGAAGACGAGCAGGAAGGCGAATACGTTCAGAAGAAAGTGGGCGGTATTCAGGAGCTTGATGGTGCTGTCGTGTTTATCTTTGGTCATGAGGGCGCATATCCTCTCGTAAATTCACAGGAACGAAGGCGTTTCCTCCCGGGGCGCCCTTCGATCCGGAATATTATAGCACAGCCCGCATTTTTTTGGAAACTGTTTTTTCAAAGCCCTTTTTTAGCGCTTGTTCACGGAGATCCGCTGTTCTTCCTCGGAAAAGTCATAACAGCAGAGCCCGATCAGGTCTTCCAGTTCCTCCGGGCTCAGCTTTTGCGCCGCAATATTCACCGATTGGAACACGTTGTCCGTGCGGTTCCGGGTCCCCTTGACCCAGCAGATATCATCCCCTACGAAACGGGGATCGAGAAGCGGTCTGTCCGAGGAAGCGGCGACCTCCATGAGGCAGCAGCCGAGGCGCGTATCCCACAGGCTGATACGGCTGCCGGTCGCTTTTCCCGCCGCCTCCGTCTCCACCAGGAGCAGGCCGTCGGCAGAAAAGTCCACGCCGCTGACGTATGCGCCGACGTCGAACAGATAACGCGGCACCGTATCCTCCGGCCCGAAGACCAGCAGCTGATACGCGACGGTCTGGATAACGCACCACCCGTCTTTAAAGGCGTAGCCCGGGGTCAGCACCATGCTGCCATCCGTGGAGATCGGGTCGATCTGCCTGATTTTACCGCTTTCCCCGTCGATGACCGCCCGCAGGACGGTATCGGTCCGGTCGAAGCCCAGATAGACGGTAAGAAGCGTTTCATCCTCGAAGCATGCAATGATATTGTACTGATAGCCCGTGCCTTCCGATACGGCCGCGCTGTCCGAAATGACGCCGTCTTTCCCGATCACCAGCAGGCAAGGAGCCGCGTTTTCCTCCTGATCCAGCACCACGGTATGCCCGCTGAAATGCCGGACGGGATCATTTTTGAAATCCCGCCCGAGGGCATCCTGCGTTTCCTTTGGGACCGCTTCCGAGGAGATCCGGCTGTTTTCCAGCGTTTCCTCATACCGTGCCGGAAGGGAGCCGTCAGCTTCCGCGGGGAAGGTTCTGACGTCGTAAAGCCTGGACTCTCCCTTTGATCCCTGAGCGAGGATCCCGCCGTCCTCCCGGTATTCCGCCCTGACCGCCTGGAAGTCCAGTTTATACGAAGGGCAGATGATGTCTCCGCTGACCCCGTCCACGATCTCCAGCGCCTCGCTGCGGCTGACCAGCAGCCGGCTGTCATCGGGACTGAAGGAAAGCATCAGCGGCGCGTATTTTTTATCGTTTTCCGTGGTTCCGGTAAGCTTCCCGTCCCGGTCGTACAGCCGGGCCTCGGAGCCGCCGCCGACGTCCGTCCCGGTATAGACCATCAGGGCATAGCCCGTTCCGTCCCGTTTGACGGCCATGGCTACGTAGCTTTCATGCTCGGGCGCGTGGACCGCCAGCCGGTAAACCTTCTCACTGTCCAGTGCCGATATCCGGCCGTTTCCGTTGACCAGCAGCAGCTTTCCGCTCTCCGATATGATCATCGGACAGACGTAAGGAAGGTTCCGCACCGCATCGCCCTCACCGTAGCCCAGCACGCTTTCCATGGTATAAATGCTGCTGTCCGCGATTTTTTCCCCCTCAAAATCATAGAGATACAGGTAGCCCGCGTAGTTGAAAATGACCCTCACGGTATCTTCCCCGTGATAAAAAACCACGGCCGGATCCGCGTCCTTATCCGGCGAATTCCGGCAATAGGGATTTTCCCATTCCGGTACAGGGACGGACAGCGTCCTGCCTTCGGAGATCCAGTAGACCCGGATAGTGCTGCCGTCGGACGTTGCCCGGTAATCCCGCCCTTCCCCGATCAGCTTTCCTTCAGGTTCGGCCGCCGCGCTTTCAACGGTCTCAGGCGCCGCCTGGGCCTCCTTCAGGCAGATCCAGCCGTATTTCTGCGTGAGAAGATGCGTCAGCCGCTGCGCGGTCTGATCCTCCGGATTATGGATCAGGCTTTCGGCAAAATAGAGAAGCGCCGCCTCCTGGTCCCCGGAAAGGGCTTGTTCCGTCCCGCTCCGAAGATAGGTCAGCGCCAGCTGCTGTTCGATGCTGTCCTTCTGGGCGCTGATCTTCTGATTGGCGTCCTCCAGCTGCTCGTTCTGCTTTACGATACGGTCGTTCGCCTGCTCCAGTTCATCGTTCTGTGCCCGGATCCGGGTGTTCGCGTCGTTCAGCTGTACGTTTTTATCGCTGATCTTTCGGTTGCTGACCAGCAGGATCCCCGCGTAGCCCAGAAGGACAGCGAGACTTACGGAGAAGACGGCGGCCAGCCGCTTTTGTTTCCGTTTATGCTCTCTCCGCGCCAGGCTGTCGTAAGGCACGCCTAAAAAGCACGCGAAGAGCCGGAGTTTTTCCGTGTTCAGTTTTTTGAGAACGTCCTTTGTGCCGGTGCCGCGGATATCGGCCGCCAGAGGCTCCACCACGAGCTCCGGATCCTCCGGGTCGGGATGGGTCAGGGGGAAAGGAAAGGCCTCGTCCGGCTCGCCGTCCGCCAGCACCGCCAGCACGTGATCCTTATCGTGACGGCTGCGGAAATAGCGGATCTCCTCCTGCACCCACCGCGATTCGGGAGTGTCCGGGGTGCAGACCACCACTAAGTATTCGGAATTGTCGAGCGCCGTCCGGATGTCCTGGCCCAGATCGCCCGAGACCGGAAGCTCCTCCTGGTCCCGGAAGGCGATGCCGAGTTTTTTCCGCCCCGGCTGCACGGCGCTCCCCACGTGATAGCGCTCGATCAGCTGGTGCAGCCGTGTGGCGACGGCTTTGTCCAGCGGTTTATGGCGATAACTGATAAAGGCAACGTATTTCCGTTCCATGACGAACCTCACAGGGACAGGGGAATCTGTCTGATGAGGCTATTCTACTATAGATCGCGGACTTCGTCCAGTCTAACGCGCCTTGCCTCGCGCCCGGACGAAAACTTTTCTCGCACGGTGCGTTCGCAATGTGTTCGAAAAGTATTGTCCGGCTCGCTCGGCACTGGTTTTGCTTGCTTGCTTTTCCCGGTCTTCTATGGTACATTTCCTATAGAGGGTTGAATCATGGAAGCGATCGCGCATATCGAAAACGACTATACGGAAAAGTTCGGGATCCCGAGGCAGAGCGGCCTGAATGAGGCGCTGCTTTCCCGCATCGTCATGGAGCCGGCATACCGCAGCCCGGAAGCGTTCCGCGGCATCGAAGCCTACTCGCGGCTCTGGCTGATCTGGGAGTTTTCCGAGGTTCCGGCGGACACTCCCTTCTCTCCTACCGTCCGGCCGCCGCGCCTGGGCGGCAACACGCGCATGGGCGTCTTTGCGACCCGTTCTCCTTTCCGTCCCAACCGGCTGGGGCTCTCCTGCGTGGAGCTCGTCCGCCTGGCGCAGACCGCGCAGGGACCGGTCCTCACCGTGGCCGGCGCGGACCTCATGAACGGCACGCCCATCTACGATATCAAGCCCTATCTTCCCTATGCGGACGCCTTTCCGAATGCCCGCGTTAATGAAGCGCTGACCCGGAAGACGCTCTCCGTGGTGATCCCGGACGAAATAAAAGCCCGTCTGCCGGAGGATAAGATTGCTCCGCTGACCGGGCTTCTGGCGCTGGACCCCCGTCCTGCGTACCAGACGGATCCGGAACGGATCTACGGGGTACGCTTCGGGGAGTATAATGTACGCTTCCGTGTTGACGGAGAGATCCTCACTGTCTGCGAGGTAACGCCCGCCAACTGAGCTTGCCAAAGAATAGCACGGATGAAATGTCTCTGCCCGGCATGGTATCTTTTAATCGCCTTCCTCCTCAGGCGGTTCCACCGGGAGACTGTCTTCCGGGAAGAACCAGCTTACGGGCTTGATTTGGCTGAAAGGCTCATTTGCCAGGATCGGATTTCCCTGCTTCAGAAAATTTTTAGCCGACAGGACAGGGAACTGCCGGACAGAGACCTGGTGCGCGTAGCGCAGGCCGCTGCTGTAGCGTTCCTGTATCCGCATCTGAGCATTCTCTCCCCAGGAAAAATCAATTTCCGGATACGAATTCTCCACGGTCAGAGTCACATATCCCCGTGCGTTCTCAAAGCTGTGCGGCCAGGAGAAAAGCGCGAACCAGGACTCCCCGCTCCAGGAGCTGTCAAACAGGGAATAGGATGATTGCGCGGTATACGTTTCTTTTTTCAGATAAGTGATCGGCGCGGTCCGCACTGTCCCGTCTTTTTCCGTAAAGATCCGGCCTGACGGTTCTTCTGTAAACGAAGTACCGTAACCGAACAGCCACTCCGGCCTAAGTTCCAGGGCATCCGTCCCCCAATAATTCTTCTGACCCGAAAGAGAAAAGGAATAAAAGACCTTCCAGATCCGCGGTGATTCTGACAGCACCACCGCCACGCTTGTCAGTTTAAAAACATCCGGGTATGACGAATACCAGCCGTTTTCCTGCACCATGACTGCCTTTGCGCCTTCGCAGCGAAGAAGATCTTCTTCCGCAATATCTGCCAGTACTTCCCTTGGGAAACCCAGAAACGTTAACTGTTTGGCGATTTCTTCCGCCGCCGGCAAGCGGCTTTCGGATACGTCCTGCCATTTCATGGGCAGGCGGCTGAAAAGGAGAAAACATACAAGACAGCCGGCGATCAGTGTGCCGAAATAGATCCCCATCATACCGCGCGGACCGATTTTTGAAGGCGTCGGCGTCAGGGCATAGCCGATTTCATCCAGCGTCTGGGAGAGACGGTATACATTGACCAGACAGTATACCAGCAAGGCTATCATGATCAGGACGATAAAGCCCTGCGCGCTGATAACGGCGAGAATACACAGC
>JAEEUR010000147.1 GCA_016290595.1 Lachnospiraceae bacterium | reverse complement strand
AGATCGACGCGGAGCGCCGGAAATACGGCGGATATGTGCGCTAGGAGGATCTGGCGGCCTTCCGTCCCTTCTGGGTGGAGCCGGCGCGCGTCAAGTACCGGGACTATGAAGTCTGCAAGATCCCGCCCAACGGGCAGGGCATCGTGGCACTGATGGCCCTCAACATCCTCAACAATTTTGACCTGAAAGAAAAAGACAGCCCCGAAACGGCCCACCGGCAGATCGAGGCTCTGAAGATGGCTTTTGCGGACGCGCTCTTCTACGTAACGGACGCGCGGGAGATGGCGATCGACTGGCACCGCCTGCTGGATCCGGCCTACGGCGCAAAGCGCGCGGCCCAGATGACGGAGACGGCTCAGCTCTGGAGCCACGACGTTCCGCCGGGCAGCGGCACGGTGTACCTGTGCTGCGCGGACGGCGAGGGCAATATGGTCTCCTACATCCAGTCCAACTACAAGGGCTTCGGCTCCGGCATCGTGGTGGAGGGCACCGGCATCTCCCTGCAGAACCGGGGCTGGGATTTCTCGCTGGACCCGAAGGCGGCGAACTGCTTAAAGCCCGGCAAGCGGACCTATCACACCATCATCCCCGGCTTCCTGATGAAGGACGGAAAGCCCGTCGGGCCGTTCGGCGTCATGGGCGCGTATATGCAGCCGCAGGGGCACGTGCAGGTGGTCAGTAACTTCGTGGATTTCCGCATGGATCCGCAGCAGGCGCTGGACGCGCCGCGCTTCCAGTGGCTGAAAGACAAGAGCATCGTTGTGGAGAGCCGCTTCGATCCGGATCTGGCCCGGGCCCTGCAGCGAAAGGGGCATCAGATCGGAGTGGAAATGAATACCCCGCTCTTCGGCCGGGGACAGATGATCGTCCGGCTTGAGAACGGGGTCCTGGTGGGCGGGACCGAGTCCCGCACCGACAGCAATATCGCCTGCTGGTAAAGGATAACAGCAAAGAACCGGCCTTGCCGCCGGTTCTTTTTCTTTTACTTATTTTCTCTGCTGGATCCCTTTTACGATCCCGATGATCAGAGCGTAAACGACGCCGGACACGGCCCAGATGATCCAGCTGCGGTCCCAGCGGCCGCTCAGGAAGCTGTAGGTCAGGAAGACCGCGGTGATGGCCATCCAGTATACGCCGGAGATCCAGCCGGTCCTCTGCTGCTCCTGCTTCTGCGCGCGGCTGTAGTCGCCTTCTTCCAGAAGCATCCTGTAGCCGCCCTGCACGATGCCGACCCGCAGGATCATATACACGCCGACGGCTACGGAGATCAGGATAAAGACCACGGAAATGCCTCTCGCCAGATCGCTGTCTTCAAAGAGGAAGAGCGAGAGCATCAGCGGCACCACCGAGACGACGCAGAGCACGATGCCCGCGGTGAGCCAGGCGGTGAAGCGAGGCTGGAAGCGGTTCATCTGCTCCCGGGCCAGGCCGCTCACGCCGTAGGCCGTTTCGATGGGTTCCTTCTCCAGATATTCGAACTTCTGCGAGCGGATGCCGGTCAGGACGAACAGCGCCACGGCCGCGCCGACTAAAAGGAACAGGACCGTCAGGCCGATGCCGGTCGCGCCGCTTTCCGACAGCTTTATCTTCCCCGTTTCCTGCAGGACGCCCATCAGGATCAGCGTCGCCGGAGAAAGGATGCAGAGCAGGGTCCCCAGCGAGACCTGTCTGGCGTTCTTTTCTTTTACGGAAAGGAATTCCTGCGCCTCTTCCAGGGAAACGCTGCGCAGGGAGGAATCGCTCTCCGGCGCCGGCAGGTATTCGGGCGTGCCCAGTTCATCCTTTAACAGATAGTCCGTGGTGACGCCGAAGACTTCGGACATCTTCAGGATCCGGTTCATATCCGGGACCGACTGCGCGCTCTCCCACTTGGAGACCGACTGCCGGCTCACGTTCAGGATGTCGGCCAGTTCTTCCTGGGACCAGCCGTTTTTCTTTCTCAATTCGATGATCTTATCTGCCAGTATCATGGGGTTCTCCTTCCGTCCCGGGAGCTCTTCCGGCCCCTTCAGGACGCCGTCATCGTAGCATTTCCGGCGGTTGCAGGCCAGAAATCAGGCTTGGAAATTGCGCAACCGGCAGTTGCAGCTGCCGGTTTTGCGCTTTGCAGTTTGAAATTGTTGCCGAAAAAGCTTTTTAAGCCTGCTTGATGTGGACGTCGAGCTGCTGGTGAGGCATCGCGATGCCGGCCGCCTCGAGCGCGGTCTTGGAGGCCTCCAGAAGGTCGAAGAAGACGTCCCAGTAATTGGCCGTCTCGCACCAGGCCCGGCAGGTCAGCTCCACGGTGCCGCCGCTCTGCGTGCAG
>JAEEUR010000009.1 GCA_016290595.1 Lachnospiraceae bacterium | reverse complement strand
TTAGCAGGTTGATCGACGAAAAAGGCGCTGATTATCTCTGCGGCGAGAACGGCTCCGGACTCTCCGGCGGCGAACGCCAGCGCATCTCCATCGCCCGTGCATTGCTGCGCAAGACCCCCGTGCTTTTTGTAGATGAGGCCACGGCAAGCCTGGATGCGGAAACCTCTTTCGAGGTGCTGGACGCGATCCTGAAGCTCGACGGCTATACCCGTGTCATCGTCACCCACGATCTGGACGAGAATATCCTACGCCGCTGTACAGGTTTACTCGCGCTGAAAAACGGCGCGGTGTCCGAACAGGGCAGCTTCGACGAGCTCATGGAGCAGAAGGGCTATTTCTATTCGCTGTTCACCGTTTCTCAGCAGTAATAGCCATGAATACTTATTACTGAAAGCAGACTAAGTGTTTCGAAGAAACGCGCAGCTCGCACTTGTGCGATCATAAGGGTTTGGGATTATCCCAACAAGCCAGATTTGGCGAAAGTGGTTCCGATCCGGATCGGGACACTGCTCGCCAAGTTCTGGAACCGTCCATCGGTACACTGCTCGCCAGTTACGGATGCGATAACGGTTTCGGACGAAAATCCGCATACTCTTACGAGTATGCCCTGCTTGCCAAGTACTGAAAGGTGGGCAAAGCAGGACGTTGACGGATGAAACCGTCAACTGCTTTCGGGTGTATTGACAGCCCAAATCCGTGTTGGTATATTTGTATCGGTCCTGAAAATGGATCTTGGGGAATCGGGTTCATCCCGATTCGTTGCCGGTTCTCTCCCCGGGGCAGGGTGAGTTCTCGGCTTATATAGAGTATCTGTCGGATAGGATAGATACAGTTAGCTGCATTAGAGCAGCTGCCGGCTGTTTGACTGCCGGGTTACATAGACACATATCGATGAGGCGGACTCTCCGGGTTCGTCTATCGGTGCGTTTCTATGTGACCCGGCTCTTTTTGTCCGGAAATATGAGAAAAAGGAGAACAGCCAAAATGAGAGAAACAAGAATTGACGAGTCCGGTCACATCACGGTCAGGAATCTTTAGGCTTATTGGATCCCGGAGATCAAGGTCGAACGTGAGATCCACGGAACCGTCTACACTGTCACCGGCAGCTTTGAAGGAAATGAGTTTCTGGAAAAGAAGCTCACCCGCATCCTGCTGAAAAATGTGGAGGATGCCAAATGACAAACGAGAAGAATTCGGTTATAATGGCACCAGCCAATCCTGTGCAGACAGTTGCCCCTGAAAAGGAGGAAACAGAAATGTTAAGGGCAACTGATAAAATCACAGCACTATACTGCCGTCTGTCCCAGGAAGATGAAAGACTTGGCGAATCGCTTTCCATCGAAAACCAAAAACGCATCCTTGAAGCATATGCGAAGGAGCACCGTTTCCCGAATCCGGTATTCTTTGTGGATGACGGATACAGCGGGACCGATTTTGACCGTCCCGGCTTTCAGTCCATGTTGAACGAAATCGAGTCTGACCATGTTGCGGTATTACTTACAAAAGACCTGTCGCGTCTCGGACGAAATTCCACGATGACGGGGATGTTCATCAACATCACTTTTGCAAAACATGATGTCCGCTATATTGCCATCAATGACAATTTCGATTCTGCCAATCAGAACAGCGTGGACAATGACTTCGCCGGGATCCGGATGTGGTTCAATGAGTTCTATGCCAGAGACACCAGCCGAAAGATCCGTGCGGTCAACAAAGCCAAAGGCGAGCGTGGTGAACATCTGACGACCAATCCGCCATTCGGGTATATCAAAGATCCGGAGAATCCAAAACAGTGGATCATCGATGAATATGCTGCCAAGGTGGTCAGGCACATCTTTGATCTCTGTATGGAAGGCCGGGGGCCGATGCAGATCGCAAAACAGCTGACGGAAGAAAGAGCCCTGACCGTTACAGCATATACGATCAAAGAAGGACGGAAAGGGCTTGCTCCTGCTCCTGAGGATCCATACCATTGGGACTCTACTTCCGTGGTTGGGATTCTGGAGACAAGAGACTATACCGGCTGCACCGTGAACTTCAAGACCTACACCAATTCGATCTGGGATAAAAAGACCAGAGAGAATCCGGTGGAGAAGCAGGCGATCTTCTACAACACCCAACCGGCTATCATCGATCCGGAAGTGTTCGAGAAGGTCCAGGAGATCCGGTCACAGCGGCATCGCCGAACCAAGACTGGCAAATCCCATATGTTTTCCGGGTTGGTCTATTGTGCAGACTGTAAATCCAGAATGTACTACTGCACCACAAGCTACTATGAGGAACGTCAGGATCATTTTGTCTGTTCCAACTATCGGAGCAATACGGGAAGCTGTTCGGCCCATTTCATCCGCGCGGTTGTTTTGGAAAAGATGGTTTGGGAGCATCTTAAAGAAGTCATCTGGTATGTAGGCCACTATGAAGGTCATTTCAGGTCAATCATGGAGGCTAAGCTTCAGGCAGAGAGTAAAGAAGCTCTCAGGGTAAAGCGGAAGCAGCTGGAAAAGGATGAAAAGCGCATTCAGGAACTTGATCGTCTGTTCATCCGTCTGTATGAGGACAATGTCGCATACCGGATCAGTGATGATCGCTTCACTATGATGAGTCAGGCCTATGAGAGCGAACAGCGTGATCTGAAAGCGGAAGCGGAAGTCTTACGGCAGGAAATCGAAACACAGGAACAACAGAACCAGAATCTTGAACTGTTCATTCAGAAGATCAGAAAGTACGTAGAGTTGACGGAATTAACACCCTACGCAGCTCATGAGCTGATAAAGGCGATCTATGTCGGAGCTCCTGATAAAAGCAGCGGAAAACGCCGCCAGAGCATCCATATCTGCTATGATCTGATCGGGTTCATCCCGCTGAGTGAACTGATGACACAGGAAATGGCATGACCCGAAGATCATGCCATTCCTGGAAACTATAAAACTTTCTTACGAGGGGCGGCCTTTGCAGCGCCGCTTTTTGCGTGGCGGAACGGCCTTATTTTTCCAGCACCCAGGTCTCGGACAGGCCGAAGGCGTAAAGCTGACGCGCGCTCTGATAGGCGCTCTGCGCAACGTAGGCCGAAAGCAGTTCTTCGGCGTTGAAGCCGCTGGACCAGAACTCGTCGGTATCCACGAAGACCACGAGGCGGGAAGGATCGCCCTGAGACGCCAGATACGCCTTTACGCCGTCGCTCTCCATCGAATCCGCCGCGTAGAACTGATCGAAGAGCGCCAGCTGCGCCAGATCCTGCGTCAGCGGCGAGTAGTAATCGTTCGTCAGATACAGGCAGGCGGCGCCCTTTTCGATCTCGGCCTCTATCGCTTCGTTCATGGCGGGCATCTCCGGATAGAGATAATCCGGCCGGAACTGGCGGACCTTCCAGACGCTTAAGAGGACCAGCACGCCGAAGGCGGCCAGCTGCAGCAGGAAGGAAACGCGGGCGGAAAGCTTCCGCTCGGGCAGGACGGCCAGCGCCTGATCCAGCAGCCAGGCGGCGCCGAGGGAAAGCGCCGGCGCCAGTGACCAGATATAGCGCAGGGTCTGCACGGGGGAAACGATCGCGATCAGGATCATGGCGAAGCCCGCGGGCAGCGCCAGCCACAGGCCGGTGAAGTTTGCTTCGCCGGCTTTTTTGCGGGCAAAAAAGCGCTTGCCGAAGATCAGGCAGACGATCAGGCAGATAAGCGCCAGCCGCACGCCGGCCCAGAGCCGGACCTCGCTGCCGATCAGATAGTACTTCAGCTGTTCGGCCCAGCGGGAGAAGTTGGAGAGGTTGTCCAGCGCGTTGTCCCCGGAGACCAGCGTCCCGCTGGTCAGATGGCGGATCACGGCCGGGAAGATCAGGACCATCAGCCCGACGCCGCCCAGCGACGCTAAGGAAAAGCGCAGCGCGCGGCTCCAGTTTTTCTGCAGGAGCGAACGGATCAGATAGACCAGGCAGAGGAAGAAGGCGTAGAACACGAAATAATACTGCGTCAGCAGACCGGCGGTGATCGTCAGGGCGAAAAGGATCAGGAAGCCCCAGCGCTTCTTCGCGGAAAGGCCGTTCTCCTCCGCTTCGTTAAAGCGGACCAGGAAATACGCCAGCAGGGCACTGAAGAAGGAGAGCAGCATATACATGCGGATCATGTTGAGGGCGGAGAGCGCGAGCGAACTCAGGCCGTAGCAGAGCACGGCGGCATACACCGAAGCCGGGCGCTCAAAGATCCGCCGCCCGATGGCGAAGATCAGCAGCAGCGTACCAAGAAAGAAGAGATAGTTCAGCGCCAGGCCGGTCCATTTCGTCATGGCGTTCGGCGTTAAGGCGCTGATCAGATGCAGCAGGAAATAATACAGGGGCGGATGCACGTCCTGCTCCTGATTGTAATAGACGGACTGGAAGAAGCCGAAGCTCTCGCCGTCCTGCACGGCCACGTAATCCATCAGATCCTGGCGGGTGTAGGTCTGTCCCGCCACGCTGCCGCCCTTTAAATCCTTGATGAACGGGGCGTATTCGCTGTTGGAGAGGCCGTAGGAATAAATCTCGTCGATGAAGAGACCCTGCTTTTTCAGGCTGAACCAGAGGCCGGCCGCCAGGCAGAGCAGCAGGCAGAGCAGCAGCGGAAGGCTCTTTTTCAGGGTCAGACGGTCGATCTTGCTCATAAGCAGCCGGACTCCTTACTGTGCGCGCGCGATATTGATGACGACCTGCACCATCTTTTCCATGGCGGGAATGGAGACGAATTCGTGCACGCCGTGGAAGTTTTCGCCGCCGGTGGAAAGATTCGGGCAGGGCAGGCCCATGTAGGAGAGTCTGGCGCCGTCCGTGCCGCCCCGGATGGGGACCGTGACCGGCTCCACGCCGGCGGCCCGCATGGCGTTTTCCGCGCGGGTGATCACGTGCATCACGGGCAGGATCTTTTCCTTCATGTTGTAGTAGCTGTCGGCCAGCTCCAGCTTGACGGTGCCGGCGCCGTAGCGCTCGTTCATAAAGCTGGCGGTGCGGCGGACCAGAAGCTTGCGGGCTTCAAATTTTTCGCGGTCGTGGTCGCGGATGATCATCTTGAGAGTCGTCAGTGTTTCGTTGCCGCCGATCTCGCCGATATGGAAGAAGCCTTCGTAGCCTTCGGTGTGGGCAGGCGTTTCGGCGGGCGGCAGCAGGGAAATGAACTCGGCGGCCAGAAGGACCGCGTTCTTCATCTTGTTCTTCGCGCTGCCGGGATGGATATTGACGCCGTGGAAGTTGATCTTCGCGCCGGCGGCGTTGAAGTTTTCGTACTCGATCTCGCCCAGGGCGCCGCCGTCCACGGTGTAGGCAAAGTCGCAGCCGAAGCCTTCCACGTCGAAATGGTCCGCGCCGCAGCCGATCTCCTCGTCCGGCGTAAAGCCGACGGCCAGCGGGCCGTGCGGGATCTCCGGATGCGCGGTCAGCGTCTCCATGGCGGTGACGATCTCCGCCACGCCGGCCTTATCGTCCGCGCCGAGCAGGGTCGTTCCGTCGGTCACGATCAGCTCCTGGCCGATATACTTCTCCATAAAGGGGAAGACGGAAGCCTTGATGGCAACGTCCGGATTCAGGACGATATCTCCTCCCTCGTACAGTACCCGGCGGGGCTTGATATTCGCGCCGGAGACGGCCGGCGACGTATCCATGTGGGAAATGAAGCCGATGGCAGGCAGCTTTTCGCAGCCGGGCGTGGCCGGCAGAAAACCGTAAACGTAGCCGGTCTCATCCATGCGGACGCCGGAAAGGCCCAGGGCGTTTAACTCTTCCGCAAGGTAGGCGGCCAGCAGCTTCTGGTTCGGGGTGGAAGGAACCGTCAGGCTCTCTTCGTCGGACGTGGTATCAAAACTGACGTATTTCAGAAAACGGTCGACAACGTTCATAAGTACCTCCTGAGACGTTTCGCTGAGATTTTTCAATTACCCTGTAGTATATCGCGTTTCGGGCCGCGATGCAAGAAAGGGTTTTCGGGGATGCGCGCTTTTCGGCATTTTCGGAAAAGGCGTTCTTCAGGGGCGGGGCGGCTCGTAGCCGGATCCGTCCCACTGATATTTCTTTATGTCGACGCGGAAATTGACGACCTCGATGCCGTCGGCGCGCAGGCGGTCGCGCTGCTCCCAGATGCCTCCGAATGCGAAGGCGCCGCTTAAAAAGCCCTGCGCGTTCACGACGCGGAAGCAGGGCGTGCGGAAGCCGTCCGGATTTTTATGCAGGGCGTTGCCGACGGCGCGGGCCGCGCCCGGATGGCCGATCAGGCGGGCCAGCTGCGAGTAGGAAGCGACGTGTCCGGCAGGGATCTGCCGGACAGCGTGGTAAACGAGATAATCGAAAGCGAAGAATTCGGGCTTCATGATACTACGGGGTCCATTTTCCCGTCCTTCAGCCACCAGGCGGTGCCGCGGATCTCGGGGGCTTTTCCTTCTTCGATCAGCACGTAGCTGCCGTCCACGAGGACCAGAAACGCATGGCCGTAGCTGTCCGGATACGAAATATCCTCCATCACGCGCTTCCCGTCCAGCATCTCATCTCGGATCTGATTATAATGCGGGATCACGTTGATATCGGTCAGGCCCAGCCCGGAGATGAAGCGTTCGTACGCCGGATCCAGGCTCTCCCCTTCCAGCTCCGGCATGGCGTAAACCGTCTTCGCACAGTTCATGGTGCCCGCGCTGATGCCGATGACGGTCTTCTGTGCTGCCGTAATATTCTGCAATATCTTCCGCAGCCCGATCTTCGTGAAGAAGGCGTTCTGCGTCGGGACGTGGCCGCCGGACAGGATGATCAGATCGCTGTCCTCAATCAGTTCGGCCGCCCGGTCCGCGTTCCGCCCGTCCAGGATCCGGAAGCGGCTGAAAACGAAGCCCTCCCGCTTGAAGCAGTCGGCCGTGGAAGCCGCATAAAGGTCGGTCACGTCCGGATCGTCCTCCTTCGAGCAGATGAAGAGCAGGCGGCAGGGATCAGGCAGACGCTTTCTCATCTCATCCAGGAAGCCGGCGGTCGGATCGATCCCCACGGTCTCGCGCAGGCAGAAGCTGCTGGTCAAAAACAAGGTCATGGCAGTCACCTTTCTTCAATCGGCGCTTTACGCCTTCCTGTGGTCTTCCTTCACGACGCCGTCGCGGTAGGCCTGCAGCAGGGCTTTGAGGTCCGCGATCTGGCTTTCCAGCTCGCGGCCGGTATCGGTGTCGCGGATCTTCAGACGCTGTTCCATGCGCTCGAAGATCACGGGCGTGGAGTCGATGTCGGAGTTCTCGTCCAGGGCCTTTTCCTTGCCGGCGAACGGCTGGTGCGAGACGATGCGGTAGTGCTCTGCGTTGAAGATCAGCGTGTAGCCCGCGATGCCGCTGGTGGGCTGGTAGGCCTTGCAGAAGCCGCCGTCGATCACGATCAGCTTGCCGCCGCCCTTGATGGGGCTTTCGCCCTTCCCGGTCTTCACCGGCACGTGGCCGTTGATGATGTGGCAGTGCTCGCCTTCCAGCCCGAATTCCTTCAGCAGGAATTCGCAGATCTCCTGTTTCTGATACAGCTTGTAGTAGGCGTTTTTCGGCTCCGCCCACGCGGCTTCGTCCTTGATCATCCGGCGTTCGAAGGTGGTCATGCAGTCCTTGCCGAAGAGCGGGCTGTTGCGGCCGGCCCAGAGGAACCACAGGAAGTCCATGCCCCGTTCCTTGTCCGGGGAGCCGGCTTTGAAATAATAGGCCTGGCGCGCGGCCTTGTCCGCGTAATCGAAGAGCGAGCGGCCATTCCGCTCCTTCCCGCCCAGCGTGAAGGAGAGCAGTTCGCCGTCCGGCGTCATGGGCACGCAGCCGTGGAAGATCAGGTTGCCGTTGCAGATCTTATAGAAGCTGCCCTTGGAATACAGGAAGCGCACGTGCGCCTGCAGTTTTTCGCTGTGCATGAACGAGGCGGTCAGCTGGCGGATGACGCTGTCTTCTTCGGGTGTCAGCGTATAAGGGTCGGCCGGATCCACGGTGGGCAGGTCCGTATCGGCCAGCGGCCAGGTGACGCCGCCCTTCGTGATGCATTTTTTTTCGTAATCGATCTTGTCCAGCAGCAGGCGGTCGTCCATCCCGTACTCCGGATGGCGCAGGATCTTCTGGCCTTCCAGCTTGAACAGGATCACGGTGATGGCCTTGTGCATGCGGGCGGAGAGCAGTTTATCCTTCTCGGTGTACTGCGCCTTGTCGTCGCCGGTGAGTTTTACCTTGAAGCAGGAGACGTCGCAGTCCTTGTAGACTTCGTTGGCGAAGACGGAGAGCGGACGCAGGGAGATGCCGTAGCCGGTCTCGATGACGTCCAGGTTGTTGTAATGGATGGAGTTGGATACGACAGTGGCGACCAGGGTGCGGCTGCCGGAAGCGGCGCCCATCCAGAGGATGTCGTGGTTGCCCCACTGGACGTCCACGTTGTGGTACTTCATCAGGTCGTCCAGGATCACGTCCGCGCGCGGGCCGCGGTCGAAGATATCGCCCACCAGGTGCAGCTGGTCCACCATCCGCTTGATCACGTCCGCCAGCGCCCGGATCAGGCCGTCCGCCTGGTCGATCTCGATGACCGTCGCGATGATGTTCTCGAAATAATCGTGCTTTTCCGCGTCCCCGCCGTGCGTCTGGAGCAGCTCCTCGATGATGTAGGCGTAGTCCGGATCCAGCGACTTGCGCACTTTGGAGCGCGAATAACGCGCGGACACGGTGCGGGCCAGCTCCACCAGCCGGTGCAGCGTGATGCGGTACCACTCGGCCGGGTTCTTCAGCGCGGGCAGGATCCGTTTCAGCTTTTCCTTGGGATAATAGATCAGCGTGGCCAGCTGGTCCCGGTCCTCCAGGGAGACGGTGTCGCCGAACAGCTCGTCGATGCGGGCCCGGATGACGCCGGAGCAGGCGTTGATCAGATGCCGGAACGCCTCGTGCTCGCCGTGCACGTCGGAAATGAAGTGCTCGCAGCCCTTCGGCAGGCTCATGATGGCCTGCAGATTGATGATCTCGGTGCCGGCCGCCTGCACGGTCGGGAACTGCTTGGCCAGAAGCGACAGATAGCGCAGTTCTTCGGGAGAATATTTTTTCGTTTCTTTCATGGGAAACCTCACGGAACGTTTTGATGAAAATATCATAGCAGAAAAAAGACGCGCTGACAAGGGGAAAAGCCCGCCGCGGCACTCGTGCCATGAACGGACAGAGGCGGCGGGGCGATAAGGGAGCAAGGCCTGTAAATGGAAACAAAATGGTTGACAAATGGAGATATTACGGGTATAATCGATTTATCAATTGAAAACAGACCGCGGAGGAACGTTATGACGATCGAAGAAATGCGTCAGAAGAAGAGAGAACTGGGTTACTCCAACGAGACGATCGCCGAAAAATCCGGCGTGCCGCTGAGTACCGTGCAGAAGATCTTTGCCGGAGAGACGCAGGCGCCGCGCCAGAGAACCGTCGAAGCGCTGGAGATGGCGCTGACGGGAAAGTATGAGATCGAAACCGAGAGGGGAAAGACGGTCGTTTATTCGCCCGAAACGTTTCGGCCGCCGGTGCTTCGGGATGACCCGGCAACTCCGGCCCGGATGGAAAGCTGGAAAACACTGGACGATTACTATGCCCTGCCGGACGACCGGCGGGTGGAGCTGATCGACGGGGAATTCTATGACATGGCGGCGCCGTCAGGCCTGCATCAGACGATCCTGATCAAAATGGCGCTGCAGCTGGATCCCTGCGTCGAAGCGCATCCCGGCTGCCGGCTTTTTATCGCTCCGTTCGACGTCCGCCTTGATAATGACAACTTTACCGTGGTGCAGCCGGATCTTCTGATTACATGTCATAAGGACCGCGATCCCCGCCGTCTCAACGGCGCGCCGGATTTTGTAACGGAGATCCTCTCGCCGTCCAGCCGTGCCCACGATATGTTTCTCAAGCTTGGCAAGTATAAAGATGCCGGCGTCCGCGAATACTGGATCGTGGATCCGAAAAAAGAACGGATCACGGTATACGACCTGGAACATGAAGAACTGCCGGAAAGCTATACTTTTTCGGATACGGTTCCGCTTGGGATTTCGGACGGGGCCTGCAGCGTGGACTTTGCCAGAATCAGAGAGGCGCTGGAGCGGTACGGAGAAATATAAGCGCCCATCGCCGCCCGCGGGAAAGGCAGGCACGTTTTCCGTATAAGGTAGGTCCGGCGTATTTTCCCTCTTGCCTTTTTTGGATTTTGTGCTACAATGATAGCACCGAAAATATTTGAGGAGGTTTTACTATGCCATTAGTAACCAGTACTGAAATGTTCCGCAAAGCCTACGACGGCGGCTATGCCATCGGGGCGTTCAATGTTAATAATATGGAAATCATCCAGGGCATCGTGGATGCGGGCAAAGAAAACAACGCCCCGCTGATTCTGCAGGTGTCCAAAGGCGCCCGCGCCTACGCCAACCCCATCTACTTGAAGAAGCTGGTCGAAGCTGCCGTGGAAGACTCCGGCCTGCCGATCTGCCTGCACCTGGATCACGGCGATTCCTTCGAGACCTGCAAGAGCTGCGTGGACGGCGGCTTCACCTCCGTCATGATCGACGCCTCCGCCAAGTCCTTTGAGGAAAACATCGCCGTCACCAAGGAAGTGGTGAAGTACGCGCACGATCACGGCGTGGTCGTCGAGGCCGAGCTGGGCACCCTGGCCGGCATCGAAGACGAAGTCAGCCATGCGGTCGGCTCCTACACCCGTCCCGAGGACGTGCAGGAATTCGTGGAGCGCACCGGCTGCGACTCCCTGGCCATCGCCATCGGCACCAGCCACGGCGCCTACAAGTTCAAGCCCGATCAGTGCACCCGCGACGAGAACGGCATCCTGCAGCCGCCGCCCCTGCGCTTCGACATTCTGGAAGACGTCTCCCAGCGTCTGCCCGGCTTCCCCATCGTGCTGCACGGCGCTTCCTCCGTTCCGCAGGAATTCGTGAAGATCATCAACACCTACGGCGGCGCGATGCCCGATGCGGTCGGCGTGCCGGAGGATCAGCTGCGCCAGGCGGCCCGCATGGCGGTCTGCAAGATCAATATCGACTCCGATATCCGTCTGGCCATGACGGCGACCATCCGCAAGTATTTCGCGGAGCATCCGGCCGATTTTGATCCCCGCCAGTACTTAAAGCCCGCCCGTGCGGCCGTGAAGGCCATGGTGGCGCACATGCTCGTGAACGTCCTGGGCTGCAACGGAAAAGCCTGATAATCGGTAACAAACGGGGGCGGATGCCCGCATCGGCCCCTTCTTAGGAGTTTTTATGCGATATGTTATGAAGGGCGGCAACCCCCTCGTGGGGGAGGTCACCATCAGCGGCGCGAAAAATGCCGCGCTGGGGATCCTGACCGCCGCGATCCTTACGGATGATACGGTAACCGTGGAAAATGTGCCGGACGTCAGCGACGTCACGGTCCTGCTTTCCGCCTTCAAAGAGATCGGCGTCATCGTCGAGCGGCCCGACCGCCACACGGTGAAGCTGAACGCGGCCAATATCTTCACAGCCTGCGCCGACAGCCCGTACATTAAAAAGCTCCGGGCCGGCTACTATCTGCTGGGCGCACTTTTGGGCAAGTACCACCATGCGGAGGTCTCCATGCCCGGCGGCTGCAATATCGGCAACCGGCCGATCGACCAGCACATCAAGGGCTTCCGGATGCTGGGCGCCAGCTCTCACAACGAGAACGGCATGGTGGTGCTGGACGCGAAGGAGCTGAAGGGCTCCCATATCTATCTGGATATGGCGTCCGTCGGCGCGACCATGAACCTGATGCTGGCCTCCGTCCTGGCAAAGGGCAACACCATCATCGAGAATGCGGCGAAGGAGCCGCACATCGTGGATATGGCCAACATGCTCAACTCCATGGGGGCGCGCATCAAGGGCGCCGGCATGGACGTCATCCGCATTACCGGCGTGGAGCGCCTGCACGGTACGGAATATACCATCATTCCGGACCAGATCGAAGCGGGCACCTTCATGATGGCGGCGGCCATCACAAAGGGCGATATCCTGGTGCGGCACATCATTCCGCAGCACATGGACGCTATTTCCGCGAAACTCCTTGAGATGGGCTGCGAGGTCTCCGAACACGGCGACGCCATCCGAGTGGTGGGCCGGCCGAGCCTGTACGCCTGCAACGTCAAGACCCTGCCGTATCCCGGCTTCCCGACGGATATGCAGCCGCAGATGGGCGTCGCCCTCTGCATGGCGGACGGCGTGGGCACCATTACCGAGAGCATTTTCGAGAACCGCTTCAAATACGTGGACGAGCTCAACAAGATGGGCGCGGACACCGAAGTGAAGGGCTCGGTCGCCATCTTCAAGGGCGGCGGCAACTTAAAAGGCGCGGAACTGGTGGCGCCCGACCTCCGGGCCGGCGCGGCGCTGGTGCTGGCGGGCCTGGCGGCCGAAGGCATCAGCGTGGTCGACAACGTGGACTACGTCCTGCGCGGCTATGAGGACTTTGCCGAAAAGCTGAGCAATTTAGGCGCGCAGATCAAGCTGGTGACCGACGAGGACGAGCTGCAGAAGGCCAAATTAAAGATAGGATAAACCCTGCCTTCCCCTCGAGGGGAAGGTGTCGCGGCAGAGCCGTGACGGATGAGGTGTTAACAGATATGGAAAAACGATTATTTACCTCCGAATCGGTGACGGAAGGGCATCCCGACAAGATGTGCGATGCCATCTCGGACGCGATCCTGGATGAACTTATAAAACAGGACCCGGACAGCCGTGTGGCCTGCGAGACGCTGACCTCCACGGGCTTTGTGGTCGTGATGGGAGAAATTACGACCAAGGGCTACGTGGATATTCAGAAGATCGTGCGCGACACGGTGCTTGAGATCGGCTACGACCGGGCCAAATACGGCTTCGACGGGCAGAGCTGCGCGGTTTTCACCGCCATCGACGAGCAGAGCCCGGACATCGCCATGGGCGTGAACGAGGCGCTGGAGCAGCGCGGCCGGGACAAGACCGACGTCAAGGATACCATCGGCGCCGGCGACCAGGGCATGATGTTCGGCTACGCCTCGAACGAGACGCCGGAGCTGATGCCTTACCCGATCTCGCTGGCCCACAAGCTGGCGAAACGGCTGGCGGACGTGCGCAAGAACGGCACGCTGCCTTACCTGCGGCCGGACGGAAAAACGCAGGTGACAATCGAATACGACGAAAACGGACACCCCTGTGCCATTGACAACGTGATCGTCTCCGCGCAGCACGCGCCTGAAATCTCACAGGAACAGCTGCACGAGGACATTAAGAAATACGTACTGGATCCGATCCTGCCGAAGGAAATGCTTCGGGAGGACACGCGCTTTTATATCAACCCGACGGGCCGCTTTGTGATCGGCGGGCCGCAGGGCGATTCGGGCCTCACCGGCCGGAAGATCATCGTGGACACCTACGGCGGCATGGCCCGCCACGGCGGCGGCGCTTTCTCCGGCAAGGACCCGACCAAGGTGGACCGCAGCGCGGCCTACGCCGCCCGCTACGTGGCGAAGAACATCGTGGCGGCAGGCCTGGCGGACCGCTGCGAGCTGCAGCTGGCCTACGCCATCGGCGTAGCGCACCCGACCTCCATCCAGGTGGAGACCTTCGGGACCGGAAAGCTCTCCGACGAAAAGCTGGTGGAGATCATCCGGAAGCACTTCGACTTAAGGCCGGCCGGCATCATCGAGATGCTGGATCTGAAGCGGCCCATCTACCGGAAGACGGCG
Organism: Lachnospiraceae bacterium; assembly: GCA_016290595.1. Taxonomy (GTDB): domain Bacteria; phylum Bacillota; class Clostridia; order Lachnospirales; family Lachnospiraceae; genus UBA6987. The sequence continues at coordinate 29,689 of JAEEUR010000009.1, read as the reverse complement.
GCGTACGGCCACTTCGGGCGCGAGGATCAGGGTTTTCCCTGGGAAAAGACAGACAAGGCAGAGGAACTGAAAAAGTATCTGGAATAAAGACAGAAGCTGACGGAGGCTAAGATGACCATTCGGTAACTGCGATCGGTAAAAAGGAACAGAGAGTATAAGCCCGGGACGGGTTTCTTTGTTCGTGCCGAATCGGATTACCGTGCTCAGACCGCCTTCCTAAAAGAGCGTTTTATTGCTCTGTCAGACAGGCCTTTTGAAGACAGGTCCGTTTCGGAACGAACGGACCTGTTTTTGTGTGCGGAATCATGAAAAGGAGGAACGCTCCATGCTGCAAGTACGAAACGTAACGATCTCACATAAAAAAGACCTGCACCTCCTTCTGGAGGACTTTAATCTGACCCTGAATCCGGGCGACAAAGCCGTCCTGATCGGCGAGGAGGGCAACGGCAAGAGCACGCTCTTGAAATGGATCTATGATCCGTCCCTGACCGAAGACTATACCGAAGCCGAAGGGGAGCGAATCTGTCCCGGCGAGCGGCTGGGCTATCTCCCGCAGGAGATGCCGGCGGCCGGGCGGCAAAAGACGCTGGCGGCTTATTTCGAGGAGGCGTCGGACTTCTGGGAGCATTCCCCGAAGGAACTGCAGCGCTTAACGCGCGAGCTCGGGCTGCCGGAGGACTTTCCGCAGTCGGCGCAGCTGCTTTCGACCCTCTCCGGCGGCGAGCTGATCAAGGCGCAGCTCTTAAAGCTGCTGCTGGCCGATCCTACGGTGCTTCTTCTGGACGAGCCGTCCAACGACCTGGATCTTCAGACCCTGGAGTGGCTGGAGAGCTTCATCCGCCGCACGGATAAGACCGTCCTGTTCATCTCGCACGATGAGACCCTGATTGAGAAGACCGCGAACGTCGTGATCCATCTGGAGCAGCTGCGGAAAAAGAGCCGGCCGCGCTATACCGTGGCGCGCCTGCCCTACCGCGAGTACGTGCGGCAGCGGGAGAGCGCCTTCGCGCAGCAGGCGAAAGAGGCGCAGAGCGAGCGGCGCGACAAAAAGATCCGGGACGAAAAATTCCGCCGGATCCACGACAGCGTGGAGGCCGCGCAGGCGAACGTCTCGCGGCAGGCTCCGTCCGCGGGGCGGCTTTTAAAGAAAAAGATGCATACCGTCAAGTCGCTGGAGCGGCGCTTCGCCCGCGAGGACGAGGACATGACGGATTTCCCCGAGCAGGAGGAGGCCATCTTCTTCAGGTTCGATACGGCGCGTTCGGCCATGCCGGCCGGAAAGACCGTGCTGGAGCTGGAGCTGCCGGAACTGAAGAATCCGGAAGGGCGCCTCTTGGCGCGGGACGTCAGCCTCTTCGTGCGCGGCCCGGAAAGGATCGGGATCGTCGGGAAGAACGGCGTCGGGAAAAGCACGCTCCTGAAGGAGATCGCGGCCCGGCTGCTGCCCCGGCAGGACCTGAGCGCCGCTTATATGCCGCAGAATTACGCGGACAGCCTGGACGGGAGCCTGCCGCCGCTGGAATTCTTGTGCCCCCTCGGCGATAAGGCGGAGCAGACCCGCATCCGCACCTACCTGGGCGCCATGCGCTACACGACCGAGGAGATGGAGCATCCCATGGAAGAGCTGTCCGGCGGCCAGCGCGCCAAGCTGCTGCTCTTACAATCAAGTTTATCGGGGGCGAACGTCCTGATCCTGGACGAGCCCACCCGCAATTTTTCACCGTTGTCCGGCCCGGTGATACGCCGCCTTCTGTCGGAGTATCCCGGCGCCGTCATCAGCGTCTCGCACGACCGCAAGTTCCTGAGCGAAGTCTGTACCAAAGTTTACGAACTGACGGCGGCGGGGCTGAAAGGAGACGTTCATTTTGCGTAAGATTTTTTCATATCTGAAACCGTACCGGGGGAAGATCGCGCTGGCCACCCTGCTGATGGCCGTCTCGGCGGTCTGCGACCTCATGCTGCCCACGCTCATGTCCGAGGTGCTGGACAAGGGCGTTTACGGCGCGGCGGAGGCCGATACCTTCGGCTATATCCTGACGACCGCCGGCTGGATGCTGGGGCTTTCCGCCCTGAGCCTGGCCACCGTGGCCGGCGGCTACTGGCTGGTCTATCACGTCGTGGCGGGTTACACCAAGAGCCTGCGCTCCGCCCTTTTTGAGCAGGTCCACCGTATGACGCTCTCCGAGGTGGGCCGCATCGGGACCTCCGATCTGGTCACGCGGATCACGCACGACGTCGGCAACCTGAACTGGATCATTTCGTCGCTCTGCGGCAGCATCCTGATCATCCCGCTGATGTTCCTGGGCGGCGTTTTCCTCTGCATGCGCAAGGATATCCAGCTCTCGCTGGTGATCCTGATCGCGGTGCCGCTCCTGATCGGCGCCGGCCTGCTCATGAGCCGGAACATGGAGCAGCTCTGGGATCTGGGGGACAAGCAGTGCGATAAGCAGAACGAGCTGGTCCGGGAGCGCCTGCGGGGCATCCGCGTCATCCGCGCCTTCGACCGGGAGCAGCAGTCCCACGAACGGATCGCCGACGCCACGCACGTCATGGCCGAAAGCTTCATCCGCGCCAACGTCCGCATGGAGATCGTGGATCCGGCGGCGGCGCTGGTCCTGAACCTGGCGGCCCTGCTGATCGTGTTCCTGGGCGGCGTGCGTATGGAAAAAGGCAGCCGCCTGACCGCCGGCGACATCTTCGCCATCGTGCAGTACATCAACATCATCCTGGGGGCGATTGTTGCCGTCTCCTACGATATCGTCGCCCTTCCGCATATCCGCGTGACGCTCAAGCGCTTAAAGCAGATCACGGAATCCACCGGCCTGGAGGAGGAGAAGCCTGCCGAAGGACTCGTTTTCTCCGGCGCCGTTGATCTGGATCACGCGGGCTATACCTATCCCGGCAGCTCCCTGCCTGCCCTGTCCGGCGTGGATCTGCACATCAAGGCGGGCGAGTGGGTCTCCGTCATCGGCGGGACCGGCGCCGGCAAGACCACGCTGGCGGAGCTGCTTTTGGCCTTCCGCGCGCCGACGAAGGGACGCTTATCCTTCGACGGGCGGGACGCCGCCGCCATCTCTCCGAAGGATATCCGCGCCAACGTGAGCTGCGCGCTGCAGAAATCCATGCTCTACGCGGGCACCGTGGCGGAAAATCTGCGCATGGGCCGGCCCGAGGCCACGGACGAGGAGCTCTGGGCGGCGCTGGAACTGGCGCAGATCGCGGACTTCTTTAAGGAAAAAGCGGAAGGGCTGGCATTCAGACTGGAGCCGGCCGCGACCAATATCTCCGGCGGCCAGAAGCAGCGGCTCGCCATCGCGCGGGCGATCTTAAAAGACGCGCCGATCTACATCTTCGACGATTCCTTCTCCGCGCTGGACTTCATCACCGAAGCGAAGGTCCGCCGCGCGCTGAACGAGAAACTGCAGGGGAAGACCCGCATCGTCATCACGCAGCGGGTGGTCTCCGCCATGCACTCCGACCGCATCTTCGTCCTGGCGGACGGCGCCTTGGCCGGCGCCGGGACGCACGAAGAGCTGCTGAAAAGCTGCTCCATCTACCGGGAGATCTACCTTTCCCAGACGGGAGGTGAGGCCGTATGAGTAAGAAAGAAAAGACCCGAATCTTCGACGAGACCGGAAAGCGCCTTGTTAAGGAGATCCGGCCGCTTCGCGGCTGGGTCCTCTTATCCGCGCTCATCTGCCTGATCCTGATCGGCTGCTCGGTCGCGATCCCGGAGCTGCTGGGCGATCTGGTGAACCAGCTCTACGCCTGGACGCAGGAAAAAACGCCCGGGCTGGCGAAGAGCCTGCTGCCCGGCATCGGAATCCTGGCCGGCGTGTACGCGCTGGAAGCGGGCCTCACCTACGGCAAGTACTACCTGCTGCAGAGCATCGTCAGCCGCTACTACTGCGCGGGCATGCGCATCCGCCTGTCGGAAAAGCTGCGCCGCCTGCCCGTCTTGTATATGGACAAAACGCCGGCTGGCGACGTCATCGACCGGATGATGGACGACGTGAGCGACATGTCGGCCAGCATTTTCGGCATCGTGGACATCCTGCTCTCGGGCTTCCTCAAGATGACCGTCATCGCGGCGATCCTGCTCATTACGGACTGGCGACTGGCCATCCCCGTAGTGCTCTTATCGCCCCTGTCGGTCCTTCTTTCCGCGAAAATGGCGGGTCTGGGAGAGAGCCACTGGGACAACCACTACGAGCTGGGCGGCAAGCTGACGTCTCTCGCGGAGGAGGCCTTCACCAACTACCCGACCACGAAGGCCTTCAACCGGGAGAAGGAGCTGCGCGAACGCTACGACGAGCTCTCCGAACGCCACCAGAAGAGCGGCATCTTCGGAAATTTCCTCTCGTCCATCGTGCAGCCGGTCATCGCCTTCGTGGATGCGGCGGCCTACATCGCCGTGGCCGTCGTGGGCGGCTGGCTGATCATCCGGCACGGCCTGCCCATCGGGACCGTGGTCACGGTGATCCTCTTTGCCCGTCAGTTCGCGGGGCCGCTGGAGCAGGTCGCCTACGGCCTGGGTTACATCCAGCACATTAAATCCGCCGCGAAGCGTGTCTTTACGCTGCTGGATCTGCCCGAAGAGGAGGATCCGGCGGGACGCGTGGAGGCTCCGACCCGCGGCCGCGTGGAGCTGCGCCACGTGGACTTCTCCTACGATCCCGAAAAGCCGCTGATCCGCGACCTGAACATGGACGTTAAGCCCGGCCGGAAGGTCGCCATCGTCGGCCCCACCGGCGCGGGCAAGACCACCATCGTCAACCTGCTGATGCGCTTCTACGACATCCAAAGCGGCCAGATCCTGATCGACGGGCGGGATACCGCCGAGCTTTCCCGGGCTGAAAACCGAAAGCTTTTCGCCATGGTCCTGCAGGACACCTGGCTCTTTAAGGGCACCGTAGCGGAGAACGTCGCCTACGGACGTCCCGGCGCCACGCGCGAGGAGATCGAAAAAGCCTGCGACTTCGCCTACTGCGACCACTTCATCCGCCGCCTGCCGCAAGGCTACGACACCGTGATCTCCGAAGACAGCACCGCCGTCTCCTCCGGCCAGAAGCAGCTCTTAACCATCGCGCGGGCGCTGCTGGCCGACCGGCCGCTGCTGATCCTGGATGAAGCCACCTCCAACGTGGACACCCGCACGGAACTGCTGATCCAGAAGGCCATGGACCGCCTGATGGGCAGCCGTACCTGCTTCGTCATCGCCCACCGTCTCTCCACCATCGTGGACGCGGACCTGATCCTGGTCCTGCGCGACGGGCAGATTGTGGAGCAAGGAACGCATAAGTCGCTGCTGGAAGAGAAGGGCTTCTACTACGAACTCTTCAAGAGCCAGTATGCGATATAAAGCGGGAATTGGGCAGACTGGCATTTTCCCGCCGAGCGCGCCCGAATAAACTTTTCTCAGACCATTGAGAAGACCTGACAATGCCTGTTTTATTCAGGAAGGTCTTCGAACGGTCCGAGAAAAGTTTTATCGAGGCAGCGAGGCGGCTGTAAAGTGAAAGATTGCAAATCGGCTTGACATCCGCTACAATGCGGACAGGAGGAATCGCGTATGTTCTGGCTTGCCTGGACTTTGATCGCTTTCGCCGGCGGCGTCACGCAGACGCTCACCGGCTTCGGGGCGGCACTGGTTATGATGCTGGTGCTGCCCTATTTCCGTACGGTCGTACAGTCGGCGGCCGCGGCCTCCGCCACAGCCGCCGTCCTGTCCGTCTTCCTGATCTGGCAGTATAAACAGTACTTAAAGCCGCGCAGGGTCCTGCCCAGCCTGGTCCTGTATCTGGCCGCCAGCCTGACCCTGCTGCAGTTCGTGCAGAAGATCGACCTGAAGCTGATGGGCATCCTGTTCGGCGCCTTTCTGACCCTGCTGGGCCTGTACTATCTCTTCTTCGCGGCGAAGGCCCGGATCCAGGACACGCCGGTCGCGACGGCCGGCTGCAGCCTCTTTTCCGGCATCTGCTCCGCCTGCTTCGGCGTCGGCGGCCCGCTCATGTCGCTTCTGTTTCTGGAAAAATTCCCGAAACGAGAGGAATATACCGCCAACCTGCAGCTCTTTTTCCTCCTCACCAATCTGATCAACACCGGCGCCCGCGTCGTCAACGGGATATTTACCGCTGATCTGATGCCGGTGGTCCTCGTCGGCGCCGCCGCCATCTGGGCCGGCAAGCTGATCGGCGTGAAGCTGGCGAACCGCCTGTCGCCGGATACCTTGCGGAAGTGCATCTACCTGCTCGTCATGCTTTCCGGGGTGTCGACCCTGCTGAAAAATCTGTAACTTTCTGCTAAAAACCGCAAAACCTTGCTTTTTTATGCAACCTTGCCGCGCGAAATCCGCTGTAGAGGGTGAAGGGGAAATAGCAGAAAGCTGAAAGTAACAAAAGGATATTCGTGACAGAAGTCCAACGGAAGAATATCAGGATCGAGGAGGTAACGGAAATGAAAAAGAGTCTTATTTATTCCCTGCTGCTGATCGTACTTGGCAGTGCGTGTCTGCTTATTCCGCATACGCAGGCGGAAGGAGATCCGGACGTGGAGTTGGCCGAGACACTCAGAAGCAGATATACTGAGCAAAACACAATTTGCGAACAATCTGAGGTGGATGAAGCCTGGCAACTGAAGAATCAGGCAGCCAGCAGAGACGCCGATCTGGTACAGAAATACCTGAACAGCAATCCTGAAAGTGTGTTTCATCAGTGTTTCTCGGGGATGTACATTGATGAAGATTCTCAGCTGATTATCCTGATTTGCGGCGAAGAAGACACTTGCCGGAAGCAGCTCATGGATCTTGGATTAGAAACGGAGGTCCTTATCAAAAAAGAGGCGAAGTCCTACTATGCAATCATGGAAGAGCTGAGTCAAATCAATGCAAAAATCAGCGTAATTAACGAACATGTTCTGAACGGATGCGGAACAGACGAAGAATGTGCGTTTATGGATTATTTGCCTTGTATCGCCCATATTGGTCAAACCAATTCCCTTCTGGCGCGTTTTGCGGTAACTGACGAAGATGACTTTGCCGTTGCAAAGGATTTGTTTAACAAGCTGGTCGGAACATTTGAGGACCTGACAATTGAGCCGGCTGGAAGGGATGAACTGAACTTTTCGTTCTATTAAGGCGGCCGCCATCGAAGTGTACCCGGTAGCTCATATCAAGAGCCAGTACGCGGTATGAGATTACGGAATTGGCGGGGAAGCCGGATAGCACGTTTCGCCAGGGCCTCCTTGCCCTCCCCCGCGAAGGCGGGGGAGGGTGCCCCGAAGGGGCAGGAGGGGGCGAACTGAGGAAGAGTCCCTGACAAGTCGCCCCCTTCTCCGGCGTATGACCCTGCTGAAAAATCTGTAAAAAACAACTTAAAACAAAAAAACTCAGGTATGCGTGCGACCGGCGCACGCCATTTTTCGCCGTAGAGGGTGAAGGGAAATTTCGGAAAAGGTGATTTGCGGCAAATGCGAATTGAAAGCATATCAGAAGGGAGGAAGCGCCTATGTAGAATAACAGGTAAGGCTATGAAAACAAAATCGGTTAGGGGCAGCTGCGGATAATGCTATAGTCACACCGATGATGTGTTTTACGGCAAACAAGACCCCTGTTCAACAGGATTATTCCAAAAGAGGAGGTAAGGGAAATGAAAAAGAGTTTTGTTTTTTCACTGCTGCTGATCATACTTTGTAGCGTGTTTCTGCTTGTTCCGCATACGCAGGCGGAAGGAGATTCGGACATGGAATTGGCCGAGATACTCAGAAACAAGGATACTGAGCGGGATGCAGCCTGCGAACAAACTGAGGTGGATGAAGTCTGGCAACTGAAGAATCAGGCAGCCAGCAGAGACGCCGATCTGGTATGGAGATTTTTGGATAAAAACCCGGAAAGTGTGCTTCATCAGTATTTCTCGGGAATGTACATTGATGAATCTTCTCAATTGATCGTCAATGTTTTCGGAGAAGAGAATGCTTGCCGGAAGCAACTCACGGATCTTGGACTGGAGACGAAGGTCCTTGTCAAAAAGGAAACGGAGTCTTATTATGCGGTAAAGGAACGGCTGAGCCATATCAATGCGAAAATCATTGAGATCAACGAACATGTTCAGAATGCTTGTGGAACAGATGAAGAAAGCGCTTTTATGGGATATAGGCCTTGTATCAGTTATTATGATCAGAGCAATTCTATTCTGGTTCAGATGGCTGTAACAGATGAAAATGACTTTGCTTATGCGAAGGGCTTATTTATCAAGCTGGTCGGTAGTTATGAGGCACTCTCTTTTGAGGCGTGCGGGAAGGATGAGCTGAACTTCTCATTCTATCTGTCTCCCGTTCAACCGGGACGTGGTATTTATATTTCCGGGGCCAGCGATTATTCTCTGGGTTTTCGCGCCTATTATATGGATGGAGTAAACAAACGGTATGGAATGATTACTGCTGCTCACGGGAACGCTATAGGCCAGTCGGTTTACTTTGCCTCTACAACGACAAACATCGGCTCCATTACATTACGTCAGTTGTCCACCAATATTGATGCTGCTTTTGTTCAACTGGGAGGCAATTATGGCGGGAGCCAAACGATTTATTCTACCAGTCCTTCTGAAGTGCTGGACAGTTATATATCAACACCGACTACAGGCACTACAATTTATAAGGTGGGGGCTGCCACAGGGAAGACGGGCGGAACGGTTGCATCAACCAGTTATAATGCTACCGTGGGCACACAGTATATTACTGACATGATTTCGGTAGCATCTCAAATCGCAAGTACCGGGGATAGTGGTGGGATAACTTATATGGTTTTAAGTGGAACGTCGAGACGCACTGTCGGAGGCGTGGAAGGTGGAGACAGTACAGTAACCCTGTTTTTAAAAGCGGCTGCTATCGAACTGTTCCTGGGAGTTCATATCTACTAAGAGAAGCGAGTACGATTTGCGAAGTTGTAAGAATGCCACGGTTCTCATGACCATCCAGCGTTTGCGCGGATCTCATTGACAGGTCTTGGGAACCGTGGCAATGTTGAATGAAAACACTTTGATGATACAAAGTTGGGAGTTCGTTATAAAGGCAGCGCAAAGCAAGACGCTGCATATGCCGCTGCTTTGGTCAAATAGCCTTTTGACCTGATCCTGCCATTTTTAAGAGTATAAAAGTCATGACGTTATTCAGACAAAAGCGAAAAACAGGAAAACACACGACGACAATTGCAATTTTTCTGTGCATTTCCATAGTACTCTCCGGATGCCGGCAACAAGTAAAAGCCTTGCATCCGTATGCCCAGGAATTCCTTTATTTAATGGGGATAGAACAAAGCCGGATTCTCGATTGTGATTTTAAAAAAATCCGACAATGGAAAACCGAAATTCAGCCGGTTGATTTCACGGAGCTGATCGGGTTTATCATAAACGATTATTTTTCCGTTTATTATGATCTTGAAGAAAAGGATGTTCAAAGCACAATCTCTGAAAACGATCTGGTTCAGATGAGTATCATGATAAACGACGGGGATGAGGTATTGTATCAAAGTGAAGAAACCTTTATGATAGCGGCAGATAATGGGAAGCTGTACTCGGAGCTGCAGACGAGGCTGATTGGGCAGCATACAGGCTTCGCGGGGACCGGCACCCTCCCAATAACTGAGGAATGGACTCAGTTGGGATTTGAAGGAAAAACAATTTCTTATACGGTGACAAAGGTCTTTGCCTGTACCCTTCGTTCTGCAATTTTTGAGTCGTCTCTGAATTCGGAAGGAATTACGTCACCGTCGGAGTTTTTTCTCCATTTGTTCCGGCAGCATGTGAAGGATCAGTCCCTGGAAAAGCGCTTTTCGGCCAGAGAGAAATTCATTTCCGAAGCATTGGCAAATTGTCAGATTGTATATGACACAGATGAGGTTGAACAGTACGCGGAAGGGTTGATCAAGGAATATCAGGCGAACGCCGAGCAGATCGGGATGGATTTCACACAGTTTTGGAAGTTCGTTCGGGAAAGATCTGTAAGCGGCGGTATTGACGAGGATCCTTATCTTTATGCCGTTAAAACGGCAAAGAAGGAGATCGGGACGATTCTTTGGGCTGGCGCTATGGCTTCTTATCTGGGGCTTGATAAACTGAATAGCGGAACAGATGATTCTGCGGGAGAGGAACACCTGTCAGGAGACTTATGAGATAATCAGGCAGCGATATCTGTTGCTGGAAGATACGGTGGTTCAAACATGTATACCGGCGCTTTCCGATTCAAGATTAAGTGCCGAACAATACCCGATTCCCGAAAAAGAAGAGGAAAAGATCCCAGACCAGACGAGGCGGGAACGAAAAGACGTGTTGCGGGACATTGAACTGCTTGAGAATTATCTGGAAGATGAAACAGAAGGGGCTTTCGCTTCTGCTTATTGCGGGTATTACACGGATGACAACAGAAAATTGGTTATTTTGGTACTTGATCCAGGCGAGCCTGCCGTGCTTGAAGAAATAAGAAGTATCGACCTTCAGACAGATTATCAGATCACGGAAGGTAACTATTTGTACTCTCACATGGTCTCGCTGCTTGAGCAGATTCAGGAGGATTTAAAAGCGCTTGAAATAGTTTGTCAGGCCGGATCCGCGGATGAAAAAACAGAAGCGCTCTATGAATATCGTCCGTACGTTTTAGACAGTTATGCGCCTTCCATGGGGTGTATCCCCGTTTTCTTTCGAAACGGACCGATGACGGATGATGAGAAAGAAAAATGTTCTGATTTGTTTGAAGAGGTGGTAGGATCATTTGAGGAAGTATTTTTGTCTTACGGAATGTGACAGTGAAATGATACAGTAGTTTATTCTGTTAGAGGAAAGAATCTTGGAAGACGACAGAATCATAGATCTCTATCTGGCCCGGGACGAGTCTGCCATCCGCGAGACGGCGGCCAAGTACGGCTCGCGCTTACGGGCAATCGCCTTCGCGATCCTGGAAAGCCGCGAGTCCGCCGAGGAATGCGAAAACGACGCCTATCTGGAGGCCTGGCGACGCATCCCGCCGAACGAGCCACGGGGATATCTGTTCGAGTATCTCGGACGGATCGTAAGGCATCTGGCCATCGACGAATGCCGGCGCATGAAAAGCGAAAAGCGGCGTGCCGAATACTGCGAGCTCACGCAGGAGATGGCGGAATGCCTGCCGGGGGGAGAGGACGTGGAAAGCCGGATCGAAGAGGCGGAGCTGAGCCGGATCCTGTCGGATTTCCTGCAAGGCTGCCCGAAGGAGCAGCGGGCCGTCTTCATCCGGCGCTACTGGTTCTTCGAGAGCATCGAAGAGATCGGCCGGCGCTTCGGCTTCGGCGGGAGCAAGGTGAAAAGCATCCTTTTCCGGATGCGGAAGGCCCTGAAAGAAAAGTTGGAAAAGGAAGGGTACGTGGTATGAAAGCAGAAGATCTCCTGGATGCCGTCGGCGGCGTCGATGAAAAACTGATAAAAGAGAGCGAGGCGCTCGCGGAAGCCGGGCCGAACAAGCGGCGCCGGATCAAGACGTGGATGAAAGCTGCGGCGGCCGCCGCCTGTCTGGGACTGGTCCTGTTCGCCGCTTCCCGCTTTTCGCAGAAGTCGCAACCGCTGAATACGTCTGAACCGTCCTCGGAAACAGAGCCGGAGCCGACCGCCGTTTTGTCTGAAGAAAGCCTGCAGGATAAGATCACCGCGCTTATGAACAGTGACGGCAACGAGAGATTCGAGGCTGCCGCTCAAAGAATCACCCTGCTTCCTGTTGAGGGACGGGTCTGTTGGTATAATTGTCGGCTGTACCGTTGGATTCCCGAAAGCGTCTCAGAGCCGACTCACCAGACGGATTTTTATAACGAAGACAGCGGCCGTCCGACTCAGCCATCCGTTCCGGCGGTTGATATTGACGCCCGGAACCTAGCGCTGAATGAAAAGCTTGCGAAAATGAAGGGCGAAGAGTTCTTGGTGATTGAAGCGGACAGCCGTATGATCGGGAGGGAGTTAGTTCGGTTTGAGGAGCAGCACTGGTACTGCCCGGCAGGGGCGAAGGATCTGAAATATCTGATTTTAGAGGAGCCGGAAGGCTGGCTCAGCCTGTGGGAATTCGGGAGCTTTCTTACCTCGGAGGAACCGCTGCTTTCGAATGAGCTGGAGAATGGGATTGATTTTCGCTGGTATTATCCGGACGCCGACTATTCCCCGATGACGTACGGCGAGGTCTACCGTCTAATCTACGGGGTAAACGGGGCAGACGATATTGTCAGCCTCACTGCGGAGGCGGCGCTATTGGGCGGTACGCAGGAAAACCAAGCGGTGAAGGAGCAGATCGGAATGCAAAGCATCATGGATCCTTTACAGATTGCCCGATTCTGGAGCTGCGTGAAGGACACCGAATATAATAAAACGGACAGACAGACACGCTTGTTTACCTACAGCTTTTCCGCGGGTGATACCGACTGGAATCCGGCGAGCAACGATCCCATCTGGGGCGGCCGGTATCTGACAATTGTTTTAACGAGCGGAACAGTCATCGACAGTCTGAAATATGATGCCTTACGGGGAGCTTTTTATGAATGGGGCGGCATCGGCTCAGCGCTGTTGAACGATTCTCAGGTCGCCGCGCTGAACGAGATCTTCGGCATCCGGTGAGACAGTATATAGGAATGAATGCGCGAAGCGCCTGGCCGGAAGGCCGGGCGCTTCGCATTGCGGCGGAACGAACAGTTCCGTCTTTACTTCTTCTTTTCCTTCTTCTTTCGGAAGGCGATGAAGTTGAGGACGAAGAACAGGACCACCATGATCCCGATGGTCATGAAGGCGTTGCCTATAGACTGCGGCGCGACGCCCATCAGGAGCAGCATCGGCGCGCCAAGGAGGATGGACCAGCCCTGCTGGTAGACCAGGTTGTTGGCGGCCGGCGTATCGAAGCCGGGATCGACCTCGCGCAGCAGGATGACGCCGGTGGAGGCGGTGCCCGTCAGCATGCCGTAAAGGCTTAAGAACGCCGCGTGCTGATAGCCGGGATAGATCCGCCGGCAGAAGACGCGCAGATACAGGTAGGTCAGCACGGCGCCGGCGATGCAGATCGAAAGCAGCGGCACCACGAATTCTGCGTGCGTGAAGGCGGAGAGGTTGATGGCCGCGATGGAGGCCACCACCATGATATCGAACATGAAGCCCGCGATGCGGTTCTGCATGAAGGTGTTCGTAAAGGAGCGCTTGATGACGCCCTTGCGCTGCAGCAGGCGGAAGACGGTCTTAACCAGGATGCCGAAGAGGGTGGCAAAGAGGAAGTTGAAGCCCCAGATCAGAGGCTGCAGGGTGTTGGTGCCGAAATTGCCCAGCGCGCCGGTCTCGATGATGGAATTGACGCCGCGCATGGTGAGGTAGGCCAGCGAGTAGGCGCCGAAGACCAGGGCCAGCTGGACGGTGAATTTATCGATGGAGTCCGCCATGGGGATCTCGTTCTTGCCGAAGATCTGCTCGGCGGTCAGCTTTTCTTCCTGATATTCCGCGGAAGCCCCGACGATGCCCTTGCGGCGCAGCGAGTTCAGATAGATGATGCCGCCGATGCTGGAGGCGATGAAGCCCATGGCCGCGACAGTCAGGCCGAAGCTGGTGCCGTCCGTAAAGCCGTAGATGTTTTCATAGTTGCGGCCCCAGTTGTACGCCTGGCCGGGTCCCTGCCCGTAGCCCATGGGCAGCAGCAGGCCGGAGGCGAAGAAGCTGTTCATGAGATAGGAGAGCAGGATGGTGATGAGGAGCGCCGCGACGCCCTGGATCAGGTACGAACTGACCACGCTGATGCTGGTGCGGAAGGAGTCGCCCTTGTATTCCTGGCTCTGCTGATCCAGATTACGCAGGCTCATGGCGGCGAAGCCGAGGCCCAGGCCGTGATAGGTCAGCGTCTCCAGCAGGCTCCGGTCGAAGAGGTTGTGACCGGTCAGCTTGTTGTAAAGATAGCCGATGAGCAGGATCAGAAAGCCGCCCAGCACGCTCGAGGGGATCATCAGCTTGCGGATCGCGGGGAAGGCGTGCCGCAGGATGGCGGCCGCCAGCATGGCGATGAGCAGGATGGTCAGGGTGGTGACGAAGGTCCAGATGCTTCCGTCCCAGAAATTGATACCGGTTGTCATGGAATTGCTCCTTTAATTAATATGGCTGAACCCGTCCCGTCAGACGGAGGAGGCTTCTTTTTCTTTCTGCAGGCGCTGGTATAAGAGCTGGTATTTCCGCCCGCGGTAGCGGCCCTTTTTCTTCAGCGTCTTGATCTCGTAATAGCCGCCGTCCCGCGTCAGGAAGGAGACGGTGCCGCGCAGGCGCACGTCCAGGGAGACGATATCGGAAACGGGCACGGAAAATTCGCCCAGGCTCAGGCTCCCGGCGTCCATGCGGAGCCGGCCGGAGGCCGCCAGGCTGCGCTCGTGGCCGCTGATCTCCAGCAGCTGCATATCTTCGTCTTCGGGAACGGGAAGGGCGGCAGGAGGCAGGCTGTCCAGATAACTAAGCTGCCAGGCGTTCCACTCCCTGATCGTGGTAAAGTCCGTGCCCTCCGCGGTCAGGAAGCCGTTTTCATCGTAGCAGCCCTTAAGGCCGCAGGTGCAGGAAAAGCCGCTCCCTTTGCTGCGCAGGGTATCGAAGCCGTGACAGCGGGGGCAGAAAAGAAGGGCGTTTTCCAGGCCTTCCGCCAGGCGTCTGCCGGGGTAGAGCGCTCCGCTTTCCTTCCTCGTTTCGTAGGCGTCCTCGCGGATGCCGTCGGCGATCAGCGCGTTAATCTGGTCGGGCTTCATCTTTTTGAGCTCTTCGGGGCTGACGATATGGGTGATCTCCAGCCAGACGGGGCCCCTGCGGGCGCTGTAGGCCCAGCGGGGGTAGGCGAAGTAACCGCCCCGGAGCCGGCAGGTGACCAGGGACGCGCCGCTGGCCCGGACCATTTTCCCGGTAGCCGGCGCGAAGGAGGCGGTCAGGCCGTCCCAGCTGCAGTTTCCTTCGGCAAAAAGCCCCACGCTGCCGCCTTCCTTAATGCGCCGCAGGATCTCCATGACCGCGCCGGCCGCCTGCCCTCCCTTGGGACGGGGGATGGGGGCGACCATATAGTCGATGAAGCGGCTGATCCAGCCGAGCGAGAAGATATGCTCCGTGGCGACGTAAAAGATCGGCCGGTTCAGCAGGACGGAGATCGCAATGGCGTCGTAATTGGTGGCGTGGTTGCAGATCAGAAGAAAGGTCTCCGGCAGCTCGGGCAGTTCCGTCTTCTTCAGACGGAACTTGCTCTTCAGGTAAAGAGCGGCGAGGGGCCGGAAGATCTTTACGATTCGTTTGTAATGCGCTAAGCTGTGCTGCATTGCATACCTCGCAAAAAGGGGGAGAATACTGGCGTATTATAGCACCGGGCGGGGAAAGGGGCAAGTTTTTGCAGCGAGAGATTTTGCCGTTTGGCATCAGGCGTCGCCGCTTCTGGCCAGCGGCAGGCGGAAGGTGAATTCCGTCCCGCTGCCGGGCGTGGAGACCACGTCGATGGTCTCGCCGTGCGCGGTGATGATCTCCTTCACGATGGAAAGGCCCAGGCCCGTGCCGCGCTTGTCCTTCCCGCGGGAGGCGTCGGCCTTGAAGAAGCGCGTCCAGATCTTGCCCAGGTCTTCCTTGGCGATGCCCTGCCCGAAGTCCTTGACGGAGACGGCGGCTTTTTCGCCCAGCTCCTGCACGCGGATCCGGATCAGGCCGTCATCGTAGGAAAACTTGATGGCGTTGTCGATCAGGTTGTGCAGGGCCTGGCCGATGCGGCCGTAATCCGCCCGCACCGGGATCTGCGGGGCGCCGAAAATCAGATCGAAGCTGATGCCGCGCTTGCCGCAGACGCCCTCGAAGGTCTCGCAGACGGAGCGGATCAGCGCCACGATATCGAAGCGGGACAGCTCCAGCCCCATCCGGGCCTCGTCCAGGGAGTTCAGGGAAAGCATGCTCTGGGTCAGGTTGGTCAGGCGCTCGGTCTCCCCGATGATGATGTTCATATATTTTTCCTGGTTTTCCGGCGGGATCACCCCGTCCACCATGGCTTCCAGATAGCCTTTGATGGAGGTTAAGGGAGAGCGGAAATCGTGCGCGACGTTGGCGATGAATTTCCGCTGCGCCTCGTCGTTGGACTGCAGCTGGGAGGCCAGATCGTTCAGGGACCGGGCCAGATAGCCCAGCTCGTCTTCGGAGGAGAGCCGGATCCGGTGCTCCAGATTTCCGGCGGCGAACTCGCGCGCGCCCTCCGTGATCCGCCGTACCGGCTGCAGCACCCAGCGCCGGATCAGGGCCAGGATCAGGAGCGAGAGCAGGAAGATCAGGATGTAGATCAGGTACGCCTGCCGCATGTAGTCGTTCGCGCGGGCGTCCGCGACGGCGGTGCTCTGGCACAGGACCAGGTAGCCGTAATGGCGGAAGCCGGCGCCGATCGGCGCGAAGGCGCTGACCATATCCCGGGGGAAGCTGCCGTAAAAATCGCCGATCCGGTAATTGTAGCGGCTTTCCGCGGGGTTGAAGGCGCTGATATTGCGGCCCATCAGAAGGCCGCCGCTGTCGTAGACGACCAGGTTGCTGTCGTTTAAGATCAGGGCCCGCAGGTCCGCCAGGGTGCAGAAACGCGACAGCTCGCCGAGATTCAGCTGCTGTTTCGAGGCATAGTATTCGCTTTGTTCGTCGGCAATTCCCACGGCCTGGCGGTAGAGCTCCTCCGCCGCCGTGCGACGGGCCGAGTTCTGAAACAGGCGCCCGCCCCAGACGGCGACGAGCAGGAAAACGCCCAGCCCGAAGCCCAGATAAGCCAGCAGAAATTTACCGGAAAGACGATTTTTCAAAGCCGCCTCCTTGCGGTTTCCCTAATGCGCCGCGCCGCATCCGCGGCCGGCGGCGCGCTTATACCTTGCTCGTTTCAAACTTGTAGCCGACGCCCCAGACCGTGGAGAGCTGCCAGAGGGGATGCGCCGGGAGCTTCTGCCGCAGCCGCTTGATATACACGTCCACGGTGCGGGAATCGCCCACGTAGTCGTAGCCCCAGATCTTGTCCAGGATCTGCTCGCGGGTAAAGACCTGGTTGGGCGAGGACGCCAGCAGGAAGAGGATCTCGGTCTCCTTGGCGCTCATGTCCAGCGGCTTGCCCTCGAACAGCACCGTGTAGTTGTTCAGGCTGATGACCAGATCCGGCAGGCTGACCTCCCGGCCGGCCGCATCCTTGTCGCGGTCCTTCTGGCGGGTACGCCGCAGGATCGCCTTGACGCGGGCGACCATTTCCTTGTTGTCGAAGGGCTTGATCATATAGTCGTCGGCGCCGAGCTCCAGCCCCAGCACCTTGTCGAAGATCTCGCCCTTGGCGGAAAGCATCATGATCGGGACGTCGCTTTCCTGACGGATCTCGCGGCAGACCTGATAGCCGTCGCGGCCGGGCAGCATGATGTCCAGCAGGATCAGGTCCGGCTGGAAGTCCTTCCACAGGGCAAGCGCTTCGTTGCCGTCTCCCGCGATCCGGGTCTCGTAGCATTCGCGGGTCAGGTACAGGCTGATCAGTTCCGCGATGTTGGCGTCGTCGTCCACAATGAGAATTTTCTGTTTTGACATGGGAAACCTCTTATTTCTGCTTGAGTTCGGCAAGGGTCACCCCGTAGCCGCCTTCGTTGAACGGCGCCTCGCTGTAGGAGGCGACGTGCTTATTCTTTTTCAGGAAGGAGGCGACCGCGCTCTTTAAGGCGCCGGTGCCCCGTCCGTGGATGATGCGGACCTTCTCCAGACGCGCCAGATACGCGTCGTCGATGTATTTGTCCAGCTGCTGGATGGCTTCGTCCGTCCTTAAGCCGATCAGATTGATCTCGGGTGAGATGGTCAGACCTTTGGAATAGCCGGAGACGGAGGTCCGGGTGCGTTTTCCCTCCAGCGTCGCGGTCTCTTCCGGGACCAGCTCCACGTCGGAGGCGTCCACCTCGCTGCGCAGGATCCCCATCTGGACGGAAAGCTTTCCCTTAGCGTCCGGCAGGGAGGCGACGGTGCCCTTTAAGCCCATCGAGTGGACGAAGACCAGATCGCCCAGCCGGAGCTTCTTTTCCGTGACCGTGACGCGGCGGGGCTCGTCGGAACGGTCGGAGTCGTTCATCTTTTCAAGCGCCAGCCGCAGGCTCGTGCGGGCCTCCTCCATTTCGCGGCTGACCTTCTCGCCCTTCTTGTGCATGTCGCGGATGGCCTTGTCGGCGGCCTCTTTGGCGTCGAGCAGGATCTGCCGCGCTTCCTCTTTCGCGTCGTGCAGGAGGGCGGCCTTCTTGGCTTCCAGATCCTTCTGCAGGCGTTTGGCGCCCTTCTGAAGGTCCTCGGCTTCCTGCTGCAGGCGCCGGACCTCCTCTTTCGTCTTCTCCATTTCCTTCCGCTGGCGGTCCAGATCCGCGATCACGTCCTCGAAAGCTTCCTCGTTCGTGTCGATGTAGCCGCCCGCTTCGGCGATGATATCGTCGTCCAGGCCCAGCTTGCGGGAGATGGCGAAGGCGTTGCTCTTGCCGGGGATGCCGATGAGCAGCCGGTAGGTGGGGCGCAGGGTCTCCACGTCGAACTCGCAGGAGGCGTTTTCCACGCCTTCCGTGGAAAGAGCGTAGACCTTGAGCTCGCTGTAGTGCGTGGTCGCCATGGTGCGGATGCCGCGCGCGTGCAGGCGGCTTAGGATCGCCATGGCCAGGGCTGCGCCTTCCACGGGATCGGTGCCGGCGCCCAGCTCGTCCAGAAGGACCAGGGACTTTTCATCGGCGGCCGCCATGATCTTCACGATATTCGTCATATGCGAGGAGAAGGTGGACAGGCTCTGCTCAATGCTCTGCTCGTCGCCGATGTCCGCGTAGATCTCGCGGAAGATGCACAGGCGCGAGTTGACGGCCGCCGGGATGTGCAGGCCGCTCTGTCCCATCAGGCAGAGCAGGCCGGTGGTTTTTAAAGAAACGGTCTTGCCGCCGGTGTTCGGGCCGGTGACGATCAGCAGATCGAAGCCGTCGCCGAGCCTTAGGTCGATCGGCACCACCTTCGCGGGATCCAGCAGCGGATGCCGCGCCTTCTTCAGGTCGATGACGCGCGGATAGTCGTTCGTTTCATCCTCTTCGAAGCCGCCGTAGTCGAAGGTCTTTTCGCCCGCAGGCCGGAGGACTACGTTCGCGGCCTCTGGATACACCGGCTCCACGCCCTTGTAGGAGCGGGAGAGCCTGGCGCGCGCGAAGATGAAGTCCAGCTCGGTCAGGAGCTTATAGTCCGCCGTGACCTCGCCGGAATGCTCCACCACGCGGGTGGAAAGCTCGGCCAGGATCTGCTCGATCTCCTTCTGCTCCTGGATCTCCAGTTCGCGCCATTCGTTGTTCAGCTTGACCACGGAGAGCGGTTCGATGAAGACCGCCTTGCCCGAGCCGGACTGATCGTGTACGATGCCGGAGACCTGCCCCTTGTTTTCGGTCTTGACGGGCAGGCAGTATCTGCCGTCCCGCATGGTGATGACCGCGTCCTGCAGATAGGAGCGGTTCTTGATAAGCAGGCTGTTCAGCTCGGTGTGGATGCGGTCGGAGATGGTCCGCAGCTGCCGCCTGACCCGGGCGAGGCCCGGCGAGGCGTTGTCGGCGATCTCTTCCTCGCTTAAAATGTCCGCTTCCAGCAGCTGCCTCAGCGGCGTCACCGGCGCGAGACCGTTGAAGCGCTCGGAAAGGCTGTCCGGCACCTCGCGGGAGTCCTCCCGGCCGTAGATCTTGGCCTTGGAGGCCATGGCAAGCAGCTGCTGCACCCGCAGCAGTTCGATGATGCTTAGGGACGAGCCGGATTCGGCTCTCTTCACGGAGGCGCGGATATCGTGGATGCCGGTAAAGCCCGGCGCGCCGTGGGCGATCAGGCGGGCCTCCGCGTCGGAGGTCTCCTTCTGCGCCCGGACGATATCCTCGGTCTTCGTCATGGGCCTGAGTTCCCGGCAGCACTTCTTGGCGCCGTCGGAAACGGCCAGCGCCTCCAGCTGCGTCAGGATCTTGTCGTATTCCAGGGTTTTTAAGACTTTTTCGTTCATATGCCTTCTTTCGCCTCCCCGCCGGTGCGGAGGGCAAGGTCATTTCTTACAGGTCTATCTTTTCAAACGGGATGCCGGCTTCCTCCAGCAGCTCCCCTTCGCGGTTCTGGCAGGTGAAGAGGAAGATCTGTCCCTTATAATTCTCATGCAGCCACTTCAGCAAAGCGGCCAGGCGGTCCTTATCGTAGTACGCGAACGCGTCGTCGAAGAAGAGCGGCATGGGCTCGTCCGGCCAGAGCAGGCGGATGATGGCCATGCGGAAGGCAAAGTAGAGCTGCTGCATGGTGCCGCCGGACAGGGCGCCGGGCGCGACCAGACGGCCCTGCTGCACGGCGAAGATCTCCAGCTTGTCGCTGATGCGCACGCCGTCGTAGTGCCCGCCGGTGATCTGGCTGAAGATGCCGGAAGCCTCCGCCGTCAGCGGCGCGCCGAAATCGCTGTAGACGCCGGTCGCCAGCGAAGAAAGCGTGCTCCGGGCCAGATCCAGCGCGGCGAGTTCTTCCTTCAGGCGGGCGTTCTCCTTCAGAACGGGCTTCAGCTGTTCCTTGCGGTCCAGTGCGGCCCGGACGCGGGCTTCCCACTGTTCGCGGCGGACCTTGACGGAAAGCTCCTTTTCCATGCGGCGGCTCAAGGCCTCGCGGCGGCTTAAGACCTCCACGAGATCGGCTGTTCCGGCTTCCCGGGCGGCTTCCTGCTGCTCGATCTCCCCGTACAGCCCCTTGATCCGCTCCAGATAGGCGGCCAGCTCTTCGGCTTCCTTTGCCGTTCCCTGCGCTTCATGGTCCGGGACGTAAACGGCCAGCATCCGGATCAGCAGCTCTTTGTTCTGCTTCTGGGCGTCCAGCGCGTCCGAGCGGCGGGCGTAGCGGGTCGAGATCAGCATGGTGACGAAGAGCCCGACGACGCCGATGGCGCAGCGCAGATACTGCCGGTACTGCAGGCCGTTTAAGATCTGCCAGAAAAAGAGGAGCATAAAGGGCAGCGTCAGGTAGGACAGCGCCCGGACCAGGCCCGGGGCGGGCATGTCCGGCTCGTAATCCGCTTCGTAGACCTTCAGCTGTTCGGTCAGGACGGCGGCTTTTTCGCAGTCCTCCTCCAGGACCTCCCGGTCCTGTATCTTCAGCTCGGAGAGGATCTTTTTCTTCCGCGCGATGTCCTGCGTCAGCTGGTCGCGTTCGGCGGTCATCTTCTGCGCCAGCGCGTCCTGGCGACGCAGGGCGTCGCCGGCCTCGCTCCAGCCGTCAGGCAGGGTCTGGAAGCCCGCACGCTCCAGCTCCCGCAGCTCCTGGTCCAACGCGGTGTTTTCGGCCTCCGCCTCTTCGCGCAGGCCCTTCTGCAGCTCCCGCCGCCGGGCCTTTAAGTCCGCCAGCGCGGCCGCGACGTCCATGGATTCGTTGCCGCTGCCCTGCAGGTTGATGATATGGCTTCTGAGTTCGTCCGCCATGCCGCTCTCCAGGCCGGAGCCCATCTGCCTGAACGAGAGCGTGTTGTAGAACAGATAGGGCGTCAGCGAATCGGGCAGAGGCTGCTCGTTTTCTTTAATGTCACGCGTGCGGCCGTCCTTCGTTTCGCTCAGGAAGGAACGGGGCGGCGTCTTGGCCAGATCCCGCACCGCGTGGATGCGGCTGCCGCCGCGCTCCCAGTCGATGGAGCCGCCGTAGAGCTCGGGCTCGGTCCAGGGCAGATTGGCCTTGTACGTATCGTTTGCGGCGGCCCGGCCCCGGTTTCTTTCCACGCCGAAGAGCAGGGCGGCGATCGCTGTGTGAAGCGTCGTCTTTCCGCTCTCGTTGGGGCCCTGGATCAGGGTGATCCCGTCTTTGAATTCCAGATCTTTATCCTTCAGCTTGCCGAAGCGGTAAACGGAGCAGTGCTTTATCTTCATCGCAGCACCTCCCCTCCGGGCCGCTTCACCGTGGAAAGCAGGGCTTCGGCCGCGTAAACGAGAGCTTTTTTCTTGCGCTCCGCCTCGGGATCGTCCTCCGCCGGCGTAAGAGCGGCGGTCAGCCGCGCCAGGATATCGTGGGAAGGCCGGGCGGCCCATTCCTCCCAGGGGAAATCCGGCTGGCTGTTGTCGACTACCTCGCTGATACAGCCGAGGCGCAGCAGGGCTTCGCCGTCAAAGTCCGTGGCGGGATCCCGCCGTCCGCTAAGGATCAGGCGGTACACCTCGCTGCCGTCGTTTTTCATGCGCCGGCGCAAAAGAGCTTCGAGCGAGGCGAAGCTGACCTCCGGGGTCAGGTTGATCTTCAGGTCCGTGTATTCGAAATCCGAGAAATTGCGCCAGCTTAAGGAAAAGGCGCCGTTCGTCAGGGATCCGTCGTAGAAGCCGTGCGGGCCGGTCTCGTTCCTGTCCAGCGGCTCGGGGGAGCCGGGCATGGCGGCGCGTCCGTCCGCGGAAATGGAGGGCCTGTGGATGTGGCCCAGCGCGATATAGTCCCAGCCGAGCTCCTGCAGGGCGGACGGCTTAAAGGGAAGATGATCCTTATCGCCGCCGTGCAGCATCAGGATGTGCCTTTTTCCGTCCTGCGGGCAGGAAAGCTCCGCCGTCAGATCGCGCCGCAGCTGCTCCGCGTAATAGCTGAAGCCGGTCACGTCCAGGTTCCACTGGGGGAAATGCACCGTTTCCGGATCGGGGGAGGCGATGAAGCTGACGTTCGCCGGAAAGGCGTGCTCCGCCATGGCGCAGCCGGGCCGCAGGAAATCGTGGTTGCCCGCGGTCAGCACCACCTTGGTGATCGAAAGCTGCGAGAACAGGTAATCGGTCTCTTTCAGCTCCGCTTCCGTGGGCGGGCGGTGGAAGAGATCGCCGACGATCAGCAGAAGATCCACGGCTTCCTGATTGCACAGATCGATCAGACGCGGCAGGGACTGCCGGACGGCGTCGGCGCGCGCGGGACCCCAGGGTCTGTCCCGGTCCGGCGCGGCGCCCAGATGCAAATCGGCTGTATGAATAAAGCGCATAAAACACCTCAGACTTTTCTTAACTGTAAAGTATAGCACAAGGAAGGGGAGGCCGCAAGAAAAAAAGGAGCCTTACGGCTCCTATGTGGAGACCGGGCGGCTCCGCGACTCTTTTATTTCCGGCAGCTTGCGACGAAGGCGCTTATGATCCCCTGCTGCAGCGGATCTTTCGAGGACATCATCTCGGGATGCCACTGGACCGCCAGGAAGAAACGGGAAGCGTTTTCCTTCAGTTCCACGGCCTCGGTCAGGCCGTCGTCGGAAAGGGCGACGGCTTTGAGAGAAGGCGCGCAGTCCTTAATAGCCATGTGGTGCAGGGAGTTGACGGGCAGCTCTCCGGCGCCGCAGATCGTGGATAGAAGAGAGCCTTCCGCGACCTCCACGCGGTGCGAGGCCTCGGTGCGCGGATACATGTGCAGGGTGTGGGAGGGATGCCCCGCCGCCTGCACGTCCTCCAGGAGCGTGCCGCCTAAGGCGACGTTGACGACCTGCAGCCCCCGGCAGATGCCCAGGACCGGCAGATCGGTCTCCTCCAGCACGTAGCGGCACAGAAGGATCTCCTGCTCGTCGCGCTCCGGGACCAGCTCCCCGGTCCGGCCGGTGGTCCTTTCGCCGTAGCGCTGCGGATCCACGTCGCAGCCGCCGCTGAACAGGATGCCGTCCAGACGGGAGCAGAGCTCCTTCGCCGCTTCGGCGGCGCCTTCCCCTCTCAGGACGGGCAGCATGACCGGGATGCCGCCGGCGCGCTGAACCGCCTCGACGTAGTCGTCGCACAGCGCCTGCCATTTCTGCTCGGGATAGCCGAGGCGTCTGGAAAATTCCATTTCCCCGTCGTTCCGAAAGTTTACCGTAATGCCGATGAACGGACGCATAGGATCCTCCTGAACGCTTCCGGCCGGGCACCCCGCGGGACGCGCCGCCGAAGAAGCGGATGTCTGTGATTTTTCTGAATCATAACACAGAAAAGGACGGTTTGACAAGAAAAAACTTGACGGAAAACGGCGCGGCTGTCCCGCTTTCAGACGGAAAATTTCTTGCATAACCTTTACGTTATGCAGGGCGTCGGAATTGTTATTTGAATATATCCGGCATTAACCTTACAATGATTTCACAAGAGAAGCGGAAAAGACGAAAAACTTGTTCTGTTAATTTTGGTTTGGGAAAAACCTTGTTTTCTTAGGATAATTGTCGTATAATACGGAAGAACCATATCGGCACCGAAACGTAAAAAGGAGATGAAAATGCAGTTATATCACGACATCCCCTACTGCCAGGGGGTTGAGAACGCACTGAAGCGGGCCAGACGGCTTTCTCAGTTTCAATACTATGCCATTAAGCCGCTTCCGATCATCGACCGTTTCCGCCCGACGCTCGAGAAGCCGGATTCGACCCTGATCGAGTCGCACGCCGCGCCCTGGCTGCCGTTAAAGGGCATCCTTTATTCCTCCGTGCGCCGCAGCGAGACCTACGTCGGCTACAACATCACGCCGGAGACCTTCGTGACCGCCCTGTCCAATCCGAACAGCGTCATGTACACGGATCCCATCAAGGGGACCGGCCAGAACGTACACAACCGTTACGGCATCGTCTGCTCCTGCTTCGTGAGCTACAGCCTGAATATCCATTACCGCACCAACTGCGCGCGCTGGCCGTCCATGCCCGGCATCCACACGGTCGATACCACGGAGCTGGAGAACATCAAGCTGGCGGACGTGGTCTTAAATCCCAAGTCGCACATCGCCATCGTGACGGACATCGAGCGGGACCTGGAAGGCAAAGTGCATTTTATCACGGTCTCCGAGAGCACCATCCCCTACATCCGCGTCACGCGCTTCAATCCGGAGCAGTTCCGGAACTACTGGCTGGCGAACGGCTACACCGTTTTCCGCTACGACGGCGCGAAGGACGTGCCCTACGAGCCGGATCCCTTCGCTCCCGTGGAGGGCGATCCGACCATGCCCGAGCCCTTCATCAACCGCTCCCTGATGCCTGACTTTGGCAACAAGGCGAACTACAGACGGGGCGAGCAGCCGGTGGTGATCAGCGTGTTCGAGGAAGGCTGCGAGGCCGTGGAGATCACGGATCCGGACGGCGAGAAGACCCTCTGGCCGGTGGAAGACGGCTTTGTGAAGCTGGATCCGGATAAGCTCGGCGTTTATGAGGCCGCCTGCGTGAAGGGTGAGGAGCGAAGCGCCTCCGTCAGCTTCTGCGTGACGGGCCTGATCATCAAGGCGGAAAAGGAAGAGTACGCACTCGGCGAGAAGGTCACGCTGAAGATCGACAACCCGGCCGGCGATACCATCGTGGCCTGGCAGTTCAACAAGCGGGCCGACGACAAGGGCAACGGCGGCGGCTGGCTGGATCTGACGACCGAGAAGGAAGTCACCATCGCGGGCCCGAACGTGGCCGTTCCGTCGGAGCTGTACCTGATCGCGAAGAACGCGTTCGGCTGCTACACCTCCCGCCGCATCCCGCTGGAGATCAAAGAGTAACGAAAGGCAGTGAACAGCAGATCTCTGCTGTCGTGTATAAAAAACAATAGGACCGCGGAGGAAAGCGGTCCGGAAAAATTTCTGTAAAAGAAAGGAAGGAACCAATTATGAAGAACGTGAAAAGAGTTCTGGCCATGGTGCTGGCTCTGGTCCTGTGCTTCTGCCTGCTGTCAGGCTGCGGCGGAGGACAGAACGAAACCACCCCCGCCGGGTCGCAGCAGTCGGGCGGCGAAACCAACGCTCCCGCCCCGGATCATAAGGTCAGAGACGACCTGAACATCGCCCTGACGGACGCTCCGGTCACCAACGACCCTCACGGCAACAGCAAGGATATGACGCAGCAGCTGTCGCACTGGGTCTATGACGGCCTGATCCTCGTGTCGGGCGACGGCACCATCAGGCCCGGTATCGCGGAGTACAAGGTCAGCGCCGACGGCCTGACCTACACCTTCACCATCCGCAACGGCGTGAAGTTCCACAACGGCGAAGAAGTCACTCCCGAAGACGTGGTATGGTCCATCGAGCGCTGCACGGATATGGCGTACTACAAGAACTATACCGCCAGCTTCACCGACGTGAAGAAGACCGGCGACAAGGAAGTCACCATCACCTTAAAGAATCCGGACAACGCCCTGCTGTACAACCTGTACCGCATCAAGATCCTGAACCAGTCCAAGGTATATGAGATCGAAGGCATCACCGAGGCTCCGAAGATCGAAGCGTTCAGCGACAAGACCGATGCCGACGGCAAGACCGTGACCGCCGAGAAGCAGTGGAAGGAAGCCTACTACGTAGAAAAGCCGTCCAAGTTCGGCAGCGTTGCCGAAGATGCCGGCGCCGGCCCCTTCACCATCAAGTCCTACGACAAGGACCGTCTGATCGAGCTCGAGAAGTTTGCGGATTACTATGATACCGCCAACACCGGCAACATCAAGACCGTCAAGATCAACATCATCACCGAGAACTCCACCCGTTACAACGCCCTGCTGACCGGCGACCTTGACATGGTCCAGGTCCCTTCGGCCAACTGGGAACAGGTCGTTGCCACCGGCAAGTTCAACACCTTAGCTCAGGAATCCGCCACCATCTGCACGATGATCGTCAACCACTACCGCGAAGGCAGCCCGCTTGGCAACAAGCTGGTCCGTCAGGCTATCCGTTACGCCCTGAACCGTGAAGCCATCGTCAAGAGTGCCGCGAAGGGCATGGGCGTGGTCGCGTACACGCTGTACAACCCGAAGTACATCATCGGCTCTTCCACCGTGAACGAGGGGACCTATGAGTACAACGTAGCCAAGGCGAAAGAACTGCTGGCACAGGCCGGCTATCCGGACGGCTTCACCCTGGAGCAGAAGTTCCTGGTCCCGAAGACCGGCGACTCCGTATCCGTGGCGGAAGTTATCCAGCAGATGCTGAAAGCGGTCGGCATCATCGTTGAGCTCGACCAGAAAGACTCCTCCACTGCCTCTTCCGAATCCAAGACCGGTTCGCAGGATCTGTATCTGACCAACTCCAACTACGTCTTCCATATGAGCGACGGCTCCCGCGCCATGCACTCCCGTACCTTAAAGACTCAGGTTGCGAAGTACGCCCTGCTGCCGAACAACGAAGGCGAAACCCTTGACAGACTGTACGACAGCGCCCAGGCCGCCACGACCGATGCGGAACGCGACAAACTCTATGGCGAACTGAACGAATGGCTGAACGATCAGAGCATCAATATCCCGATCTACTACCACGTGAAAGGCTTTGCCTGGGACAAGAACCTGGATGCCGATCTGTCCAACCCGTACTACCTGTACATTCAGTACTGGAGCTGGAAATAATCGGGCGTAAGCGACCCGACGTTCCTGTGACAAATCAGTCTTGAACTGAATGATCCAGAGGGCCTCTCCCCCGGGGAGGAAGCTTCCCGGGGAAGGGGCCCTTTCCTTATCCAAGAAACGAAAGGTGTAAGATCTCATGTGGCGATATGTTGTTAAAAGACTTCTGCTGCTGATCCCTGTCGTGCTCGGGGCGATCCTGATCATCTTCTTCGTCCTGAGTTTCAGCAAGGGAACGCCTGCCGAGATCCTCCTCGGTCCCGGTTTCACGCAGGAAGAATACGACGCCTATAACGAGGAACTGGGATTCAACGATCCTTTCTTTGTCAGATATTTCCGCTACGTCGGGAATCTGCTGAAGGGGGATTTCGGAACCTCTTATTATTACAAAACCACGGTGTGGTCCGAACTGAAAGACCGTATTCCCATCTCCCTGCGAACGACATTTATGGCATTGGCAATGGCGGCACTGATCGGCGTACCTCTGGGCGTGCTGACGGCGGTCAAGCAGTACACCGCCCTGGATACGATTCCGACCGCCTTAGCCATGGTCTTTGCCGCGACGCCGGTCTTCTGGCTGGGCATGCTGCTGATGTATTTCTTTGCGGTGAAGCTCGGGTGGTTCTCCACGCTGTCCACCGGGAAGTTTTCGGATCTGATCCTGCCGACACTGGCCCTGGGTCTGCCGCATGCGGCCCGTCAGATGCGCTTTACGCGTTCGAGCATGCTGGAAGCTATCCGTGAGGATTACGTCCGCACCGCCCGCGCCAAGGGCTGCCGGGAACGCAGCGTTATCTGGCATCACACGGTCAAAAACGCCCTGCTGCCGGTCATTACCGTTATCGGCAACAGCTTCGGCGCCATGTTCGGCGGCACGGTCATTATCGAGAAGCTGTTCGTTGTGAACGGCATCGGCTCCCTGATGGTCAAGGGCATCGGCAACCGCGACGTCCCGATCGTGACCGGCTGCGTGGTCATCATCGCGCTGGTCTACAGTTTCGTAACCATG
Source organism: Lachnospiraceae bacterium (assembly GCA_016290595.1). Lineage (GTDB taxonomy): Bacteria > Bacillota > Clostridia > Lachnospirales > Lachnospiraceae > UBA6987. The sequence goes on along the minus strand of JAEEUR010000009.1, from coordinate 1,382 downwards.
ATCGTCGATATCCTGTACGCGTATATCGATCCCCGGACCAAAGCACGGTTCATTAAGTAGGAAGGGGGTAAGACGTTATGGCAGAAACAACGACTGCGGTCAAAAAGAAAAAGAGAAAAAACAGCAAGCTGGCGGATACCTGGCGGCTGTTCAAAAAAAGGAAAACCTCCGTCCTCGGCCTGATCATCTTCTCCATGATCCTTTTCATGGTGGTCTGCGCTCCGCTGTTTGTGGAAAAAAGCAAAGTGGAAGAATCGGATTGGGAGTATCTGACAAGCCCGCCTGTGGCCGGCCATATCTTCGGTACGGATGAACTGGGACGCGACATTTTCGCCCGCGTGCTCTACGGCGGCCGCAACTCTCTGGAAATCGGCCTGATCTCCATGGTCTGCGCTCTGTCCATGGGCGTTGTCATCGGTTCGCTCTGCGGCTACTTCGGCGGCATCCTGGACCAGGTGGTCATGCGTATCCTGGACGTTTTGAAATCGATACCGACCACGGTGCTGGCCTTAGCCATCGTGGCGGCCCTGGGCGGCAGCAAGACCAACCTGATCATCGCGATCATGATCTCGCAGACGCCGGCTCAGGTGCGTCTGGTGCGCTCGGCCGTTATCGGCATCGCCGGCCGCGAATACTTTGAAGCGGCCCGTGCCTGCGGCACGTCCACGCCGCGCATCATCTTCAAGCACATCGTGCCGAACTGCATCGGCACGGTCATCATCCAGGCCTCCATGGCCATGGCGCAGATGATCCTGCAGGCGGCTTCGCTGTCCTTCATCGGTCTGGGCATCCAGCCGCCGGAACCCGAATGGGGCTCCATGCTGTCCAACGCCCGCGAGTACATGAGCACCGCGCCCTGGCTGATGATCTTCCCCGGCCTCTTCATCATGCTTTCCGCGTATTCCTTTAACCTGATCGGCGACGGTCTGCGGGATGCGCTGGATCCGAAGCTCAGGTCTTAAGGAAGGAGGACGAGACAATGTGCGCGAAGAAAAAAATGCTGATCAGCCAGGAAGGCGAGCCGCGTATCGATACCGATAAGCTGCTGGTCATCAAAAACCTGGAAGTCAACTATAAAACCGATAAGACCACCGTTCACGCGGTCAACGGCATCAGCCTGGAGCTGGGCAAGGGCGAGACCGTCGGCCTGGTCGGAGAGACCGGCGCCGGCAAGACCACCACGGCCCTGGCCATCCTGCGGCTGCTGCCCGAGGTCACGGCGCAGATCCCGCACGGCGAGATCTACTTCGACGGTGAAAACCTGCTGCAGGTGACCGAAGAGCGGATGCGCCACATCCGCGGCGACAAGATCTCCATGATCTTCCAGGATCACATGACGGCCCTGAACCCGGTCTATACGGTCGGGGAACAGATCTACGAAG
>JAEEUR010000008.1 GCA_016290595.1 Lachnospiraceae bacterium | reverse complement strand
TAGAGCCAGCGGGGGAAAAGATATGGGTCTGCGTAGATATCCACGGCTTCGGCATCGTTCGTGATTGAAGCTGCCAGCTGATCTATTCCTGATAAAGCGTTTCTTGCAGGCCAGAGACTGCGATTCCGGCCCTTCATCAGTGTTCCGACAGCCTCTCCGGCGCCTATCGCCAAGGCTCCGCTGTAAACGAAACCGCAGTCAGCGCAGAAATCCTTTATCATGCTGAGCATGTTGACATTCTGCCGGCTTTCATAAAGTCCGTTATTTACGAGGGCATACAGTCTGGATTGCGCCCCGCCGCCCTGCTTTTTTATCTCTTTCATAAGTCTTAGCGCCGAGGACGGAAGTCCGTCCACATATAGCGGCGCGCCGAGCACCAGCGTCTTTGCCTTAGCTGCCTCCTCTGCGATCTTCTGAAGATCTGCTTCATCGGACAGGCTTACAGCATTGATCTGAGTTCCCAGGCTCTTTCCAAGTCTTTCAAGAAACACTGCTGTGTTCGATCTGCTGCCCCGCAGGCTGCAGTTGATAAGAAGTATCCCGGACCGCTCCGGCGCTTCAGCTTCAATTGGCACAGACTCTTCTGCTTCGCATTCTTCGAACAGTACGTCCTTTACGCTGCCGCGAAGGTTCCTGCATACTGCGGCCACATACTGACGGGCTTTTTCCTTATCATCTTCGGAAAGGCTGCAGCCCCTGAAAATGAATGTTACAGGCTTGTCCTCCTGATACCGCTTTTTATGATGCATCTCCCCGTAAGCCGTTTCAAACTCCGGGAGCACATAGCCTATGCAGCGGTCGAAAACGTTTTTCACGAAACTGCTGAACCCGCCATAGGTATAGCGGCTGATCAGCACCATTTCATCGGCTTCGTGGATGAGAGCGCCCATATGGTTATAGCCGTCCTTGAAGACGCATTCGCCGCTTCCACTAATCCAGCAGCGGAAGCAGCCTATGCATGGCCTGATGCCATCCTTTTCGGAGATGACAGTCCATCCTTCATAGCGCTCCGAGACCTGATCCCACTCTGCTGCTGTAAGATCGTGGATCAGCAGCTTCATTTTGAGGCCTCTTGTTCCTTTATAGTGTATGAGGCTATGTACTTGACACTGGCAGGCACGGCCAGGCCGGGATCGCTGATCTCAAACTCCGTCTCAAAACCGCAGTCCTTTGCGGCAAGCTCAAAATGACTGAGCGCGATACCCATATCGATCTTCTGAACATCCCAGTCGTTTCCGCTAAGACCCTTGCTGTCCTTTTCATAGAAATGCGCTTTGTTGCCGCATAAAACTATGCGCCAGGGCTGCCTGTTGACAGCAGATGGTCCTATCCGAACAGCCTCAAAAGCCTCCAGCAGTTTTCCTGCTGCACTTTCGGTCAGCGGCTTATCGAAGGATCCATCGAAGAATACTTCCCCGAAGTCCATCCTGCTGTCAGCCTTGATGCTTGTTCTCATGACAGTTTCTCGAAGCGACATCTTCTCCGCGGGGTATCCCAGGGGGCTGACGCAGGGCATCACCTCGCCGCCGGCAAGCTCCATGGCGCGCTCAAAAGCGGGACGGTCCATAGTACCTGCGATCCATGTGGTGCCTATGCTAAGCGACTCGGCAAACAGGACGATCTTTTCGAAGGAATAGCCGAAGGCTTCCTCCGCGTGAGGCGCCCGCAGCATCTTGCCTCCGATAAATACGTCAGTTCCGACTATTACAGGGGTCGTAAGCCCATCCTTCTGAGCGTCCAGCAGCTTCCATGCGATGGACAACCCATAGGGGTTTTCAGCTTTTTCTGCAAAATCCATTATCTTCTGCGAATCTTCCGGCGTGAGTCCTTTTCCGTCAAATGTGCGGACGCTGCGCCTTTTGCGCGCGATCTCAAGTGTTTTCATGTATGTGTCCTCCCTTATCGGTAAGCTTCCTGTATCAGCCCTGAACCATTCTCGTGGTCAGCTTTCCTATGCCCTCGATCTCCACCTCCACCAGGTCTCCCGGGACCAGGAAGGGGAATTTGCCTTCGCCGGCGACGCCGCTGGGGGTCCCTGTGTAGATGAGGTCGCCGGGCTCAAGCCTCAGGTATTTAGAGGCGTAGCTGACGATTTTTGCGCAGCTGAAGATCATGTCACTGGTCACGGCGTTCTGACGGACCTCGCCGTTTACGATGCTGCGTATCATGTGATCATCATTGGGGTCGAAGCTGTCCCTTGTGACGATCCATGGGCCGCAGGGGCCGAAGCCCGGCATGCTTTTTCCCGGGAGCCACTGGCTGGTACGCTTCTGGGAGGCGCGGCAGCTCACATCGTTTCCGCAGGTGTAGCCGAAGATGTAGTCCATGGCATCCTCTTCGCTGACGCCCCAGGCCTCTTTTCCTATCACGATGACCAGCTCAGCCTCATAGTCATAGGTCTTCTCCCAGGGGGGAAGGGCCACCTCCGAGTTGTCCGGTACCAGGGCCTGAGCCAGCTTGGCGAAAAGCACCGGATACTCCGGCAGCATATTGGCGGACTTCATGGCATGCTCCTTGTAGTTGAGGCCCACGCATATCAGATTGCCGGTCTTTCCGACCACGTTGGCGTAGACGGGGGCTTCGACTGCAGGCAGGGATGCGTCGGCGGCTATTTCAGCCAGCTTTGATGCATCTGCGCCCGCAATGACCTGGTCCATGCTGAGGCCAAAGCCGGCGGCTGTGGCGTCTATTATGCCGCGCTCCGTCACCAGGGCCAGATGAATGCCCTGATCGGTCTTAATGTTGCAAAGCTTCATGTTTTACCTCCTGTTTCAGGTTTTGTTAACTGTCTGTCACAAATATGATACCTTTTGGAGCGCATATGCGTCAACAGTATAATAATACCCTGCTGCACAGGCAAAACGCCCGGGGCGGTTTTTGCTGCCATTTTACTTATATCCCTTTCGGGGGCAGAGCGCAGCGGAAGCTGTTTTTATATGAAAAAAGGCGGCATCCGCATGGATGCCGCCACTCAGCTTATAAACGATTTTGATCTGATCCTTACGCCTTATCCGCCGGATCATTGAAGCATATTCTTACGATTTTCATCCTTACAAGACTGTCGCAGAAATGGATCATCAGTTTATGGAACATGCCGACGCTGTTATAAATATCCCGGTAGCCGCGCATGTAGCTTTTTGCCGTGACAGAGGCGAAACGGCCGCTCCAGCCGAGCAGTTCGGCCTCGTTCTCCAGCGAAAAGTAAGCGCTCACGTCCGTGATCCCGGCTTCTTTGAGCCAGGTCTTCCGCATCAGCTTTGCGCCGCGCTCGTTGCAGGAATCGAAAACCAGGACCCCGCCGGGAAAATGCTCTGCCATCGCGGCAAAGAGCTTTTTTACCTCTTCAGTTTTAAAGTAGTAAAAGACGCCGGCCGCAAAGAAGACCGCGCCGTCCGAGGCGTCTATCCGCCCCATCCAGCTAAAGTCGTTCAGGTCGCAGGCCAGATTTTCTTCCCTCCCGCCGGCCGGCAGCAGCTCGTTCCGCACCTGGATCACGTCCAGCAGGTCGATATTGTACCCTCTGCACTGACCGTTGTCCGCTTTCGAAAAGGTATCGTCCAGGCCGCAGCCCAGATTGACCACGGCCGCTTTCGGATGCTTCTTCAGATAGTCTTCCGCCTCGCAGCGCAGATCGTACTGCCGCTGCGCCACTTCGAGAGCTCCGAAGAGCCCGGCCGGGGATTCCATCTTCTTCCGCTTTTCCTCAAAGTCGTAGTCCAGCGAATCGCAGATCCGCTTCGCTTCCGGGTCGGAAAAGAGCTCCGGGAAGCGCTCGGAGCAGACCAGCCGTCCGAACAGGGGGATGACGAGCGTCTCCTGCACGGTGTTTTTCTCAACGTGATATTTCATCGCAAGCTCCTATCCCAGCGCCACGTCCAGAGCCATCATCAGGGAAAAGCCGACGGCGAAGAAAACGACGCCGATATTGGAATGCTCGCCGGCCGACATCTCCGGAATCAGTTCTTCCACGACCACGTACAGCATGGCGCCGGCCGCAAAGGATAAGAGATACGGCATCGCCGGGACCACCAGGCTCGCGATCAGGACCGTCAGCCCGCCGAATACCGGCTCCACCGCGCCGGACAGAACGCCCAGGCCGAAGGACTTCGGCTTGCTTTTCCCTTCCGCAAAGAGCGGCATGGAGATGATGGCGCCCTCCGGGAAGTTCTGGATCGCGATGCCGAGCGCCAGCGCCAGCGCGCCGCCGGCCGTGATATTGCCCGAGCCGGCCAGAAGGCCCGCATAGACCACGCCGACCGCCATCCCCTCCGGAATGTTGTGCAGCGTCACCGCGAGGACCATCATGACGGTCCGGTTCAGTCTGCTTTTCGGGCCTTCGGTCTGATCCGCCTGATCGATGCTCCGGTGCAGATGCGGGATGATATGGTCCAGCAGAAGCAGGAACAGAATGCCGAACCAGAAGCCGATAAAGGCGGGCAGGAAGGCCAGCCGCCCCTTACCGGAGGACTGCTCGATCGCCGGAATGATCAGGCTCCAGATGGAGGCGGCCACCATAACGCCGGCCGCAAAGCCGGTCAGGGCCCGCTGCACGCCCGCCTTCAGATCCTGCTGTAAGAAAAAGACGCAGGCGGCGCCGGCAGCCGTGCCGATAAAGGGGATCAGAAGCCCCCAGAAAACTGCTTTCATTTTCGTCCGAACCAGCCCTTCTCTTCATACGGCGCCGATTCCGCGCCGAGCCAGGTGTAGCCGGTGGCGTCAACGGCGGCCTTCAGCAAAGCCGTATCCACCGCTTCTTCCGTCAGGAAGCTTGCCTCCTTTTTGCTCCGGGACGCCGTCACCTTCTTTGCGGAAGGGACCGCTTTCCGGATCGTATCGCAGATATGCGCCTCGCACATCCCGCACATCATGCCGTCTATTTTCAGCGTCGTTTTTATCATATCATGTGCCTCTTTTCATGATCCCCGGCCGGGCGTGACCCGTGCGCGACAGTTAGCACTCGCTAACCAACGGTTATTATATACCCATTTTCCGTGCAGCGCAAGAGGATCCGGCAGGAAAAAGCAGGATCTGCCGCTCTTTTTCCGCCTTCCTCCCTAAAAGATCGTAGAGATATTCCCGTGCAGGGCGATCCGGATGAGTCCGACCACGAAGAGGTGCGCCGGATAGTAGATATAGAACAGCCACTTCATGCCGGTCCATTTGCCGCGCTCGCCGTTGTACTGGGCCAGGATCGGGATCGTCAGGAAGGTGAACATCTGCAGCGCGCCGTACAGCTTATCCAGGAAGATAAAATAGACCGCCGCATAGATAAAGGACCAGATCACGATATCGGCCGCCTGCCGCTTGAAGTTTCCCCGGTGCGCGAACAGGAAAAACGGGCACATTACGGCGATGCTGGACCAGTCGGACGGGAAGGTGATCAGGCAGACCGCGATAATGCTCAGGATCTTCGCCCACTGCGGGATCTTCTCCTGCCGGCAGATCACGACCAGGACCGGCGCGAAGGCCAGCGACCACATGACGCTCGTCTGATTGAAGATGCCCGTCGAGAGCGGCAGGAACGGGATCCCGAAGGCAAAATCATAGGCAAAGTGCGAAACAAGGGCAAAGAGGAACAGCCGCCCGATATATTTTCCCATGTCGTGCGTATAGTGACAGCCCTCCGCGATGAAGAACCACATGATCGGCGCGGTCAGCCGCCCGACGATATGCAGCGCGTACACGTACCAGACCGCCTGCGTCCCGGGGAAAAAGGTCCAGGTCAGGTGGTCGATCGTCATGGCAATGATGGCGATCAGCTTGATTTGATTGGAATTCAGTCGTTTTTTCATGGGTCTTCCGTCCTTTGCAGCTCTGTTTTATCAGCCGTTTCTTTTTCTGTCAAGAAGGGCGCTGTTTTTTTTGACTTTGCCGTCCGCAGGAAGTATAATACGACATTATACTTCCAATTACGAGGTTAATGACTATGAGAAAGCTCCTTTTCGGCGTTTCGGCCGCGACGCTCGCTCTTCTGTACGGACTGCTGGTCCTGATCCTGCTGATCGTGTTCGACCTGACCGGCGTGCCGCTCGGCACCGCGCTGATCGCGTCCGCCGTGGTCCTGTTCATCCAGTTCCTGATCTCTCCTTTTCTGACGGATCTCACGCAGCGCTGGTTCTACAAGACCCGCTTCGGCGCGGAGATCCCGGCCTACCTGCAGGAGTTCATCGAGCAGGTCTGTCAGGAACAGCACATGAAATATCCGAAGATCGGCCTGATCGAGGACGGCGCCCCGAACGCCTTTACCTACGGCCACACAAAAAACAACGCCCGCATCGTGCTGACGCGCGGCATCTTCGACCTTCTGACCGAGGATGAGGTGAAAGCAGTCACGGCACATGAGCTGGGGCACGCCGTGCATTACGACATGCTGCTGATGACGATGGCCGAGCTGGTCCCGATGGTGCTGTACGCGATCTCCCGGGCCCTGATCAACGGCACGAAGAGCACCGTGGGCAGTTCCAACGACAGCGACGACAGCAAGGCCGCGGCGGCCCAAGCGGCGCTGGCCGCGATCGCCTACGTGCTCTATATCATTTCGCAGTATATCGTGCTCTGGTTCTCCCGGACCAGGGAATACTTCGCGGACCAGTTCTCCGTGGAAGCGACCGGGGATCCGGAAGCCCTCTCCCGCGCGCTGATCCAGATCGGTTTCGGCATGAGCACGCATGAAGAGATCGCGGAAGGCGGAAAGAAGGGCCGGCAGCGGGCCATCAACGCGAGCTCCACCAATACGCTCGGCATCTTCGACTCCAAAGCCTCCAAGTCGCTGACGGTCAGCTGCTTCGTGAACGGCGAGATCGACAAGACCCATATCAAAAACGCGATGAAGTGGGAGCTCTGGAACACCTGGGCCAAGTGGTATGAACTCAACTCCACGCACCCACTGATCTCGAAGCGCCTGCAGGCGATCGACAAACTGGCTCCGCAGTACGGCAGAATGCCCTTTATCGACTTTGACCTGCAGAAGCCCGAATCCTATTTCGACGACTTCCTCCGCGAGATCGGGATCAGCCTCCTGCCCGTGATCACCTTCCTGGGCGCGCTGGTTGTCGGCGCCGTGTTCTGGGTCGGGGACGACACGGAAAAGCTGTGGATCGCGGCGGCCCTTCTGGTGCTTTCCGCGGTGTTTTCTCTCCTGAAGTTCCGCTTCACGCATCCGAACAAGGAATACTATGAAGCCAATACCGCCGGCCTTCTGGGCGAGCCCAAGGTCTCCGGCATCCGCAGCATCCCCTGCGAGCTGCGGGGCACCGTCATCGGGCGCGGGGATCCCGGCTGCATCTTCAACGAGGACTACGTGCTGCAGGACGAGACCGGCATCATCTTCCTGGATTACAGCCAGCCGCTCTTCATCCTGAACAAGATCTTCGCAATCTTCAAATCGAAGCAGAACATCGACCGCTTCGCCGTCGTCAAGGGATGGTACCGGAGAAGCCCCGTCCCGTACGTTGAACTGTACAGGATGGAAGTGGACGGCCGGACCGTCAAATGCTTCACCTACGGCTTCGGCCTGACGATCCGCTGGATCTGGCTGGCTCTGACCGCCGCCGCCCTCGCCGCGGCCCTCATCCTGCTGTAAAACTCACACGAAGGGACCGGAACACGATATGAAGAAGATTCTCAGTATGATCATAGCCGCCGCGATGCTGCTGATGCTTGCGGCGTGCGGCGGCACGGGCACGCCCCGGGCCACCGTCAGGACCCTCTGCGAGGGCATGAAGGATTTCGATTACAAGAAGATCGCGGGCATCATCGAAGAAGGCGACGAAAGCGCCTTTGCGGAGATCGAGGAAGACAGCCTGTTCAGCGCTCTTTCCAAGTACCTGAAGGAGTGGGCTTCGGCGATGAAATACAAGATCGGCAAGGCCGAAGTCAGCGGCGACACCGCCACCGTAAAAGTCGATTTCACCTATACCGACGCCTCCGACGTCATGACTCTCGCCGTGGTCAATTACGTCCGGCAGGGACTGTCAATGGCCGTGAGCGGCGCGTCCGAGGACGAGATGATCGCCCTCCTCGTCAGCTGCTTTGAAAGCGCCGCACAGACGGTGAGCCCCGGTACGGCGGAAAAATCCGTCACGTTAACGCTGGTCAAAAAGGACGCGTCCTGGAAGATCAAGGACGCGCCGGACGAGATCGCGGATATCCTGACCTCCAACATGATCAGCGCCGTGCAGAACGCTTTCACCAACTGAGCGGACAGCGTGTCCGGCGGAAAGCGTTTCCCGGCAGCCTGATCCCGATCGGAGTGTTCTTTTCGCCCAGGCCTTTCGAAAGCTCCTCCAGTTGCTTTTTCCGACCCGGGCCAAATCCAGCTTGTCGAGCGTTTTCTGACACTTCTCCGCCGTGTCTTTAATCAGCTTAAGGATCTGTTTTTCCTGTCCGAGCCGCTTGGTTTCCGCGGCCTCTTTTCTTTCGAGACAGCCTTCCATTCTCTCCAGGCGCTGCTGATGCGCTTTGGGACAGATGATCTTGAAGCGGAAATCCTCCTGGAACGAAAAGCCGGAAGTCTCCAGGAGACTTCCGGCTTGAACAGAGCGAGACCGAAATGCCGACGGGGCGGCTTATTCTACGATTTCTCCGGCGAACATGACGGCCGTCGTATCGTTGCAGGTCGTGTAGATGTAGAACGAGAACGGCTCGTCGGCCGTGAATACCTTCGGGTCTTCCGGCTCAAACGCGGCGCATTCGTCCATCATGATCGCCGTCACGGCGGCCGCTTCCACGCCTTCCTCGTCCAGCTTGATGCGGGTCTTCTGAATGATGTCGCTGACAAAGACCGGATAATCGATCATGGCGGAGAAATCCGCCCGGCCGTCGAAGGCAAGGCTAACGCCGCATTCCTTCAGGAAATCCACCAGCTCTCCGTTCGAGAAATCTGTTTCGAGATCCATCTTCGGGATCGTGACTTTCACGTTTTCCGAAGCGGCCCGGGCGATCTTCTCCGCGAGCCCTTCCGTGGAGCCGATTACGAACGCCATGGAGACGCCGCCCTTCATCGGAAGGATCACCAGTCTGGTATCTGCGTCTTCGTAGTAGGAAAAGTAATCCGTGACGGTCATGAATTCCTTCCGGGTCGTCTGACCGTTTCCGGCATGAAAATCCCCTTCTTCCGTCAGGGCTTTGGCGAACTCCGTCTGCCAGGCGTCCTTGAAATACAGGGCGTTCATCAGGACTATGGCCAGTTCATCGGTGGGATACCCTTCCGGAAGGAGCGCCGGGATCATGTGCTCCGTCTTGATATCGGCCCATTCATTGATCTTTTCCACAGCGTTTGCCGCCGTGAAGGAGCGGTATTCCGCCGCGTAGTTCTTTTCGACGGATTCCTTATAGGCGTCTTTAAAACTCTCCGTGATCCGTTCGGCCTTCCAGACGGAGTTGGCGACGCGCAGCGCGCGGAAAGGCTCCGCGGATTCCGCCGGGATCCAGCCCTGCTTGACCATCTCCTTGAACCCCGCGAGCTCCTCTTCCAGATCGGAGGCGAAGTACTCGACGAAGCCGTTGAAATCCAGGCAGTATTCTATCCACTCCTCCTCCGACTTAACGCCGAGCGCCTTCAGGAGTTCGGCCTTCGTCTCTCCGGCCGCTCCGGTCAGCAGCAGGCCCAGGGCATAGCGGAAGGAAAGCGGCGAGGCCATATAGTTGCCGTCCGTATGCTCCGACAAAAAGGCAAGCAGCTTTTCATCGAAGGAATCCCAGCTCATCGCATCCGTGATGATCTCCGTTTTCCGGAAGCTCATCTTTTCGGCCCAGATGACGGGTTCGTCCGACACGCCCCAGACTTCGCCCTTTGTATAATACTTTGCCGTTACCAGCACTTCTTTGTCGGGCATCACAAAAGAATACCCCCAGTAATCGCTGTCATAATGCGATTTCCTGATCTCCTGGCCGTCTACATAAACATGGATGTCGGCATCGTACAGGACGCCTGTCCTGATTTCAACCGTGTCTCCGGTTTTTGCTTCCGACGGCTTAAGCGTGAAATTGTCGGCGGTATCGCCAAGTTCATATCGGATGCCGAACGTCCCGCTGCCGGATTCGCTCGGCGTGGCGGTCGGAGCATCGGTCGGCGTGACGGCAGGCGCCGGGCCGCAGGCTGACAGCGCGGAAATCAGAAGGGAAAAGGCCAGCAGCAGCCCGATCGTTTTTCTGTACTTTGTCCTGTTCTTCATAAGAAACCTCCAAAGTGTCCTTTTCGGAAGGATCGATTGCCTTCCACTCTCAATACAATACGGCCCGGCGAAACGTTGCAGCCATATTCCGATATTTTAATTGCTCCCTGCGGCGCATTCCGCGCAAGCCGCCGGTTTTCGGACGGCCGAGATCAGCGGCGGTGCTTTTTTACGGTTTTCCAAACGGCCGTCCCGATGAAGACCGCGATGATCGCTCCGAAAGCCGTCACGATCCAGTTTTTTTCGGAGATCCCGATATACAGAAGGACGCCTACCAGGCCGCCGAAAACCACGATCAGGACGAGGGCGGCCAGGATCCTGAGCACAAGCGGCACCTTCTTCTCTCCCACGGCTTCCACAGAGCCTTCCACGATCAGATCAAACAGGATCTCCAGTATGAGTTCCATCCGGCTGTCCTCCTTCCGTCTCGTCTTTCAGTTCCTTCAGAAACGCCTCCAGGAAGCGGTGTCTATCCTCAGCAAGCTGCTTCGCGGTCTCCGTGTTCATCCTGTCTTTCAACAGCAGCAGCTTATCGTAAAAATGCTGAACGGACGCCTCCAGTGAGCGGCCGTGCTCTCCGCCGTAGGCAAAGGTCCTGGCGATCCCGACGGCGCCGATCGCGTCCAGACGGTCCGCATCCTGCACGATCTTTCCCTCGAGCGTCTGCGGGAGACGGTCCCGGTTCCGGCTGAAAGACACGGAATCGATCGCCTCGCAGATCCGGTCGGCCTGCTCTTCCGGGATCAGGTTTTCCTTCAGGAAAGCGCGCGCATTCTCATCGTTTTCGGTATGAAACAGTTTGTGATCGTCCGCGTCGTGCAGCAGCGCCGCAAGCGCCACGATCTCCCGGTCGCAGCCGGGCTCGTCCCCGGCGATCCGCATCGCATTGTGAAAGACGCGCAGGCTGTGCGCCGCGTCGTGCCCGCCGGCATTGTTTTTGAAAAGCTCCCGTATATAGGCGATCGCCTTCTCCGTCATTTCTTCAAACCGCATCCCGCCGCACCGTCACTCTTTCTGAAGGATATCCAGCGTATGGTGGGAAGCCCCGATGAGGTCCTGCCGTTCGCAGATCGTGAAATGATAATCCATCCATTTGCTGAAAGTCTCATCATCCATGGCGTCTATGTATTCCCGCTTGTAATTCGTCGCACCGTCCGCTGCGACCAGTTTGATCCTTCTGACAGGTACCGCTGCATCCAGTTCCGCAATCTCTTCTGTTCTCACCATCTCGAAAAGATCTTTGGGCTCGCTGATGCAGTGCCAGTCAGAGGTCAGCATATTAAGGTCCATCACTTCGCGCAGATGGTTCAAACCGAACACGTACTGAATGACGGTCGGCTCATTCATGCAGTAGGCCACCAGGATACGGCCGCCTGATTTAGTCACACGCACCGCTTCGGAAAGCGCCTGCAGCTTCTCTTCTTTCGAATAAAGGTGATACATCGGCCCCAGCAGCAGGGTCAGGTCGAAGGTCTCGTCGGCAAAGCGGGACAGATCCAGGGCGTTCCCCTGCAGCGCGGTGATCGGTTCCGTACCGTCCAGCTTGGACTTTAAGATCTCCAGGTTATGGGGGATCAGTTCGACCGCCGTTACCTTCAGGCCCTGCTTTGCCAGCGTCACGCTGTAGCGTCCCGTTCCGGCGCCGACTTCCAGGATCTTCGGATCGGAAAGCCCCGCCAGGCTCTCCCGGATATATTTCATCGTGGTCAGGTATTCCACCTGTCCGTGACGTGACAGAAGGCGTCCGTCCTCGTCGTAGTTGTTATAATACTCTTCCAGATAATCCATCTTCTGCTCTCCTTTTGCATTGGGATCAGCGGCGGTGTTTTTTCACGGTCTTCCGGACAGCCAGCCCGATCGTGAGCGGCACCTTTCTTCCACGGCTTCCAGAGAGCCTTCCGCGATCAGTTCAAAAATAATCGTGAGCATGCGTTCAAAAAGGCGCTTCACAGTTCCTTTTCATAGCACAGAAAATCCTGGCCGTACAGCCGGCATTCTCCCACGACGTGAAATCCGAATACGGCATACGACCGCAGCGCCGTTACGTTATGCTTATTGACCAGGAAATGAACGCCCTTAAAGCCGCGCCGCTTCAGTTCATCCATCCCGAAGCGGAGCATGATGCGCCCAAGTCCTTTATTCTGCTCCTCTGGTGCGACCGCCAGCCTGGCCAGCTCCGCCGAGGGCTCGAGCGCTTTATCCCAGCAGAGAAGCTGCGCAACGGTTTCATCCTCGTCGATCGAAACCGCAGCCTTTATGCGCCCGCCGCTTTTTAAGACGAACAGCGCGCCGCGCGCCAGATCAAAGCTGATGGTCGCGTCCGAAGGATAGTCCTCATCCCAGGGACAGTAAGGCCGGCCCTTCTGCGCCTGATATAAGGACAGGATCTCCTCCCTGTTCTCTTCTTTGGCTGAAACGATCCGATGATCCATGGCTTCTTTCCCGTCCTAGAGCTTCAGCACGGCAATGACTTCGTCTCCGTCCATCTCGCCGTTTTCGGCAAAGCCGAAAGAATGATACAGTTGTTTAGCGGTCTCGTTTTCCGGTTCGTAGGAGAGTTCGCAGGTTTCCGCTTTCCCGCAGGGCCACGTCCGGATAAACTCCAGCGCCAGGCGGACCGCTTCCCTTCCGTAGCCTCTCCCCTGATATCTTTTATCGATCATCAGGCGCCACAGGCTGTAATTGTTTTTGAGGCTCTCCGGCGGCGTTTCGTCATACATCTCATACATCGCCGCTTCATTGTAGCCGATCATCAGAAAACCGACCAGTTTCTTATCGTTACAGATAGCGAAAGGGAACGCTTTGCACTCGCTTCCGACGGCGAGATATGCCTCCAGAAGGCTGCCCTCGTTCGGAGCGACAAAGCTCTTCTGTTCCTTTCTGACCTTAAGATCAATGACGTCCCAGAGATTCTTGGCATCGATTTTTTCCAGATGGACCATTTCTTCCTCCGCAGGCCGCAGCAAGCCGGACTTATATTATTTATCGGTGTCTATACTATACCACAGTTTTCCTCATTTCTGCGGTATTTTGACGTAATTCATCAAAAACGGCCTCCTTGGGGATGCCGTTTCATTTAAAGGGGGAAAAACTGTCGGGCACTGTCTGCAGGCAAACCGCTGAGACGTTTGCCCGCCGCCCTTACGGAAGCGCGATCAGCCATATGGTCCTGCTGACAAGATGGAACAGCATATGGGCCAGCATGGCGTAATGAATACCGTATTTCCGGTAGAATCGGCCGAAAAGGAGCCCAGCCGCGCCATTGAGCAGGAAACAGCGGATCAGAAGCAGGGGTGTCAGCTCGCCGATCATCAGCTCCGTGGCGGGGAGATGCCCCGCTGCAAACGCAAGCGCCGAAAGGATATTGGCTGCGATCAGGACCTTCAGCGGAAGCTGCTCTTCTTTCCGGAAAAACAGTTTCCAGCCGATGAGCGCCAGTCCGCTCATCAAAAAGAGCCGGATCATGACCTCCTCCGTAATACCGCCGTACAGGACCGAAGCGATCCAGACGGTCATCTCGAAAGATCCGGCGGCCTCGTACGTTTCTTTCAGTTCGGGGATCCACCTGGCAAACGTCCAGGCGTCCAGGCTGAAGACGGCGCCGCCCAGTGCAGCGATGAGGAAAACACGGATCACGACCGCCTTCTCAAAGCGGAAGGGACGCATCAGGCCGATCTTCTCCGCCAGCAGATATCCGAAGAACGCGCAGAAAACAGTATAAAAGGCGCCCGAAGCTGCCGTCAGGGCCTTGACGGCCTCCGGGCTGCCCAGCTGCTGAGCAGCGCTTTCCAGCAGGGCCGTATCCACGGATGATACCGTCATTTCCGCCGTGAGCCATCCGCCGATCACGCCGACCGGCAGAAGACAGAGCGCAAAACACAAGGCCTTCTTCCAGGTTTTCATGCCCCATCGCCTCCCCACGTCTCTACGCAGAATCCGTGATGGCCGCATTTCGTACAGGTCAGCTTTCGGGTCCAGCGGGAGTGTTTTGCGAACAGTGCCTCTTTCCAGGCGGGCCGGAACACCTCATGGCACTGCGGGCAGATATATGCCACCTTCCGGATATACCGGTAAGCGAGCCATATCCCCAGCGGGATGCCGATCACGGCCAGCACCACACAGGGCTGCCAGATCCCCTTGATGATCCACAGTGCGAGCGCCGCCCAGCCGAGAACATTCAGCGGGATCCCGACGAATAACAGATTCCGCCGGAGAGTTCCCAGGTTCTTTTTTCCTTCCATAACAGCCGCTATGTCACCGATGGTTTCTATGGAGAACGATGATACCTCCTTCAGGCCTTTTTTCAGTTCTGCCAGCCTGTCCTGTTTTTCCCGTCGCTCACGGATCTCCTCCTGCAGCTGCTGTTCCTGCTGTTCCAGCAAAACGGAGATGACGCTGCCGGGATCCTCTTCCTTCAGCAGCTGCCCGATGGTATCCAGCGACAGGCCCGTATCCCGCAGGAAGCAGATGATCTTCATCCGTTTCAGGTCTTCATCGGAATACAGTCTTCTGCCCCCCTCCGTCAGCGCACTGGGAATCAGGATCCCTTTCTGGTCGTAGAACTGAACTGTCCGGACCGTGACGCCGCACTGCTTCGCCAGCTCTCCCGTGGTGTACTGTGACATAGTCAACGACCTCCTTTCGGCGCCATCCTAACTCATGACGCTGCGTCACGAGCAATACCTGACGCAGGGGGATTTTTATTTTTTTGCAAAAATACGGTAAAAAGAAGCGATGGACATGCCGCTCTCCGGACACGTCCACCGCTTTCCCATATGATATGACGCCGGCAGCCGGTACGATCAGGCCTGCTGCGGTGCCGCCGGGATCTCCACCGTCACAGCCGGAGAACTGTACATGCCGAAGTCATTGCTGGCATAGCCCTTCACCGTATAGGTCCCGGCGGGAAGCCCGTCGATCCTTACGCAGCCGGCTTTCCGGTCTTCTTCGGTAAAGACGCCGTGGAAACGCTCGTTCTTTTCGGTCTTCGCGAACGCGATGACTTCGGTCAGGCTCTCGCCTTCCTCCGCCTCCATATAGACCGTAACGCCGCCCGGGAAGACTTCCGTCCGGCAGCGGAGCGCGGTCACGTGGAAATACAGCGGAGCGCTTTCCGCGCCTTCCTTCTTAAGAACGGCGGTATAGCCGCCCTTCCGGGCCGGTTTGAACGTATAGACGCCGGGGTCGCCGACTTCCATGCGGGCCGCTTCGCGCCCGTCGCTTCCCTTCACGACAAGCTCCTGCCAGCCCTCTTCGAAGACGTTGAATTCCACGGACTCGCCGAGCTTGTAGTCGGCTTTCTCGCCGTAGTCGGTCATAAAGGCGGTATTGTATTCATACGGCGGCAGTTCCGGATCGCCCTCCACCTTCACGAAAGGCGAAGGCGTGTAGGTCACCTGATCGATGTTTTTGTAGCGGCAGATCATATAGCCGTTCGGGATCCAGTAGCGCTCGAACTCTTCGGCCGAGAATTCGTTCACGGCCACGAGCGGCAGAACGCTCTCGGAGACGGTCAGGCGAAGGACCTTACCCGTCTCGTCGCGGACGATATCCGTGATCACGACCACGTGGCTCTGGCTGAGCATCGTGTCGCCCAGTTTCATCTGCTGGGCCGATTCCAGCTTGATCACTTCGATGTCGCCGTAATCCCGCCAGCGGGAGGTGTTCCTAAACTCCGGCAGATCCAGGCAGTAGCTGGCGTAGCCGCTGCAGACGATCCCGTACCAGCTGCTCATCCGCGGGCCCTTGCCGGTCCAGTCGCGGGTATAAAGCACGCTCTTCGGATTCTTCAGCGCGGTCATAAAGGTTTCCAGCAGCACGTTGGTGCCGATATACTTCTCCTCGTACCGGGCCGACGAATACGGCAGGCCTTTCCGGGGATAGTCGGGCGCCCAGTGTCCGGGAACCGTTTTCTCCGGGAAATTGCTGTAGTCGCTGGAGACGCTCTTGGGCATCGAAGCCACGGGGATCCAGCGGACGTTTGCGAACTGTTTGGCCCGCTTTAAGACGTTGGCCACGCCCTGGCTGGCCGGCTGATCATGCGTTTCACTCATTTCTTTGTCTCCTCCAATCGATAAAAAAGTGTGCTTTATCCGTTTATTCGTTTCTTCCGCGGCAGGCTTTCATACGATTCGGCTGTTCTCAGCCGAAGATCAGCTTCAGCAGAAGCAGAATAGCGATGATACTCGAAAAAATGGAAATCCAGCTAAAACTCATAGTTGCACCCACAGATCCTTCCTTCTCTCCGCCGGCCCCTGGCCATCCGGGCGGCCGGCAGTATTTTTCATTTATCGTTACTGTTTGTTTATTATATCATATTTGATGCCAGGCCGGTACCGGGTCCGTCATATCATGATACCAGGCCAGCACTTCTTCCGCCTGGTCCAGCATGATCTGGACCTGGGCCTCCCCGTAAGGGATCGCCCAGCAGACCGACGAGAGCGTATTGGCCGAGATATACAGGGCCAGCAGCTTCCAGAAATCCGCCGGGACGTTTCCGTCAAAGTATCCGTTCACCATACCGGAAGCAAAGGGCGCGGATTTCTGGGCGCACCAGACGATCCGGTTGAATTCCTCCCAGGGATCCCCGAAATCGCTGCGGTCGAAATCGATAATAAAAAGCTTCCCGCCGCAGCCGATCATCATATTTCCGATATGATAGTCTCCGTGCTGAAAAGTCTGCGGCCTTCCCTTCAGCAGATGCCGGTTGGCGTTGATATAATCGATGAACGCCTGCCCCTTCGGATACTTGACCGGACATTCCCCGTACCTTCTGATCTTGGTATCGATCTTCCGGTTGATTCTGATCTCCCAGTCTTCCTGCGACGGCGGCGCAGGAACGGAGTGGATCGTCTTAAGGATCCGTCCGGCCTCAAGGCCGCAGCCGTACTGCTCTCCGGCAGGCAGCAGCGGGATCATCTCTTCCGCGCCCTTCCCCTCGATCCAGCTCTGGACGGAGTAAACGCCTTCCTCGCAGACGCCGAACTCGAGCGGCAGGCACATGGGCACGCCCAGCGCCGCGACGCGCCGCATCATCTCAAATTCGGCCTGCTTTGCCTCACGCTTCGCGATATCGGAAATGCGCAAGAGAAAGCGTTCGCCATTCCCATCGGTGATGCGGTACTTTTTATCGCCCGACCAGCCTTCGCGTATCGGTTCTCTGTCTGCGATCTTCAATCCAGCCTCCCGTATGCCGCTTCGAAGTCTTTCGTGTCTCCCGGTTTTTTATTATACCACAGAAGTGTCCTGCGCGGCCGCTTTCTGATAGCAGTTTCTCGTTTCCTGATCCATGCAGACCATGATCACCGCCATTCCGTAGTCCGGATTCATCGACAGCCAGTCCGAAACGGCCCGCAGTGCGGTCACGGCGGCCTCCTGCTTCGGGTAGTCGTAGGCTCCGGTCGAGATCGCCGGGAAGGCGACCGTATGAAGATCGTGCGCCTTCGCCACTTCCAGAGAGTTCCGGTAGCAGGCATACAGCAGCTTTTCGCAGCGCGGATCCCCCGTCCTGTAGATAGGCCCGACGGTGTGGATCACGTATTTGGCCGGAAGCAGCCAGCCGCCCGTGATCTTCGCCTCGCCGGTCTCACAGCCGCCCAGCTTCCGGCATTCTTCCTTAAGACCGGGGCCGGCCGCCCGGTGGATCGCGCCGTCCACCCCGCCGCCGCCGAGAAGCGAGCGGTTCGCCGCGTTCACGATGGCATCCACCTTCAGCTTCGTGATGTCCCCCATCTCGAAATAAATATGGTTCTGCGGCTTATCGGCCGCGAAGATCAATTCGATCAGTTCCTTTGTCAGCAGGAACGGCTTATCCCAAGGATTGATTATGACGCCGTCTTCCGCCATATTGCGGCAGCTTTTCAGAAACTGGTCGATGAAGAAGGAAATGATGGAAGCGGATTCCCCTTTCTCAAATTCCTCCCGGCCGGTAAAGGCGACCAGCCAGTTCCGGCCGTCTTTCGTCTGCAGATGATGCAGCTTAAAGCGCAGTGCCTCCTCGGACCGGACCGTATCGCCGACCTTCACCGTTTCCGGGTCTATTATATCCAGCATCTGCTCCGGCGGGATGACCGGGATCATGAAATGGCCGTCCTCGTGCATCCGGATCCGGATCGACTCCAGGACCGCGGTCAGGGTCTCTTCACTTGACTCCGCGTAATAGCGGCCGATGGCCTCCTTGATCGTTTTGTTCCCCGTCAGGAAAGGATCCTCATCAATACAATCAGAGCCTCTGCCCCGCAGCGCGTCAAAGCGCTCCAGCACTTCCCGCATATCCTCCGGCAGGCGCTTTTTGCACTCGCTTTCCAGCAGGGCCGGAACGCCGTAAAAGGCTTCCGCCATACTGCCGGCGATGCAGGTGAGCGTATCGCAGTCTCCGCCGAGCGAAACCGCCGTCCGGATCACGTCCTCAAAGCTCTCTCCTTCCAGAAAGGCCGTTATGGCTTCCGGCACCGTCTCCTGACAGGATTCCACGTGGCGGTATCCGGGTCTTATCTCATCGCAGCTCCGCGAAAGATCGTAGCCGAATTCGCGGACGATATAGTCCTTTATCTCTTCCTTACTGCTCCCGTTCCGGCTCATCCAGATGGCTGCAGCCGTCGCTTCCGCGCCTTTGATCCCTTCCGGGTGGTTATGCGTGACTTCGGCAGTCAGTCTTGCCATCCGCCTGGTCTCCTCCAGGCTCTCATACAGCCAGCCGGCTGAAGCGACCCGCATCGCCGAACCGTTTCCGTAGCTTCCGTAAGGGCGCGGATCGTTGGCCCAGAGCCAGCGGATAAAGCGGCCTCCGTAACCCGCGTCCGGATACTGCCTCCCCCATTTCTGCATGGAATCAACAAGCGCCTTCCGGATCTGGGCCTCGCTTTTCCCGGCGACGTCCATCAGCGCCTCCGCGACGGCGACCGTCATAACGCTGTCGTCCGTGAAGCGGGATCTCTCGCAAAAGAGCGGAAAATCCTTCGTTTTGCTCCCCCTGTCAAACTCGTAAGGGGCTCCGATCATATCTCCCAGGATGGCTCCGTACATTTTCATCATCCTCCTTTGTTTTGATGGTGAAAGTATAGCAGAAAGGAAAAGGGGTTCCGTCACCTGCCGGTTGACATTTGCATCTTTCCGTCCATTATTTTTCGTCTTTTTCCGCGCTCATGTACGGCTCGGCCGCCTGAAGCAGCTTCTTTTTTGCTTCCTTCGCGTTCGCGGTCCAGAACATAAAGTCAAAGCCGTGAACGTTCCCGCGGAAAACGTCGGCCGCCGCCTCGGTGCCGGCTTCCTTCAGCTTCCGAACGTAGGTCAGCGTTTCATCGTAGAAGGGCTCGCCGTCCTCAATGTAGGTATAGCACGGCGGCAGATGATCGTACTCTTTTGCCCGGGACGGCGAAGCGTAGGGCGGCACCCTGTCCGTTCCGTACAGATCGCGCAGATACCAGCGCCATCCCCAGTGATTTCTTTTCGTATTCCAGCCGTGCGCATGATTGTCGCGGGAGGAGCCGGTATCCTCGCAGTCCAGCATCGGATAGAGCGGGATCTGGAACGAGACCGGTATCTCGCCCTTATCCCGGGCGAGGCGGCAGACGGCAGCCGCCAGGCCTCCGCCGGCGCTTTCGCCGCCGACGATGATGCGGCTGCGGTCGATGCCCAGCTCATCCGCATGCGCGTACATGTACTGCAGCGCGGCATAGCAATCCTCAAGGGCCGCGGGATACGGCGCCTTCTTCGCCAGGCGGTACTCCGGAGAGACCACTGCGCCTCCGTACTTTCTGGCCAGCATCCTGCCCATGGAATAGTAGACCATGGACGCCATTCCCGTCACGTATCCGCCGCCGTGGATCCAGAGGATCCCCGGGCCCTTTCCGTATCGGAGGATGATGAGCTTCATCTTTCCTCCGGGACTGTCGATCATTCGTTTCATCTTTTTCTGCCCTTCACTGCCATATCAACGGGGAGAAGCCCCGGCTGAGCTCAGCCGTTTTCCGCCCCGCCTTCCAGAAGCTCCATCGCCTTCCGGTACTTCCGTATCCGCGCCAGATCCCGCTCAGTCACGTGATCGATGCGGGACGTACGGGATCCCGCACTTGTCGACCTTGTCCTTGTGCGCGTCAAAGCAGATCTTCAGGGCTTTCTTTGTCAGCTCCGTGTATAACATGAACGCTCTCCTCTTCGGCTTTTATTCTTCCGCGAAATCGGTATCCATAGCCACCTGCAGCGTATAGTCCGGGAAAGCCTTCTGCACGTCGGCCACGGCCGCCGCATACACGGCCCTGCGGTCGTCCGCATCAAAGCTGACCACGATATCAAAGCGCATGGCCTTCTGATCCTTTATCAGGTAGAAGCCGTGCATCTGTTTCACGTGTTCGTGCAAGAAAACGATCTCCTGCACTTTTCTTTTTGTCTCGATGACATCCTCGTCCTGCGTGTTCACCGAGTATACGCCGATGGCCGTCAGAACGACCTGGTGCTTCTTATAGACCGTCATCTGGATGGTCCGGATCAGCTGGTCCAGCTGGTCGGCGGAGCAGACGTCCGGGACCTCGATATGGATCGACCCGTTCCAGGCGTCCGGGCCGTAATTGTTCAGCACCAGATCATACGCGCCCTGGACCTCGGGGAAGCCGGTCACGGTCTCCTTAATGCTTCTGGCCAGCTCCGCATCGTTTTTCTCTCCGAGGATCTGGGAGATCGTATCGCGCAGCATTTCAACGCCGGACTTGATGATAACAAGGGAGATGAGCGCGCCGAGCCAGGCTTCCAAGGACAGGCCGAAGATCAGAAAGATGCCGGCCGCCGCCAGCGTGGACGCGGAGATCACCGAATCCAGCGTCGCATCCTTGCCCGAATTGATCAGGGAGTCCGAATTCACCCTCTCCCCGACGCTCTTTACGTAGCGTCCCAGCAGGATCTTGACTACAACGGCGACGCCGACGATGATCAGGGATACCGGGCTGTAGTCGGGCGTCTCGGGATGGATGATCTGTCTGACGGATTCCACGAAGGAGGTAATGCCCGCGTACAGCACGATCACGGAGATGATCATGGCGCTCAGATACTCGATCCGTCCGTAGCCGAAAGGATGCTTCTTGTCCGGCTCCTTCCCCGCCAGCTTCGTCCCGACGATGGTGATCAGGGAACTGCCCGCGTCGGAGATGTTGTTGACCGCGTCCAGTACGATGGCGATGGAATTAGCCATGAGGCCGACCACCGCTTTGAAGCCGGCCAGGAACACGTTGGCGATGATGCCGATGACGCTGGTCCGGATGATCGTTTTTTCACGGGAGCTTTCCGTTTTCATTTCTGCTTCGTTTTCCGAAAGGGCTGTTTTCATGATTCCGATCCTTTCTTCTGATTTCTGTCAAACAAATCGTTCCGTATTCCGCCCGGCGGAATCTCGCTGCCTGCCTTCTCCCTATACGCTTTAACGACGGACCGCACCGGCGGCGATATTTCGGAAAGATCGATCTCACTGCAGGCAAAAAACCTGAGTTCTTCCATTTCTCCGTCAAGGGGCTGCGGCGTGCCGCTCCACTTTCTGCAGAGATAGACGATCTCAAAATTGGAGACCTCGTCTCCGTTCGGGTATACGTAATGGGCTTCCGGGCCGGAGTTCACACAGAAAAACTCGAGTTCTTCCGCTTTAAGCCCCATTTCCTCATACAGCTCTCTTCTTGCGCAGTCTTCCACGCGCTCGTCTATTTCAACGGCGCCGCCGGAATAGCCCCAGCAGTGATTGTCCGAACGTTTTCCCAGTAAGATCCGTCCGTTTTCATCGACACAGATGATGCTCCCGGCACATTGGATGATCGTTCTGTGACCGACGATCTTCCTCATTTCAGCCATATATCCGGTCAATTCTCCACCTCCGCAAAAGCCGCCGTGATATCAGCATTCGTTTTTTCGGCCGATCCTGTCCGCAACGGCCGGATAGAACAGGGTCACGGCGATCAGGAATGCCAGCAGGATCAGGCTCCACACAACGCAGCCGCCACTGCGTCTCTGACTTCCTTCATATCGACCGTAGGCTCGAACCGGGCAATGACTTTGCCTTCCCGGTCGATCAGGAATTTCGTGAAGTTCCACCTGATGTAGGCTTTTTCGCCGAATTTCCTGTTGTTCATCTCCGAGAACTTATTCAGCGCCGCGTTCTTCAGGCCTTTGCCGAAACCTTCAAACGGCTTCTCCGCCGCCAGCCAGGCAAACAGCGGATCCGCGTTTTCCCCGTTCACGTCGATCTTCGCGAACTGCGGGAATTCAGTCCCGAATTTGAGCGTGCAGAACTGATGGATCTCGTCATCGCTGCCCGGCGCCTGATTCGCGAACTGGTTGCAGGGGAAATCCAGGATCTCAAAGCCCTTATCCTTCATCTCCCGGTACATGTCTTCCAGGGGATCGTAATGCGGAGTAAATCCACAGCCGGTTGCCGTATTGACGATCAGCAGGACTTTGCCGCGGTACTCTGACAGGCTGACGTCAGCCCCCTGTCTGTCCTTCACTGTAAACTCATAGACTGTTTTCATAATGTTGCTCCTTTCGTGTCTATTTTTTTCTATAACACAGGGTGCAGTCTCTTCCCTGACGCCTGTGCACGCGTTATTCCTTGTTTCTGATGTCCCGTCGGATCGTTTCCCAGATGCACTTTGCGGCAAAGTCGGATCCGTCCTCAGACGCATGCTTTCCGTCGGAAGCATACATTTCCAGATTCGGCCGGTTCGCCTGATAGCTCCACCAGGTTTCGCCGACCGGCGCCAGCAGGGCGCCAATCGTTTCCGCCGCCTTGCGATGCACCTTGTTCATGGCAGCCTGATCTTCCGGGGCGTCTTTTTTCGCCCAGGTCTCATAGATCACCGGAACGCTGCCGGCTTCCCGGATCCAGCGGTCCAGCATTGCCGCCGCCGGGACGAACTCCTCTTCCGGCGCCATCGGGTGCGTATGGTCCTGCAGGACGACGTAGTCGTACCGTCCGAACAGGATGTTGAAGCGAACGTCCGGCTCTTTCACGTGCTGCTCCAGGAACCAGCCGGCATGCGCGATCATGGTGATGCGGCAGTCGAAGCCGTCGCCGGCAGCCCGCTGCCGCACCATCTGCGGCATGTCGTTGTAATAGGTATGGCTGTTGCCGATAAACAGGATACTGAGCGCTTTATCGTTCTTCATGACTGCCTCTTTACTCTATTTCTATCTTCAGCATTTTGCTGATATGATCCAATAACGGTTTATCCTCGCAATACAGGTAACAGCCTTTCTGTCCTCTGGACATTAGAGTCTTATAAGTGTTCCGGATCAAACGATCTGCCAGGGAAGTGTCTTTGCAGGATCTAATACCGGAAGAATTATCGCTAAGAGCTTCTTGAGATTGATCTGTAATAACCTTTCCGTTTTCGTATCTCAGGTCTTTTCCGATTATGATTCCACAGTAATCAAATTCCAGGCCCTGCGTTGTATGGATACATCCAACCTGATCAAACGAATCCGGAGCTATGGCAAATAAGGTGTTTGAGAAGTTCCACTTGGCCCGGAAGCCATCCTCCAGGATAATGTCATACTCGTCCCCGGTCGGATTGTTCTCAGAAACCCATTCATAGCAGTACCCGGCTATCATCCTGGATTTGTTGTTGATATCGTTCTTTTCTCGAAGAGCTTCCCGCATTTTTGCCGGAGAACTGAAAAGTCGAATCTCGTAATCGTAGTCAAAATCCAGGTTAGCTGTTTCCCGAATCTCAAGCAGGTTGTCCAAAAAGTTCAGATAGCCGTCACTCCCGTTGCAGCGAAACTGCGATATCAGATTCAGATCCGTTCCCTCAAAAACCTGAGCGTTATGATAGGCTGCCCATTTTCTTATTTCTTCCTTGCTCCCGATATCCTTGGTCGTAATCCGCTGATCTTCGTCGATAAAAAATACCGTTACTTTCCCGGAGTTGATAAGTTCCTTCACTTGGTTTTCGCCGTGGAAAATAGCGGATTTCTTTTTCAGCCGATGTGCTTCATCCACGATAATGCAGTCCATCACATTCGAAGGAGCATTCCAGAAAGAATCCGAGGATTTGAAAAGGCTCTTAATAAACCCCCACCTGAAATGGTCCTGCCGCAGTTTTTCAAAATATACATTTCTGGGGGCTGCGTTCTTTGTAACATAATTCGCGCTGAAGCCTTTTGAGATCAGATTACAAAGCAACTGAATAGCTACAACGGACTTCCCTGTTCCGGGCCCTCCGGAAACGATTACAACGCTCTTTCGAAATCCCTTTACCGGATTGTTTGCATTCTTAACTGTCAGCTCAACCAGCCTTCTAACCGTTTCATAAGCCACTTTCTGTTCATCGATCAGGTAAAACTCCTGGTTTCCCCTGATCATAGAAGTCAGGGCATCCTGCAGCGCTTTCGCCGGCTTCAGTTTTCCGTGGTCGATCTTCATCAGCAGATCGATCCCGTCTTTTTCTTTGATATATGACTTTATAAAAGTGCGGAGTTTTTCCGTGTCTTTTTCAAGAAAGACAGGCGCGCATAAGACCGCTTCCCGGTAGAAATCGTTATCGATATGGGCCCGGTTTGCTTCTCTGTAATTATGAAGGTAGGCACAGGGGCGAAGCTTGATGTTTCGTTTGTAAACATCTTCGTTGAAGTTCTCAATGATTCTGGCATAACTGTATGCCTGATAACTGGGATGGCATACGATTCGGTTTGCTCCGCCTGTAAACGCCTCTACAACATCCGGGCGCGTAGTAACTCCGCTGTCCGTCCATTGCTTTAATTCAATCACGACAACATTTTCTGTTTCGGTTTCATCCTTGCCCGCGAGCAGGAAATCCACGCGTTTTGAAGTAAGCGGGATCTGATATTCAATGGCCAGCGACACATCACCAGGTATTGCTTCATCATCGAGAACGTTGCGCATATACATCAGCGAATATGCCCAGGAATTGTATTCCGACTCATTGTTGTGATGAATACCATGCTGTTCAAAAGCAGTATTAACCTTCCCAGCGATGCTGCCGGAACGGATATCATTTATGAAGCCGTTTTTAGTATTCTCATAGATAATCATAACAGCAATCTCTTATAGGTCGGTGTATTTCTTCGCGCTTCCCTTTGCCTTATCCACGGGATATTTGGCTTCGTTCTTATCCATTTTCGCGTTGATGATCTCGTCCGCGTCCAGGCCGAGCTTATCCAGCATATCGATGCAGTAGACCATCACGTCGGCCAGTTCATCCCTGACGTCGTCCAATTTATAGTCCGTGTCGCTCCACTGGAAGCATTCCAGCAGCTCTCCCGCCTCGATCGCGATCGATTTGGCCAGATTCGCCGGGGAATGGAACTGGTCCCAGTCGCGGTCTTCGGTGAAACGAAGGATTCTTTTTACTGTCTCTGCCTTCATAGTTGACATCCCACCTCTATAATTGTTTTCCGTATTTGCAACTTTTCCAACGGCATTCACCCATTTTTCGTCTTCCCGGCCTTCCCGGACGTCTCCACTTTCGAACAATTCCATTACTTCAAAACCGTTTTCCAATAATAGATCTTCACAGCTTGTTGAAGTCATATCATTGAAATAGCGTCCTTCTTTTACTCTTTCTGTACTTCCCTTTTTGAATGAAACATAAAGAGCACCATCCGGTCTAAGCATTTTCTTTAATCGTCTTATAACATCCGGTAGATCTACTGCCTTAACATGAAGTAATGATGCGCAACACCAGATTCCGTCATATTCAGTTTCCCCTTCAAAATCCTCAAAGCGCTTGCAGGCAACCGGAAAACCAAGTCTCTCAGAGGCAATACGACAGATTTCCTCGGAAGCATCAAAAGCATCGACCTGGTAGCCGGCTTCCATAAAAGCCAGCGAATCCCGACCGCTGCCACAGCCGGCATCCAGAATCCTTCCTCCCGGCCTTATATATTGCAGAAAGAGATTCCTTGAATAGCTCATGTCTGCATTTGCCGTTCCCTCTATAAAGGCAGCAGCGTTTTGATCATAATAGGCTATGGTATCATTTGTCATAATGTGTACTCCCAGCTTTTAAATCCACATGTTTTTGCAGATAACCAGACAGGATAAACTATGCCTTCCAATTGGTTTTTAAACTCCGGTTGCGTAAGTCCTTCTCGATAAAGACGATGCTCGATTTCCGGATTATTCAAATGTTCACGGGCACATTTTCTGAACTCATCGTGAACCCGATCATATATCCAGATCATTCTATAGGATTCATATTCCAGCGCAGCGAATCTCGGGAAATAAATATCCCAATCCGGAAGATTGTTGCTTTTGCTGCTATTGATAGAGCGGGTAGTCGGATGAAGATTCCAGAACTCATCATGCGCCACATAGGACCATGGAACAAAATGATCTATAGAGATTTCACCCGGTGTTAGTATTCCTTCACTGTAAATCTCATGAATCTCCTCAATGCCAGCCAGCAGTTTCCAGTACTTCTTGACCTTGTCAAGCTTCCTTTCCTGCGGCGGATATAGTTTGTCTGAGATGCCCGGAACACTCGGATTACGCCGTTGCAGATAAAGAATCATATTATACTGAATCCAACCACGCAGGATTTCCTGATTCTCGACTAAATAAGTCATCCATGTTTCAGATATCCGGATCCGCGTCTTCAGTCCTAAAACATCGATGAAATAGTATATGAGCCGTTCCTGCCGATTGATTCTTTCGGCAAGTTCTCTGGTTCCGCAATTCCAATCCCCACCTTTGAATTCATTCAGCAGCGGCGCCTGCAGACGGTACGGAACGTTCAAACTGAGTATCCGCTTGAATCCGATAACATTTTGATCCATACACGATTTCAGCCAATCCAGTATTTCCTGCTTCTTTACGGAAGGAAGCATTCCCGTAACGGAGGAAATATAATTAACTGCCTTCTCCAGAGTATCATTTGGTCCGAGATTCAGATGATACTCTGTCACCATATACCAGGCATCGGCTATCATCTCGTCAATCAGATCTTCGTAGCTTATCTCCTGCTGTCCCTCGCAGACATAAGTCAGTATCGCCTGAAACCAAAACAGCTTATAGCATTCCGATTTGTTGTCAAACAGGCGGGAGAAAGACGGAATATTTAATTTGTCAGAAGATGGCAGCTGCATGCTTTGCCTTTCATCGTAAATCGGATTTTTCCAAAAAGTCTATTACAATTCTGTCAGCCGGTAGCCAGTTCACGGAATTCAATTCTTCTTTCTTAAGCCATTTAGCAGACTCATGTTCCTTTAGTACCAGGCTTCCCTCAACAACCGTTGCCCAAAAGCACTGCATACTGAGATGGAACTCCGAGTAATCATATTCTACACTTGTGAGTTTCTCACCAACACAAATTTTCGTGTCCAGTTCTTCAAAAATCTCTCTACATAGTGCTTCTTCAGGAGACTCTCCCAGTTCAATCTTTCCGCCAGGAAACTCCCAGTAGTCTTTCCACGCCCCGTAGCCCCGTTGGGTAGCAAAAAACTTATTCCCCTCATAAATAATTGCTGCAACAACCGCAATTGTTTTCATTCTGACACACCTCTTCCATCAGGAAGTTTAAAATCAAAATAGATATCTTCCGGTGCCATCTGTTCCATGGGGATTCGGAACAAGTGTGCGCCATTTTCCTTTCGAGAACCATCAATATACTCTAGTTTCCCTTTTCCAATATATGTAAAGGGTAGTTGAATGTTATCTTCACTGTCTACTTTACGTACAAATACATGGACGCATTTACTCTTTTTTAACTCACTTAACGCCGTTTCACTAATATTTGCCTCTGATTCCCACTGAAATGTATTCGCGTCGATATAACCATCAGCATACTTCAATGTTTCTTTAGTTTTCTCATCTTTTATTACCGTCACATACACATAGACAACTCCATCATACACTTTTGTTCCCTTCATAATGTCACCGGGATTATTCAGCAACAGCTGCTGAACTTGTTCCTTCCGGTATTTAGCCCAAATATGAAAGACTTCATCAGAAGAAACATCATAGAAGTCGACGTCATATTTCCCCAGCCCATAGTCCAGAAGGTCTTGCAAATAAGTCTCAAAAGCCATGTCTCTGCGTAATTCAGCAAATGAAAGTTCTCCGTTATTCTCAGAAAAGAATCCGCTTGCCAG
This sequence comes from Lachnospiraceae bacterium, assembly GCA_016290595.1. Lineage (GTDB taxonomy): Bacteria > Bacillota > Clostridia > Lachnospirales > Lachnospiraceae > UBA6987. The sequence continues at coordinate 15,733 of JAEEUR010000008.1, read as the reverse complement.
CATATAACGCAACGCGTGGTGAAATGCTTCAAGACTCCAATTCTTTACTGACGACGCCAATTTATCAGTCATTTCACGAATGGAAACCATACCTGCTCGAGCTAATAATTCCTGAACAATCAAATACTCATAAGGACGCACAATAGGCAGCATTTCGGACACATATTTGACAAACGCTTCTTGCCGCACATCAAAAGACGGCAGACCTTCTTCTCCAATAGCCTGAAGGAATCCGTAGTACGAAGCATTCTTTCTCCCATTGATTCTCGACTGCATAAATTTGATCAGATCCGGTGCATAATCGTTATTGAGGTAGTCTACATGCTGAGGCCATGAAGCTGCGCTGATGTATCTCTTGAAATTGAAGTAGTCCTGAGCCAGATATATTTTTGTGTTGAAATTTACTTCATCGATAAACGACAGGATTTCCTTCTTGCTCAAATCATCCAGATGAATCTCTACGCCGTAATCAGCCAACCCGATACTGGCAAAATTGTCAGCAATCAGCGCGGCAATCAATTTCTTCTCAACAACAAAATTTTCCGAGAGGCTCCCCAATGCAAAAGCTATCTGCACACTTCTCTTGTAATCATTTCCGATGAAATCCAGCACTGTGACATACTTCTTGCCTTCATATTTTCGAAGGCCGCGCCCCAATTGCTGAATAAATATCGTTTGTGAATCTGTTGGCCGCAGAAAAAGGACCATATTTACACCGGGGATATCTACGCCCTCATTTAGAATATCCACCGTAAAGAGGATTTCCAGATCGGCAGATTCGTTCTGCAGATCCTTATAAGCCCGGACGCGTTCTCCAACAGTATTTTTCCCTGTTAAATACGCTGTATGATAGTATTCTTCCATTGCCTGAGACATCCGAATTGCATGAGAAATGTCCCGACAGAACGCCAATGCCTTAAGTTTCTGCCCCGGAAGTCGATGCACCTCGATCATATGTGAGATAAAATCAACATGCTTTTCATCAGAAAACTGCTCGACAAACTTATGACCCTTCGTTTCCTTCAGTCCGTATTCAATCAGTTCATCTCGAATCCCATAATACTTAAACGGCACTACCAGTCCATTGATGATGGCATCTCGCAGGCGCAACTCATATGGCACGTTTTGATCAAAGAGACTAAACACGTCTTCACCGTCCATTCTCTCCGGCGTTGCGGTAATACCCAGGAGAAACTGCGGTTCAAAATACGTGATTATTTTCTGATATGTCTCGGCAGTTGCATGATGACATTCATCAATGATCACATAATCCCATGTGTGTTTATCAAAAAAATCCAGCGAATTTGCCATAGTAACGTTTGTCGAAAAGACAAAGTCCGCATCAAATTCTTTATATTCAGCATTGTAAATGCCGTATGACCGGTCGCTGCCAAAAACTCTCTGGAAAGTCTCGTAGGATTTCATCAAAATGGACCCTTCATGAACGATATATAAGAGTCTTCGAGGGTTAAAGTTTAAAGCATCAAAAGCTGCCAGAAATGTTTTGCCTGATCCGGCAGAAGCTGTTACCAGCGCTTTAGTAGCGCCCATTGCCCTCACCCGATTTAATTCCTTCAGCGCTCGACGCTGCATATAATTAGGCTTAATTTCGGAGTTGGCAATATCATAATCCATATCCCAGCGTTCGATGGAGTAGAACAGACGAGTCTTATATTCATCAATTAAATCTTTTGTAAGCGGCAATGTCTGTTTCCAGAGCGAATCAAATTCCTTCTTTGCTGCTTCGAATGTTTCATTTTCCTCCTCACTGACTACTGAAACATCCCACTCTATATTCTTCAGAAGCGCGTAAACCGTGATATTGGAGGAACCAACCAAAAGCTCATTGTGATCAACAAATTCAAAAAGATATCCTTTCGAATGGAAGCCAACAGACACACCATTCGCATCACAAAAACACTCCCGATCGAGCCTGCAGGAAAAGCGATCTGGATATCGGTTCTCCAAATCATGGAAGAAAACCAAGGAATCAATATCAGTAAAGTTTTGATATGTAGAGGTTATTATATGCCCACTGGCTCCACGAGAGATAGCTGCTTCAATATTTGGTGCCAACAGACGTAAACCGGGCTTCTTGATAAAGCTCACCGAAAAATAGAATGCCTGACAATGGTCAATACACTCTTTTAGTTTATCGATAAACTTAATGTCGCTGTAGTTGGTGTAAAAACTGCTCTTCATATCATTAACATTTTTCCGCTATCTAGCATGTTTTAGGGTCAAGCCCATATAAACCCAAAGTAAATAATACCATTCTTTATGACTTTTTTCAAATGGTTACAATTCTTAATCCTTTATTTAGCTATTGTTTTAATTCATCACCTTTTCGGCAAAACTAATTGGTAAGTGATCAAACTGGTCAGCTTCCAGTCGTTGTCGTTCGTTCGATTGTTCTACATGGCAGTATGCCGCATAGAAAAAGGACTCAAAAAGTCGACCGCTTACGCGGCCGGCTTTCTATCTCTCTACTATTTTCCAGACATCTGGAAAGCTAATAATCTAACTAAACTCTTAGTCCCATCTGTCCAGCATCTGTCTCACCCCGCCTCACACCAGATCCGCGAAGCGGCACCGTGCAAGGCCGGCCAGATCCGCCGGGGCCAGTTCTATCTGGAAGCCGACCTTTCCGGCGCTGACAAACATACGCTCCTGCTGCTTCGCCGTCTCATGGATCCAGGTCGGGAAGGCTTTCTTCATGCCGACGGGCGAGCAGCCGCCGTGAACGTAGCCGGTCAGCGGAAGCAGCTCTTTCTGTTTGACCATGGCAATCGATTTCTCGCCGGAGGCGGCTGCCGCTTTTTTCAGGTTCAGCGCTTCCGCGACGGGGATCACGAAGACGTAGTGCTGACCCGACTTTCCGACGGTCACGAGCGTCTTGAAGACCTTGTCCGGCTCCTCTCCCAGCAGCGCCGCGATCTCTTCGCCGCTCATCGTGGTGTCCGGGCGATAGCTGTGGGCCCGGTATGAGATCTTTTTCCCGTCCAGGATCCGCATGACATTGGTTTTTTCGATGTCTTTGTTCGTCATAGGCTTTCACTCGGCTTTGAAGTTATAGACCGGCTTCATGATCTCGATGATATCCACGGAATCCCGGACCACGTCGATGATATCCTCCAGGGACTTGTAGGCCATGGGCGCTTCGTCCAGCGTCTCCGGGGTGACCGAGGTCGTGTAGATCCCTTTCATGCTCTCCCGGTATTCATCCATGTCCAGCGTCTGCTTCGCTTTGGCACGGGACATGATCCGGCCGGCGCCGTGCGGGGCGGAGTAATTCCATTCGGGATTCCCGCGGCCGACAGCCAGGACGGAACCGTCCCTCATGTTGATGGGGATCAGGACCTTCTCTCCCGCATGCGCCGCGATGGCGCCTTTCCGCAGGATCATCTCCTCCGTATCGATATAGTTGTGGATCGTATGGAACGCTTCCAGCGCCTTCATCCCGCTGCGCTCCAGAATGATCTCCGCCATCTTCTCGCGGCTGCGGCGGGCAAAGCGCTGGCAGATCTCCACGTCGTGCAGATAGTCCTTCAGATAGTCGCCCCACAGCCAGCAGATGTCCTTCGGCGCGTCCAGGTCCCGCGTCCGGTAGTCCTGCTCCAGCTGCTTTAATGCTTTCTGGATCCCGCTGCGGCGGCCTTCTTCCTTATAGGTCCGGATGATCTCCTCGCGCTTTTTGAAGTACTCTTCCTTCCCCATGTGCAGGTCGACGGCCAGCTGCTGGTAGATCTCCGCGACCTGCTTGCCCAGGTTCCGGCTGCCGGAATGGATGATCAGATAGAAGCTGCCGTCGGAGGCTTTCTCCAGCTCAATGAAGTGGTTGCCGCCGCCCAGCGTGCCCAGCGAACGCTCCAGCCTTTTGGTGTCTTTGAGCTCGCGGCAGCACTTAAGCCCCGTCAGATCGAAACGCTCCGTCCGCCTTTCCCAGACGTTCATCCCGGAAGGGATATCGTGGCAGATCTCGTCGATCTGCCTCAAGTCCGGCTCTTTCACGTCCAGCTTAACGGTGTACATACCGCAGCCGATATCCACGCCGACGATATTCGGGCAGGCCTTGTCGATGACCGTCATCGTCGTGCCGACGGTGCACCCTTTGCCGGCGTGCACGTCCGGCATGATGCGGACGCGGCTGCCTTCCGTCAGCGCGTAGTCGCACATGCTGCGGATCTGCTCTACCGCCTCCTCCTCCACGACCTTCGCGTAGCAGACGGCGGTCGTTACTTTTCCCTTTATCTCAAACATCTTCCGATATCCTTTCGGTCGTTTCCCGCCGGCCTGCCGTGTTCCGCTTTACCGGATCAGCGTCATCACGCCGGCATCCATTTCACAGACGGTATCGCAGAGTTCGTCGATATCGGTCTGATTGTGGCTGGCAAGAAGGATCGTCTTGCCGGCATTTTTTAATTCCCTGATCAGCTTTCTCATGTCCGAAACGCTGTGCTTGTCAAGTCCGTTGAACGGTTCGTCCAGGATCAGGATGGACGGATCCTCCATGATGGCCTGCGCGATCCCCAGCCTCTGGCGCATGCCGAGCGAATACTTGCCGACCGGCTTTGTCAGCTTCGGATCCAGGCCGACTCGGGCAATAGCCTCTTCTATTTCCTTCCCGCTGATCTTTTTGTTCAGAGAAGCCAGGATCTCAAGATTCTTACGGGCCGAAACGTGGGAAAGAAAGCCCGGTGTTTCGATAATGACCCCCAGGTCGTCCGGAAAATCCGCCTCTTTCCCGATCCGTTTCCCCTCTACGATCACTTCCCCTCCGTCGGGGATCAGGAAGCCGCAGATGCATTTCATCAGGACGGTCTTGCCGCTGCCGTTGTTCCCGACGATGCCGTGGATCTTCCCTCTTTCAAAGTCACGGCTTACGTTTTTTAACACGCATTCCTCGCCGAAACGCTTTGAGATTCCTTTTACGCTGATGGCTGTGCCGTTGTCGCTCATAGTCAGCCCTCCGTTTCCAAAAAGTTAAAGCTGTAATGCCGCGCTGCCCTGAGCAGCAGGAAGAAAACAAGGATGACAAGGCCCCCGAATATCAGGTACGTCTGCCACAGTTTGGGCAGCAGATCGTATCCGAAATTGTGCATGTGGTACGTTGCCTGGTTCAGCGGGGACAGCCATCCGACGGCCACGTTCGCCTTATACGTCAGGGGATCCGGCAGGCGGAAGATCGTCCGGATCGTCTCGGGATTCAGCAGGAATCCGTAAAGGCTGAAAGCAAGAGCCGTGACAACGCCGCCCATAAATCCCTTTTTCAGCGTCATCCATAACATGATCAGCGCCAAAAACAGGGTGTATAGCATCATAAGCAGAAAGATCGTCAGCATGCAGTTGTACGGCTGAGTCATTTCAAGCGTTTTGACGAGTGCGGGCAATGCAACGTCCTGCCCCAGGCCGGAATAAGCCAGGATAGCCGCCGTCTCGGACCACAGATTGCCGACGAAGCTCTGTCTCATGCAGAGGATGGACGTGGACAGCAGGATGAACACCAGATAGAGGAACGTGGTGAGGATGACGTATACGCCCTGGCCCAGGATCCACGTTTTTCTGTCCGTGCGCAGCAGGTAAAAAGGCGTCGACGGATTGATAAAAGGCATATCCGCGAACAGCAGCAAAAGCAGCAGCGAGGACAGGAGGATCGAATTCGCATCCCCGAAGGTCCATACGAAGGGTTCCGCGATCTGCATGGACGTCGCATACAGCTCCGCAAATTTCACGGCCTTGTCCGACAGCAAAAAGCAGAGGATAAACGCCAGGACGAAGGTCACGATGATGCGGGGATTCCTGTGCCACTGCCTGAAGTTGAAGCCGGCGACGGAGAATATCTGTCTGAAGCGTTTCATAGCTGGGATATCCTCCTTTGCGCCGTCATGAAGAAGACCGCGCCGGCCGCAGCCGCCAGGCCTAAAAGCAGCAGGAACAAGCCGATATCCCCTGGCATCCACGGGGACGAGGGACGGATCCACTCCTTCGGATAAAGGACGTAGAGCTTCTTAAAATACCGTTCGTGCAGGATGATCAGCACGTAGTACAGAATAAACGGGGACGCATAGGCCATATATTTGCTACCGGTCGCGGCCGCAAAAGTCAGGCCGCACAGAGACCAGAAGACGCCCGACAGGAACACCAGCGCCAGGCTTTTCAGGAGTCCCGTATAAAGCGCGGGCGCAGCCGCCGCTTTCGATACCGTATCTTCCATCGGGATAAAAACCGGGGCGGAGATCAGACAGCAAACAAGGGTCCCCAGGACGAATACCAGTCCGCCGGAAAGGCCGCACGCGACGCATCTGCCGGCCAGATAATCCCGCCTGCTCGTCCGGTGCAGATAGTAGGTGAGGAAGCCGCTTTTCAGGTCGCTCACAAAAGAAGCCGCAAAGGGCAGGGCCGCTATCACGGGCAGCGCGAATACCATGGCATCCGATACGAGGGCGCCGGCGATCAGCTGAAGATGAAAGCCGTTCTCCAGCGGTCCTCCCGTCCGGAGAGCTTCCAGCGCATCCGAAAAAGAGGACGCCAAAACGACCGTGAACACCGCGATCAGCCCGATAAGGAAATCCTTACCGAAAACAGCCTGTTTGATTGCCGACCGTACCGCTTTCTTCATCAGTATCCCGCCGTTCTGTCGATCGTGCTTCCGTCGATGGCATTGATCGTAAGATAGGTCTCGCCGGACGGGCCGTAAAAATCCCACACGGGAATGATCACGCCCGAATCGAGCGAATCCGGCTCCAGGACGCGCATCAGTCCGAGTTCGATCCTCTCGATCCTGATCTTCCGCACCTCGCCTTCCGGAACGTTTGCGTAAACGATAAGGATCATTCTCCTGAAAATATCCATGATACTTTCAAAATCTTTCATCTTCGTGTATTCGGTCACCGTTTCGTCGATATTCAGCGGGTTCAGCATTTCAAGCTGTACGACGCCTTCATCCGTGACAATAAAGTTAAGCTCTTCCGTGCCCCAGACCGGCGCCTTTCCGCCCTTCCCGTCGTCGACGGCCATGCCGGAGTCTACGTCGTTGTAATTGTAGTTAAAAGAAGCTCCGTTCAGCACTCTTGTATAGGAAAGGCGGTACGCTTTCCGGATCTCGCCGTGGATGTCGCCAAATACGGTGTCCGTGTTTTTGACGCGGAAATCGCGTATGCCCAGATCGGCAAGCATCCGGTCGGCGTCCGAAACGGCATCCGCTTCGCTCTTTATCAGATCAGGCAGTTCATCCGGATCCCCGATCATTTCCGTTCCGAAATGCAGTTCGGATGCGGCCGTCATGCTGTACAGTTCGGTAGTGCCGGAATAACCGTCTCCGGACACGTTGTAGAGCAGCTCGTATGTCCTGAATGCGTCGTGGTTCGTGATCCGAAGGCTTCTGTATATTCCGTCCGATCCGTCGGAAACAAGATATAGTTTTTCCTCATTGTAGTTGTCTTTGTAGACCGTAAACGCGACCGGCGCTTCGACCAGTCCGTCGCCTTCCCCGTAGGAAGCCATCTCCTTTGCATATTTTTCGAGCGTTGCCTGACACAGCTCCTGCATCTTTTCGTCTTTCTGCTCTATCGCTTCCTGAAGTTCCTTCCGGGCCTTGTCTATTCTCTTCTGCAGGGCGGGCTTCGCCACCGACAGCTGGCCGGAGTAGGTCTTCTGTCCGCCGAACAGGACCTCAACGTATTTCGCGCACTCTTCCAGCGTAAAGGAATGCCGGGAGACCCTGGCAGTCGTCATTTTGGAAGTATCGGGAACGATGACGGCGGCATCCAAGGAAACCTCAAGATTGCCTACCGCGTTTTTCAGCGGGCTGTCCAGCGTATATCGTTCCGGCGCTTTTACCTGCTCCGCAACGGGCGCATCCGTCTGCTGTCCGGAAAGGGCCAGCTTCATCATCTGTTCGTAATTTTTGCCGATAACGACGGGCGTGTCAGGCGTTTTCTGACAGCCCGCCAGGCTTATGACGACGGCGAAAACCGCTAATAGACCGATCACCTTTTTCATGCAGCGGACCTCCTTTTTTACTGCTTCGGCACTTGCCCTGCCGTTTCTCCGGGAGCATTCCCGTTTTTATTTCTCCAGGACCTCGCTGAGTTTTCCGGCGAGCGCCTCCGGCGTTTCCCGGCATCCGTTCTTCAGCCAGCAGAGGAAAACGTCATAGATCCCGCCGGACAGGAAGTGGGATTTGTAATCGTCATAAACGCCTTCATAAGTTTTCAGAAACACCCGGTCGATGTCGTCCTTGATGATGTGCAGCAGCCCGGCGCGGGCCAGGAGCATGATCAGATCCCGGTGTTTCTGCAGATGCGTGAAGAGCGTCACGAAGTACTGACGGATCGAGTTGTCCCGGTAGCTGATCCCGGAGGTCTGCACGAATTCGTCCGTGATCGCGGTGCATTTTTTCTGCAGCACCTCTAATTTTCCGTCGAACGAGCGGTAGAACGACATGCGGGAAACGCCGGCTTTTTCGCAGATCTCGGTGATGGTGATGCGGAAATAGTCCTTCTTCTTCATCAGCTGCAGCAGCGCAGTCGTGATATATCCTTCTATCTCGCTCTGACGTCCGGCTTCCATGATACAGTTTCTCCTATTTGTCACTTCCGGTCTGCGCCCGCTTGAAAAAAACGCCCCTGTTTGATACACTTGTAACATCATAACAGAAACGGTCTGCCTTTGCAAGAACCGTTTTTGAAGTACGGTAAAACAAGTATTCGGAGGAAAACGTATGGGAAACAAAAAAGTTGTGATCGCCGGCGGCGGCGTTCTGGGCACACAGATCGGCCTGATCTGCGCCTATCACGGATTTGATACCACCTTCTGGCTTCGTTCCGAAAGCTCCATCGGCCGGACGACCCCGAAGATCGAGCGCTATTCCGCGCTGATGCTGGAAGATCTTGCCAAGGCGAAAGCCCTGATCGGCAACCCGATCGGCGGCATGCTTTACCCCCGCGGCCTTATCCGCTCCTGGCAGGGGATCACGGCGGAGGCCATCGATGCCCTGATCGCGGAAGGCAAAAAGAATTTCGCTGAAAAGGTCCATATCGAACTGGATCTGAAGAAAGCCCTTTCCGGCGCCTATCTGGTGATCGAATCCATGACCGAGGATCCGAAGGCCAAGATCGGCATGTATGAGGCCATGCGGGATCTGCTGGACGAGGACACCATCCTCTGCACCAACTCCTCCACGCTGCTGCCGAGCATGTTTGCCGAATATACCGGCAGGCCCGAAAAGTACTGCGCTCTGCACTTTGCCAATTCCATCTGGAAGAACAACACCGGCGAAGTCATGGGCCATCCGGGAACGGATCCCGAGATCTACAACGCCGTCGTTAAGTTCGCCGCTGAGATCGGAATGGTTCCGCTGCAGCTGCACAAAGAGCAGCCCGGCTATATCCTGAACTCCATGCTGGTGCCGTTCTTAAGTGCGGCACAGGGGCTGTGGGCCAAGGGCGTTGCCGATCCGGAGACGATCGACCTGACCTGGCGGCTGGCCACCAGCGCACCGGCCGGTCCTTTCCAGATTCTTGACATCGTCGGTCTGGAGACGGCATACAACATCAACCAGATGAAGCCGGCCGCACAGCAGGAAGGCACGCTGGAAAACACGATAGGCAAGCTTCTGAAAGAAAAGATCGACAGAGGCGAGACCGGCGTCAACGCCGGCAAGGGCTTCTACGACTACAGAAAGAAGTAATACTCAAGCGCAGAGAAAGGGCCTGTGAAAAAATGAGCAATCATTTTTTCACAGGCCCTTTGAAAAAAGGGATGCCGTCCTTTTTCGGCACCTTCTTATCCGCTCCGATCAGGATGCCGAAGCGTTCCATATAATCCAGGTTGCCGTTCAGAAAATTGACTTTGCCGTCAGTGATCGCCTCCATGCCGCGGAGCAGCTGCGGATTCGCCGTGTGGTCGGTGCAGCGGGGCTTCGCTGCTTTTCTCAGTCTTGTCAGATCGTATGCCTTATCGGGCTCCTTTTATTTCTTCATTCCGGCAGAGCGGCATGCCGTCATCCTGCCGTTTTGCATTCTATACAGATCAGTTCCCGTTTTCCATCGTTTTGCGTGTCAGCATAATATCGGCATATCGGGCGCGCGGCCGGACTTATTCCTCGTCCCTTATCACCCAGGCGAACGCCTTCGCCGTCCTCAGATCCGGCTCTCTGAAATGGTTTCCGGGATTCCACTCCAGCGTGCAGGCCGTCTTCTGCTCTTTCAGCAGGGAATACGCTTCCCGGATCTTTTCCCCGACCGTCGCCATGACCGGATTGCGGGTCCTTTCTTCCCGGTTGCCAAGACTCAGATAAACGCGCTTAGCCCGGATCTTATTTGCATTCATATAATCCGTAAAGCCGGGAAACCAGATCGACGGAGATGCCGCCGCCGCGCCGCGAAAGAGGTCCGTCTGATACGCCGCCCAGAGCGCAAAGAGTCCGGCCAGGGAGTACCCGCCTATATAGTAGGTCCTGTCCCTGTCCCGGCAGAGCTTTTTCACCTCTTCCAGGGTATCCGCCGCACCGCTGCCGAAGCCTTCATTCCCGAACACGGGAGGCGCCTGCCAGGGCGATAGATCCGTATTCCAGTCGCTGACCTTGACCGCGATCAGGCGGAGCTTTCCCTCAGCCGCTTTCCGGACGGCGTCGAACTCGTTTTCGATCCCCTCCAGATCGTGATCGTCGACCATCTGGATCAGGACCGTGGACGCGGACGGATCTCCGTACTCAAACACCTTCATATCAGTCCGCCGTTTCGTGCCGGATCACTTCGCCCATGATGATATAGTGCGGCTCGATCCCGTTCTGGTAGATCTTCTTTGCCGCGTCCGGCACGTCTTCGTATTTCATCTGCGCCATGTAGATCTTCCGGCACACGAAGGTCTCCGACGCCTCCGCGTAGGTGACGCCTTCTTCCAGGATCTGCGGCGTCAGCCCGCTGGCGGCCGCCTTGTCGGTATCCCGGCCGGACAGGGTTCCCATCTTCAGCAGCGCTCCCCGGCATTCTTCCGGATAGAAGGAGACCGTGAAAGCGTCGCTCTCCTTCAGGAAGCTCCAGGTATAGCGGTCCGGGCGGATATAGATCGTTACGACGCTCTTCCCCCAGATGGTACCCATGGAGCCCCAGGAGATGGTCATGCTGTTAAAATGCTCCGGCGTCCCGGCGGTCACCAGCGCCCAGTCCTTGTTAAAACGTTCAAAAGGATCGATCTTATTCATATTTCCTCCTCACGGTTTTCCCGTATCAATCCAGGATGTCCAGCATCTCCGCCTCATCCACCCAGGTCGGATCGTATTTGCATTTCGTCATGTTCCGCCCGCAGTTCGGGCACTGAACATAGGGCTTATCGAAGCGCCGCCCGCAGGCGGAGCACTCATATTCATCCGCCCGGAGCAGATGCGTTTTCCGGATCCAGTAAGCCGGCTTATTCTTTCTGCCAAACATCGTTAAGCCTCCTCCGGCGGGATCCCCATCTTCGCCTTCAGATCTCCCAGGCTCTTGTCATACTGCGCCTGCGAGATCGCATGATGGGAAAGGAAGGTGTCCAGAAGCGCCTTCTGCTTCAGGAACAGGGCCTTTTTCTTCTCGTCTGTGCTGAGTATCTCCCAATCTGTCTGTCCCATAAAACCAGTCCCGCCCGATTATTTTTCCAGCGTTCCGCGGGGACCGCCGATCTCAATACTTGTACACGGATACTGAATAACGAGATCAACGTCATGCGCTTCACAGTATGCGGCCAGCTTGCGGAAGACGAGTTCCGTCTTTTCCACCCAGGCCGGCATGCGTTTCCTCGGCTGCGCCAGCGGCAAAAAGAAGTTGTCCCAATGCACGGGAATCACCAGCCCGGCCTCCGTTTTTTCTACCGTCTCGGCGAAGAAAGCCTCTTCCGTCTCACGGTCCGCCTTCGCAAGGCCCGCCACCCCGAGGAACAGAACGTCGGCTCTGATCCCGTCGAGCTGGCCCCTGATATAGTTAAAGCTGGGACGGATCAGGATCCTGGTCTCTCCGTGTTCTACGTAAAAATCGTAGGATCCGCCCTCTTTATATGCTCTCAGACCGGCCGGCTGCGCCAGCGGCTTCGTGATGGGCTCCCCGAGATCGTTGTTCAGCACGGTCGGTCTGGAGTGCAGCGATTTCACAACGCGGACCGTAAAATCGCCGACGTGAAAACAGCTTCCGTCCTGAAATACCACGATCTTCTCTTCGGGGATGCCGCCTCCGAGCGCCACGTTCCTGGCCGATTCGCTGCCGTAGATCACTGCCCCGCAGGCATTGGCGATATAAGGCGCGTCCATCACGTGATCGTGATGCGTATGGGAAATAAAGACCGCCCGGAGCCTGTCGATCTGATGCTGCCGGATCAGCCTGCCGCACAGCGCCGTGTCCGTCACGGCCTTCGCGTTTCTGATATATTTCCCCAGCGACGGCCGCGTCACGTGGGCGTCGAAAAGGATCTGGTCTTTTCCGTCGTCAAACAAGAGCGTCGTCGTTCCGAAATAGGTTACCTTCATCTGAACCGTCTCTTTCTCTTTCAAAAATCTGCACATCCCGTGCTGTTCTTCGGCAAGATCTGCCGCTTTTTATTGATTATAACACATCCGGAAAAAAAGTATGCATTCGCCGGCAGGATTATCTCCAATCTGTCGGGAAATAACAAAACAGCAGCTTTTCATCTCTGAGATCGCTGCTGCTTCGCCGTTCATCCGCTTTCTTTTTCTTTCTGTTGTAGGCCTTGCCGTTCGGGACCGTTCTGGTCACCGGGCTGATGCCTTCCCAGGTCTTCCGCTGCCTGGTGTGGAACTTTTTCTGTTCTTTCTTGCTCTTTTTGCCGAGCGGCACAAATCTGTCCATAAGCGTCCTCCTTTTTAAGTTCCGGCTTACCGGATCCGCTGCGTACTATAATGGTTTTCCGCCGTTTTTTCAAGCAGCATCCGGCAGCCTTTTTCGATGTCGCGGTAGGCTTTTTCAAAATTGCCTGTGTACCAGGGATCGGCAACTTCCGCGTTTTCAAGCAGAAGGCGGACCTTTTCCGGGGACACGTTATCGAGGAGTCCTCCCAGAAGGCGCCGCAGCCCGCGGCGGTTTCCTTCATCCATCAGGATCACGAGGTCGTTTTCCGCAACGTCTTTGGCCGTGATCTGCCGGGCCTCTCCCGGTTCAAAGGGGATCCCGTGCGCTTTCAGCACGCGCTGCGCGCGCCGGTCCATCGGGTTGCCGCGGCCGCCCCAGATCTCTTCGGTACTAATGGCCGCCGAAGACACTTCAAACTGTTCCGAAACCCCGGCCCGCTCAGCGAGATATTTAAAAACGTACTCTGCCATCGGAGAGCGGCAGATGTTGCCGTGACAGACGAATATGATCCGGATCATCGGTGTTCCTGCCCCCCTTCCCTGTACTGCCGGTACCGTTCCGCTGCTATTCTATTCACTTCGGGTCGGGCCGTCAAGATGAGCCACAAAAAAAGCCCGGCTGCCAGGGGATCCGGAGTACGATTCTCCGAAGCCTTAACAGCCGGGCACGATCTGTCCTTAGCGGGTCAAGCTCCGCACAGACAGCACCTGCCGCGTCATCCGTGGTAATTTTTAGGCCAAAACGACGCAATAAGCCAGTAGATCACCAGACACAGCATATACATACCCAGCAGCGCCTCCGCCAGAGGCGCCGACTCCTCTATCAATATCCTGTACAGCAGTTCCTCCGCCCCGCTGTATTTATCCGCGATCAGAAGAAGCATGACCCCGACACTCCAGAACAAGGCATAGTGTGAAGTAATAGCAAGGAATTCCTTGCCCTCATCTTCATAGTCCATGGACCAGGCAAGTCCTATCGGCAACCCGAAAAACATAAGCAGAATAAGCCCCATTTGTCCGAAAGTAGCTTCGGAATGTCCTATTGCAACAGTAATCAGACCGTAGGCCACGGCACATGCGGCAACGACCGCGCCGATTTTTATCCAACGCACCTTAACCGCTTCCGCCGATGTTCTAAAAGGTTTTTTTGCCATAGTTTCAACCTCCGATTTCAAGCCCTGCAGCCGGAGTCTTCTCCGTCCGGCTCAATAATGCGCGGTTCTGGTCCAGTGAATAACGGAAAAGAGAAATATCCCTAAGCCTATAAAGATTAAGCCGCCGTCTGTCTGACATATGGATCCGAGGAGTATCCCCAGAAGGACCAGTCCCAGGCCTATACATATTCCAATAAGTGTACCGTGTCCTCTCATCGTACCCGCCCCCTTTCAAGTACCGTTAAAGTATAAAACTGCTGCCGGGTCATCAGGTCGCCTTGAAAGCGACATTTTTTCTGACGGTCCCGGACGGATGGACGGCGGGCGCGGGCAGGTGCCCGTTGCCCGGCCGATGATGATTCGGACAAAAGAAGAAGGCAGGGGCTATCCCCGCCTTTATGATCCCTTGCACGATTGCTCCTCCCGCTCTCCGCAGCAAAAGCGACACTGATCATGAACCGCCCGGGAACCGGTACAGTGTAAGATTGCCGGCGGACCGCTGGGTCGCTTTTCAGGCGACATTTACAGCTGGCGACCGAGCGGCCTCTGGTTCAGCTGCAGAAGGACCTCGTTGATATCAAACAGGTTATACCGGCCGGCATTGAAGAAGTACTCCAGAATGACGTCACGCAGAGAACTGTGGGAAAGAACGTATCCGGCCCGGGAAAGCAGATCGTTCGCTTCCGGCAGGCTCAGCTTCAGCGCGTAAGCCAGCGCCACGCAGGTATCTTTCGAAGGCTTATAGTCCTGATCCGAATTGATCTTGGAAAACAGCTTGCGGTCGATCTGCGCGGCCCGGTATACCTCCGGCTCTTTCAGCCCCTTCTCGCGGATCAGCTCCGTCAGCTTCCCGACAAAGCTCTGATCCGTGAAGGAATTCAGGGTGCGGGCAAGCGTGCTCCCCGACGCTGCCGCAGACGTGCTGCGCATAGCCCGCTCGATGGCGCCGGAATTATACCTGTCATACGGACTCCGGCGCGGTCTTTCCGTCCCGGGCCCCGGCTGCTCCGGATCCCGGCCGTATTTAGGTTCAATATCACGACTGTACTTGACGTACTGTTCCTCCGCCTGCCCGTTCAGTAGAGAGCGGTCCTCCTTTACGAGCTGCTCGGTTCCGACGTAATTCCCCCGGACGTATTTTTCCGCCGCCGACAGATCCGCTCCGGTAATCACGTCGATCGCTTTCCATGCCCAGGCCTTCACCGTTTCGGGATCGGACGGGTCCAGGATCCCGGCGGCGGGGATCTCACCCTTTCCTTTCAGGAACGCCCGGATATCCTCACGCGCCGCAGAGATGCCGCTCCCGCCGGAAGTGGCAAACAAAACGATCTTCTGCCCGGTCCAGCCGTTCATGTTCAGGAAATTCAGAATGATGTTCGGGGCCGTTTCATACCAGATCGGGAACCCCAGGAAGACGATCCCGTAGTCGCCGGCCATATACATCGGATTGTCGATCACGGGAAGTTTCTTCCTTCTGTGTTCACGGTTGCAGCGCGAAAAACGCCGCGTCCAGTCCAGATCGCCTTTGGAGTACGGTCTCATCGGACGGATCTCCCAGAGATCCGCCCCTGTCGCGTCGGCGATCAGTTCTCCGACCTTTTTTGTAATTCCCGTGGGGGAAAAGTAGCAAACCAGATACCTTCAGAAGATATTTCAGCTGATATCCGTCTTCTCTGAGTTCTTTGACGATCGCTGCTTTTTCGCCTTGAGTCGCGCAGCTTCCTTTTCTTCTCTCAAGGCG
>JAEEUR010000067.1 GCA_016290595.1 Lachnospiraceae bacterium | reverse complement strand
CGATGAAGCTGTCCAGGTCCACGCCATCGTTCGGCAGGAGGGCCACGAAGCGGTAGCCTTCCTTGTAATCCTTCATAAAGCCGGTGCAGGTGTCGTCCGAGAGGAAACAGTGCTCCGTCCCGTACATCTGGAAGACCGGGATCTGCGTGCCGTCCAGACAGGTGAAGAGCTCTTCCTGGATGACGTGGTTCGGGAAGGGATTGGCCCACTTGGCTTCAAAGACCAGGGCGTTGATCAGCATCATCATATCCTCGTCGCTCAGCGAGTCCAGGATCTTCGGGATCATGCCGTGCGTGTTCGTATCGACCCACTGGTTGATGTCCCGGACGGTCGTCCCGTCGAAGGGGGCCTTGTAAACGCCGGCGTTGTAGTAGTTCACGTTTTTCTGCAGGAAATCCCTCTCGACCGTAAAGCCGGCCGTATCGCGGAACCAGATGGAGTTGGCAAACGCGAAAGAGGCGTTCTGGCTGCTCGGCAGCGCGTTCAGATAGGTATGAAGGTACGCGTTTAAGTCGTCCAGCGTCAGATCGGCGCCGGCCAGAACGGCTTCCATTTCCTTCAGCGTCTCTTCGCGGGCACCGTTCGCGGTCATGGCGAGCGCGTTCAGAATGGAAAGAGGAGAGACGAGCGTGGTCTTGTTTCCCGCGTCCCGGTCGTAGACCTCGCGGAAGATCTCGGCGGAAAAGCGCAGCAGGTTCAGCCGGAAGGCTTCGTCGATCTTCCTGCCCGGAACGGTCTCGGCCGTAAAGTCCTCCATCAGATCGGCGGCTTCGGCCTTGCCGATGATGGCGGGACCGTCCGGCTGCGAAGCGGGCACGGCCGGCTCCGTCGGCAGGATGTCAGGCTCCGTCGGGCGGATCATGGTTTCCGGCGGGACGGCGGAACTTCCGGCTGCTCCGGACGCGGAGGGCTCGGTGCTGACGTTCTCCCCGCCGCAGGCGGTCAGAGAAAGAGACAGGCTTATCAGGAGAAGCAGGGCAAGGCCCTTCTTTATCAGCTGGTTTTTCATGAGACAGATACTCCTTTCAGGATCTTTCGTTTCCGTGACGAAAAGCTTCGTCAACCATAAAACAACGGGCGGGGCCGCTTTGTTGCAGCCTCCGAAAAAAAGGGCTACCCGAACAAACGGTCGGAAAAACGGAAAAACTCTTTTCAAAAACGGAAAAGTGAGTTATAATAACACCAACTATGCACATAATATAACGGAGGTTGGATTTTGGCAAGTTCTACCACGAAGAAAAAAACATCTCAGACGAAAGGAAAAAACGGTTCGGCGGTACGGAGCGGCCATAAAAGCTCGCCCGCGGTGCGGAGCGCGAAAAGCACTTCCCGCAGCGGGAGCAGCACCCGGAGCGGCAGCGCCCGCAGCAGCAGCGGCAAAAAGAAGGCCGCCGCGAAGAACGACCAGGTCGTACGGGATCTCTGGCTCATGCTCTATATCGGGGTCGCCGCGCTGCTGTTCTTAAGCCTGCTGGGACTGATCGGGCGGGTCGGCAGTTTTCTGGCGTCCTTCCAGTTCGGGCTTTTCGGCAGCATGGCGTATCTCTTTCCTTTCCTGCTGCTGGGCCTGACGGCCTTCGGCATGGTCAATATGAAAAAGTATCCGCTCAACACCTGGCTGCGGATCCTGCTGGCCCTGCTGACCTTCAGCTTCCTCTGCGCCCTGGCGGAGATGATCGGCTGCGACGGCGTGCTGCTGCGGAGCCTTAAGGATTACTATGCCGTCGGCAAAGGGACCCGCCTGCACGGCGGCCTTTTCGGAGGCTTCTGGTGCAAGATGTTCCTGGGCGCCTTCGGAAAGCTCGGCAGCTACGTGATCCTGTTCATCCTTTTCCTGGCGGGGCTGGTGCTGACCCTTGGCCGCGCCATTTTGACGCCGTTAGGCCTGCGGAGCCGCGAGGTGGCGCACGCCATCAAGGATGAGACCAGACGCTACCGGGCGGAGAGCGAAGAGCGCCGCCTGATCGCGGAGAAGCGTTCGGAGGAGCGGCTGATGCGCCGGGCCGAGGAGCGCGAACAGAAGGCGCGGGAGGCGGAGGCCAACCGCGACGCCATCTTAAAGGAGCTGGACGCGCGGATGGAAGCGCGCAAGCGCCTGCAGAAGGAGAATACGATCCGCCTGGACGAGGTAAAGCCCGAAACGCCGGCGCCGGCCTCCAGGGGGATCTCGGAGAAGATCGCCGATACCTTCCTGGGAACGGCCCGGAAGAATAAGAAGGAAAACGAGATCCGGAAGGCGGCCGACAAGGCGGCCCGCCCGGATGACGGCCAGATGAGCCTGGATCTGGAGCCGAAGACGGATGCGGCCTCTGCCGGACCCGTGCTTCCGGCCGGCGCGAAGCTGGACCAGCTCCTTAAGGAGATGGACGAGCACGCGGTCGGCGTGAAAAAAGAGAACCGTACCTTAAGCGAGCTGGTGGAGATGGACGACGAAAAGAGCGCGCC
Source organism: Lachnospiraceae bacterium (assembly GCA_016290595.1). Classification (GTDB taxonomy): domain Bacteria; phylum Bacillota; class Clostridia; order Lachnospirales; family Lachnospiraceae; genus UBA6987. The sequence continues at coordinate 9,735 of JAEEUR010000067.1, read as the reverse complement.
GAAGATCAGCCGCCGCAATCCGGCCCTGACCGCCGACAGCCGGACGCGCAAGGGCGTGTCGGTCTATGCGCCCGCCGCCGAGAAGGAACCGGAGGAAAAGCCGACGGCGCCGGCCTTCAGCGCGCCGGAAACGACCCCCGAGCCGGTGAAGAGACCGGATCTGGAGGACGCCTTCTCGGAATACGACCAGAGCCGAAAGGCCGCAAAGAAGCCGGAACTCAGGATCCGCTACATGCCGCGCGAGGAGGAGAAAACGCCGGCTCCGGCCAAACCCGAGACGCCTGCTTCCGACATGGACGAGATCCTGCACAGCAGCGAGCTGCTGGAATTGAGTCCGCAGAAAACGCCTGCCGCGCCTCAGACGCCGGACGGACCGGACGAGGAGGAGCTCAGCTGGGAGGATCCCCGCGAGCAGTTAAGGAAGATCCGCGACGATTCCATTTTCCGTCAGGACAGCGATAAAAATACGAGCGGCAGTCAGGGGAAGGTCCTCACAAGGCCGGCCTCGGGGACGCCGCGCACCGCTTCGGCCGTGCCGCAGCAGGGCCGGCTTCCGCTGGAAACCTCCCTGCCGGAGCCTCAGGAACCGCCGAAAAAAGAATACAAGCTGCCGAACATCAACCTTCTGGCGAAGGGAAAGCCCGGCAACGCCATAAAGGAAAGCACCCTGAAGGAGACCGCCGACCTGCTGGAGGAGACGCTCCGCAACTTCGGTGTGGAGGTCAGTGTGACCGACGTCTCCTGCGGCCCGTCCGTCATCCGTTATGAATTAAAGCCCGAGATGGGCGTCAAGGTCAGCCGTATCTCCGCTTTGGCGGACGATATCAAGCTGGCGCTGGCGGCGGCCGAGATCCGCATCGAGGCGCCGATCCCCGGCAAATCCGCCGTGGGCATCGAGGTCCCGAATCCGGAAAAGCAGACCGTGTATCTGCGGACGATCCTGGAGAGCGAGCCCTTCAACCGCATGAGTTCCAAGATCGGCTTTGCGGTCGGGCAGGATATCGGCGGACAGATCATCGTGGCGGATCTGGCGAAGATGCCGCACCTTCTGGTCGCCGGCACCACCGGTTCCGGCAAATCCGTCTTCTTAAATTCCCTGATCTTAAGCATCCTGTACCGGGCCAAGCCGGAAGAGGTGCAGATGATCATGGTGGACCCGAAGAAGGTCGAGCTGGTGGACTATAACGGCATCCCGCACCTGAGGATCCCCGTGGTCACGGAGCCGAATCTGGCGGCGGAGGCCTTAAACGGCGCGGTCAAGGAGATGACGGGCCGCTACAAGAAGTTCGCGGACCTGAACGTGCGCGACATCAAGAGCTACAACGCGAAGATCCGGGAGAACCCGGAGGAATACAGTGACCGCGAGGTCCTGCCGCAGATCGTGATCATCGTGGACGAGTTCGCGGACTTAATGATGACGGCGTCCAAGGACGTGGAGCAGGCGGTGGTGCGCCTGGCACAGCTGGCCCGGGCGGCCGGCATCCATCTGGTCATCGCGACGCAAAGACCTACGGCCAACGTCATCACCGGCCTGATCAAGTCCAATATCCAGTCCCGCGTGGCCCTGACCGTGGCCTCGGGCCTGGACTCCCGCACCATCCTGGATATGAACGGCGCCGAGAAGCTCCTGGGCCACGGCGACATGCTGTTCTATCCGACCGGCTACGCGAAACCCATCCGCGTCCAGGGCTGCTGGGTGACGGACCAGGAGATCGAGGCGGTGACCAGCTTCTGGAAGAAGCAGGGCGCCGTGACGGAAGAGCAGATGAAGAAGCAGAGCTACACCTGGCTGAACGATCCCGCGGAGCGGGAGCATCCCGTCGAAGACGAGCGGGATGAGATGTTCCTCAAGGCGGCGGAATATATCATCGACAGTGAAAAGGCCTCTATCGGCAACCTGCAGCGGGTCTTCCGCATCGGCTTCAACCGGGCGGCGCGGATCATGGACCAGCTGGCAGACGCCGGCATCGTGGGCAAGGACGAAGGCACCAAGGCGCGGCAGATCCTTCTGGACCGCGGCCAGTTCGAGGACTGGAAGCGGGACAACGGGTATTAAAAACTACGCCTCGCCGCCGGTACGAAGTTTTTCTGAGAACGCGTGCCCCTTTTCAAGGGCCCCGCTAGCTCTCACTAGTCGCTTCGCTAAATCGTTCGAAAAACTTGTCCGGCCGGCTCGGCGGATTGGGTAGCAATAAGATTGACACTGGGAGGTAGGCTATGAAACTCTCAAAACTCACCGAACGCATTGATTTTACACTCGTTCGGGGCTTTCTTGACACGGAGATCTCGGACGTGGTCTTTGATTCCAGGAAGGCCGGACCGGGGACGGCGTTTATCGCCATCAACGGTTTCCGCACGGATTCGCACAAGTTTTTAAAGCAGGTGGCGGAGAAGGGTGCGGCAGCCGTCGTCATCGAAAAGGACTGGGAGGAGCTGCCGGAGGAAACGCGGGAAGCGCTGGCGGCCGGCGGACAGACGGTCCTGAAGGTTAAGGACGGGCGCGAAGCCCTGGCGTATCTTTCCGCCGCCCTGTTCGGCTATCCGACCGAGGAGCTGACCGTGATCGGCATCACGGGCACCAAGGGCAAGACGACCACCTCCTACATGCTGGCTGCCATCCTGGAGGCCGCCGGGTATAAGACCGGTCTGATCGGGACCAACGAGATCCGCACCGGCAAGCGGACTTTCGCTTCCCACAACACCACGCCGGAGCCCTACGACACGCAGAGCTTTGCGCGGGAGATGGTGGAGGCCGGCTGCCGCTATCTGGTGATGGAGGTCTCCTCGACGGGGATCAAGTATCACCGCGCGGACGCGATCGACTTCGATCTCGGCATCTTTACGAATATCTCCCCGGACCATATCGGAACGCTGGAGCATCCGGATTTCGAGGACTATCTGGCCAACAAGGCCAAGCTCTTTTCCCGCTGCCGCGTCGGCCTGTTCAACCGGGACGACGAAAAGCTGCCGGAATTCTTAAAGGCGGCCACCTGCCAGATCAACACTTTCGGACTGAGGGACTCGAACCCTTACACCTATCCGGACTACAAGGCTTCGGATCTGCGCTTTGAGAAGCGCAAGGGCGGACTGGGGACCCGGGCCGTTTTCGCGGGCCCGCAGGAAAGCTTTGACGTCTTTATCGGCATGCCGGGCAACTTCAACGTGGCCAACGCCTTAGGCGCGGCGGCGGCGGCCCGGCTGCTCGGCATCGGGCCGGAGGCCATCCGCGCCGCGCTGGCGGATATCCGCGTCACGGGCCGCGTGGAGGTCGTTTATTCGAGCGATTTCGCCACCGTCATGATCGACTACGCGCACAACGGCATCTCCGCCACGGCGCTCTTTACCATGCTGCGGGACTACGATCCCGGCCGGATCGTGGTCATCTTCGGCGCGGAAGGCGGCCGGGCGCAGGTCCGCCGGCAGGAGCTTGGAGAGGCCTGCGGAAGGCTGGCGGACTTCTGCATCCTAAGCTCGCAGACCCCGGAGTGTGAGCCGCTGGAGGACATCTTCCGCGACATCCACGTCTATCTGGACCCGACCGGAACGCCTGCCGTGGATATCGCCGACCGGCACGAGGCCATCCGCTATGCCCTGCGGAACGCGCGGAAGGGCGACTTTATCGCGGTGATCGGCAAGGGGCAGGAGGACTACGAGCTGGTGAAAGGCATCAAATATCCCTGGTCTGACCGGGAGGAAATAGAAGCGGCCTTAAAGGAACTGGGCTGGAAGGAGTAAGATGGAACTTACGGTTCGTGAGATCTGCATGATCGTCGGCGGGATCCTGCTCTGCGGCGACGCGGAGACGGTGATCCGCCACGTGAGCTTTGATTCGCGCAGCATGCAGGGGGACGATCTCTTCGTTCCCACGATCGGCGCACGGGTGGACGGTCACGATTATATCGACAGCGCCTTCGAAAACGGCGCCGCCGCGACGCTGACCTCCCGCCGGGGAAAGGTGACGGGCACCCGTCCGTATATTTTTGTGCAGGATACGCAGCAGGCGCTGGAAACGCTGGGCAAGCATTACCGCCGCCTGTTTAAGGGCCGGGTGGTCGGCATCACGGGCAGCGTGGGCAAGACGACCACGCGCGAGCTGACCAAGGCGGCGCTGTCCGCCGGCGGGAGCGTTACCGGCAGCATGAAAAATATGAACAGCCAGATCGGCCTGCCGGTGGTGCTCTGCCATATGAACCACGACGCGGACTTTGCGGTCATGGAGATGGGAATCAGCGATCCCGGCGAAATGCGCCTGCTGGTAGACATAGTGCAGCCCCACACGGTCATCGTGACCAACATCGGCGTGGCGCACATGGAGCATCTGGGCAGCCGCGAGGGGATCTGCCGTGAAAAAATGCATATTGCGGACGATCTGGGCCCGGAGGATACGGCCGTCCTGAACGGTGAGGAGCCTCTGCTCATCCCGTACCAGAAGAGCCTGCCCTGCCGCGTTCTGACCTTCGGCCTGCATCCGGATATGGACGTGTACGCAGAGGATATCCGGGACGGGGAGTACGTCTGCTTTACGGCCTGCTTCAAGGTCCCGGCCGGCGGCCGGCGGACGGTTCCGGTCCGGCTTTCCATCCCCGGCATCCACAACGTCATGAACGCGCTGGCCGCGCTGGCGGCCGCCTGGGCCGAGGGCATCAGCCCCGATAAGGCGGCTGCGGCCCTGTCGCAGTACGGCGGCTTCTCCCGCCGGCTGGAGCGGGTGCAGATCGGCAGCCTGAAGCTCATAGACGATTCATACAATGCCGCGCCACCGTCCATGAAAGCGGCGCTGGCCGTGCTGGAAAAGGCAAAGGGCGGCAAAAGGATCGCGCTGCTGGCGGACATGCTGGAACTGGGGCCGGAGGAGGCCGCCATGCACCGGGAAGTGGGCGAGTACGCGGCGGCGCTGCCGGGGATCGATCTTTTCATCACGATGGGAACGCTGATCCGGAATCTGGAGCGGCCGCTGATCGAGGCCCGCCGTCCCGTTTTCCACTGCGATACGACGGAAGAAGCCGTCGAAAGGCTGACCCGTCTGGCTGCACCGGGCGACGTGGTGCTTCTCAAAGGCTCCAATGGCATGCGGCTGGATCTCGTCCGGGAAGCCCTGAAGAAAGAAGAAAAATTCACAAACTGAGGAAATAAATTGCCGATTTACGCCGATGTAATTGTAAATATTTCCGCTTCTGACCTGGACCGGAGCTTTCAGTACCGGATCCCGGAGGAGCTGCGGGAGAGTATCCGCCTGGGCAGCCGGGTGGATATTCCTTTTAACCGGCGGAGCATCAGCGGTTTTGTGGTCGGCCTGTCGGACGAGCCGGCCATAGAGGAGGATAAGATCCTGCCCCTGACGGGGCTTTCGAAAAAGAGCGCCGCCGTCGAGGACAGGCTGATGGCGCTCGCCGCCTGGATGCGCGAGCGCTACGGCTGCACCATGAATCAGGCCCTGATGACGGTCCTGCCGGTCAAAAAGGCATCGAAGCGCGGAAAAGCAAAGGTCGAAGGGCCGGATCTCAGCGATATTTCTCCGGAGGCCGCCCCAACCTTAAACGAGGCGCAGACGGCGGCCGTGCAGGCGGTCCTGGCGGAACGGAAGGGCGCAAACCGCCCCGGCCTTCTTTTCGGCGTCACCGGCAGCGGCAAGACGGAAGTCTATATGGCGGTCATCGAACAGCTGCTGGCGGAAAAGAAGCAGGTCATCCTGCTGATCCCGGAGATCGCCCTGACCTGGCAGAACCTAAAACGTTTTTACGCCCGCTTCGGCGACCGGATCGGCGTCATCAACTCCCGGCAGTCCGCCGGCGAGAAATACGAAACCGTAGAAAAAGCGAAGAAGGGGCAGATCGACCTGGTCATCGGTCCCCGTTCCGCGCTTTTCACGCCCATGCCCCGGCTGGGGCTGATCGTCATCGACGAGGAGCATGAGGAGAGCTACCGCAGCGAGCTTTCGCCCCGCTATCACAGCGTGGAGGTCGCGGAGAAGCTCTGCGAATTAAGCGGCGCCTCCCTGCTGCTGGGCAGCGCCACGCCCTCGCTGGAGAGCTTCTACAAGGCGCAGAACGGACGGTATCAGCTGCTGCGCTTGCCCGCCCGCGCCGTACCCGAAAGCAGACTGCCGGCCGTCCGGGTCGTGGACCTCCGAGAGGAGATGAAGGCGGGCAACAAGAGCGTCTTCAGCCGGCTCCTGCGCGAAAAGATAGAAGAACGCCTGGAAAAGCGCGAGCAGATCATGCTTTTCCTGAACCGCCGGGGCTACGCGGGCTTCGTATCCTGCCGCTCCTGCGGCAAGGCTCTGAAATGCCCGCACTGCGACGTCGGCCTCACCTATCACCGGGACGGCTTCCTGCGCTGCCATTACTGCGGCTTTTCCGTCCGCTTCCCGGACCGCTGCCCGTCCTGCGGCTCCCCGTATGTGGCGGCCTTCGGCACCGGCACGCAGAAGGTGGAGAGCATCGTCCGGAAGGAATTCCCCGAAGCCCGGGTCCTGCGGATGGACGCGGACACCACGAAAGGCAAGGAGGGCCACAGCCGGATCCTGTCCGCCTTCGCCCACCAGGGCGCGGATATCCTGGTCGGCACGCAGATGATCGTCAAAGGCCACGACTTTCCCCGCGTCTCGCTGGTCGGCATCCTGGCAGCGGACCTTTCGCTCTACAGTTCGGACTACCGGGCGGCGGAGCAGACCTTTGAGCTTCTAACGCAGGCCTCCGGCCGGGCCGGGCGAGGAGCGCTGGCGGGAGAGGTCGTCATCCAGACCTACAGTCCGGAGCATTACGCGGTGCAGACCGCCGCCGCGCAGGACTACGAAGCCTTCTACGCGGAGGAACTTCCCCGCCGGGAACTCTTGCATTATCCGCCGGCCGGTGCTATGCTTGCCGTCGGGGTGAGCGGGACGGAGGAGGCTGAGAACGAGGCCTTCGCCGCCGGACTGGCGGAGCGGATCCGCCGCGCGTTCGAACCGCTCGGGGCGGTTCTGATCGGCCCCACGGCCCCCTTCCGCAGCAAGGTCCAGGACGTTTACCGGCAGGTGATGTTCGTGAAGCATCCGGACCGGACGCTGCTGCTGAAAATACAGGAGCTGACCCGCGAGACCGGCGGCGTCCGTATCCAGACCGACATCTTCTAGCCTTCCCCTTGAGGGCGCAAAGCGAAGACAGGTGGCCCGAAGGGCCGGATGAGGTGTAATTGTTTAAAGAGGAGATTACCATGGGAATCCGTACCATCCGCGAAATGGGAGACGATATTTTACGCAAGCACTCCAAGCCGATCAAAGAAATGACGCCGCGCATCCGCCAGCTGATCGCCGACATGTTTGAGACCATGTACGACGACAACGGCGTCGGCCTTGCCGCGCCGCAGGTCGGCATCTTAAAGCGCCTCTTCGTCATCGACTGCGGCGATCCGGAGACGCTGGAGCCCCGGCCCTACGTCTTCATCAATCCGGAGATCCTGGAAACGCGCGGCGAAGTGACGGACAGCGAGGGGTGCCTGAGCATCCCGGGCCGTTTCGCGCCCGTGCCGCGTCCGGAATGGGTGAAGGTCCGTGCGCTGGACAAGGACATGAAGGAGTTCACGCTGGAAGCGGAGGGGCTGCTGGCCCGCTGCATCTGCCACGAGAACGACCATCTGGACGGCATCCTTTACGTGGACAAGGCGACCGGGCCCGTCGAATACGTGAAAGAGGAGTGAGGCGGAAGTGAAGCCGCCTTTCCTCCGCCCTCCGCGAAAAAACGGGAGAACGGCGCAAAAAAACGCAAAAAAGACGGAAAAAGCGCTTGACAAGCCTGCTGCGGCGTGTTACTATCATCCAGCAATTTATTTAAAGCAGAGTTACACTCTCACCTGATCACAAAGGGTGCATCGGGTTTTCGGTAAGGGCTTATTAAGCCCGGAGAGTGGACCGCTGCGTCCGCTTTTTTTATGCGACATGCAAGAGGAGGTTTACCATCGCAACCGAATTATTGATCAATGATCAGATCACAGACAAAGAGCTGCGCGTTATCGGCAGTCACGGACAGCAGATCGGCATCATGAGCCTGAACGAGGCTCTCCGTATGGCGGAGGAAGAGGAACTGGACCTGGTTCTGATCGCGCCGCAGGCCAAGCCGCCCGTTGCCAAGATCATCGATTACAGCAAGTACCGCTACGAACAAGCCCGCAAGGAAAAAGAAGCCAAGAAGAAGCAGAAGGTCATCGAGCTCAAGGAGGTTCGCTTATCCCCCAACATCGATGACAACGACTTAAAGACCAAAGCTTCCGCTGCCCGCCGTTTCCTCGAAAAAGGAAACAAGGTGAAGGTATCGCTCCGTTTCCGCGGCCGTGAGATGAGCCACATCAACGAAACCAAGCACGTGCTGGACGAGTTCGTGGCACAGCTGAGCGACGTGGCGGTGGTGGACAAGCCCTCTAAAATGGAAGGGCGCAGCATGATCGTCATACTCAGCGAGAAGAAGTAGATTAATCATTAGGAGGACACTCAGATGCCGAAGATGAAGACAAAGAGAGCTGCTGCCAAGCGGTTTCACAAGACCGGTACGGGCCAGCTGAAGAGAATGAAGGCTTACAAGAGCCATATCCTGACCAAGAAGTCGACCAAGCGTAAGAGAAATCTGCGCAAAGCTACCATTACCGATCCGACCAACGCAAAGGTAATGCAGCGCATTCTGCCCTACTAAAGAAGGAGGTCGAGTACAATGGCAAGAATTAAAGGGGCTCTCGGAGCAAGAAAGAGACATAACCGCGTATTAAAGCTGGCGAAGGGTTACCGCGGCGCCAGATCCAAACAGTACAGAGTTGCGAAGCAGACCGTCATGAAGGCCTTAAGCACCGCCTATGCCGGCCGCAAGCAGAAGAAGCGTCAGTACCGCTCCCTGTGGATCGCCCGTATCAACGCGGCGGCCCGCCTGAACGGCCTGTCCTACAGCCGTTTCATGTACGGCTTAAAGCTGGCGAACGTCGAGCTGAACCGCAAGGTCCTGGCCGATATGGCCGTCAACGATGCGCAGGGCTTCGCCGATCTGGCCAAGCTGGCGCAGGACAAACTCAGCGCCTGATGCTGCGCGATCGATTTGCCGTCCCGTCTTCGGGCGGGACGGCAAATCGGACTTTTTTTCCCGGAAGGATTGACAATACAAAAGTCTTGTGCTATCCTTTTAATGCTTCGGAGCGTGGCTCAGTTTGGTAGAGCGTCCGGTTAGGGACCGGGAGGTCGCAGGTTCGAATCCTGTCGCCCCGACTATCCTGCCATCGGTGGGATTTTTTTATAGATCGGCTTTGGCGAAAACGCCGAAGCGAAGCCTGTGCCTGTAGCTCAGCAGGATAGAGCAACGGCCTTCTAAGCCGTGTGTCGGGGGTTCGAATCCCTTCAGGCACGCACTTTTTTAGGAACTGCCGACCATCAAAATATGACGATATAGCGTCATATTTGAAAGGTCGGCAGTTTTTTATATTTGTGCTCATTTTTGTTGAGTCAACAACAAAGTCCATAACTCATGTGCGATGGAGTAACTGACATAGTTACTCCTTATTATTTTGTCCCACAAGCCTACGCATTTATATCCGTCGCATTTATTTTCTTAAGCGGATCACCATTCAAACCTTTGAAAAATTATTTTTAAAAATCGGCTGATTTTTTAGCACGATAGGGGGGTTCTCGTTGGCTACCAGTTGAGAGGGTCTTTTCTCTCTCGGGTACCTTGAGAACTGAATATGCATTTAGCAGATACGTTCCCTGCGTCGGGGTGATGA